>CAYVIG010000025.1:0-18382 GCA_964451445.1 uncultured Dehalococcoidia bacterium
CAAATCCCTGGGCGGTCTCACCGGCGACGCCTACGGGGCAGCCAATGAGATCATCGAGATGACGGTCATAATCATCGCAACCGCCCTGGCCGCCCAAGAATGGCTGGAGCCACTGCCAGACCTGCTGGATAGGTTTTGATCTTCACAGGTACTGACGACCTGACGGTGCTGGCGCTGGCTGGACTGATCGACCTGGCCCTTGGTGAACCGCCAATGCGCGCGCACCCAACGGTCTGGATGGGACGGATGCTGGGCTTTGTGGAGAAGCGTCTGCCCAAAGAGGGCACCCCTGCTTTGATATCAGGGTTGTTGATGGCGTCAATCCTGCCCTTCATCTGGGGAGTGGCGGCCTACTTCACCGCATTCTGGCTGAAAGAGGCTCATACCGTTGCCTACATCCTGGTTGCCGCGGCTCTCCTGAAAACCACATTCTCCGTTCGGTTGTTACACAAGGAAGCCGCTTTGATTCGCACCTACCTGGGGCGGGGCGACATGGAGAAAGTTCGGGGGAGGATGTCGTCGCTGGTCAGCCGTGACCCGTCCAAACTGACTGCCGCACAGGCGACTGCGGCTACCGTGGAGTCCGTCTCTGAAAACATCAATGACAGCTTCTTAGCGCCCTGGATATTTTTCGCGCTGTTCGGCCTGCCTGGGGCCTTCGCCTTTCGCATGATCAACACGCTGGACAGTATGATAGGCTACCGGGGAGTCTACGAGTATTTGGGTAAGGCTTCGGCCAAACTGGACGACCTGGTCAACCTGATCCCAGCGCGGGTCGCGGGGTTTTTGTTGGTCCTCTCCGCCGGGTTGCTGCCGGGTCAAAATATCTCTCGGGCTTGGTGCACCATGTGGCGGCACCACGGCCGCACCCAAAGCCCCAACGCCGGATGGACCATGGCTGGCATGGCCGGGGCATTGGGTGTTCAACTTGAAAAAGACGACCCCGCACTGGGCTACAAGCTGGGCGAGCCCGACCGGCAGATAGAACCCGAGGACATCACACGGACCGTTCAGTCAATGTACATGGTCGCTTTTTTTGGGATGGCGATAGCGTTCGCAATAGTCTACCTTCGGGGTAGCATCATCTAGGTCCAAGCAGAATGCCAAACGAATCAAATCAAAACCCCGCAAGACGTCGACCCGTGCATGGGAGCATCGGTCCCAGTGAGTTGCGTGCTCTCGGCCTGAAGCCGGAGGACGTACTGGACTTCAGCGCCAGCATCAGCCCGATTGGCCCGCCCGAGGGAGTCTGGGATGCCATGCGCAGCGTTGACCTGAGTCGCTATCCAGACCCGGAGTGTCTGGAACTGCGCGAGACCATCTGCCGACATCTCTCGACTCCCGAAAGAGAGATTCCAATCGAGCGAGTGCTGGTCGGGAATGGCTCAACCGAGATATTCCATCTGCTGGCAAGGGTTTTTCTGTCGCAACAGCCAGATAAGGGCACCGCACTGTTGATGACTCCGACCTACGGTGAATATGACGGGGCTTGCCGCTTGGCAGATGCCCGAATCCTGAATTTCGGCGCCAATCTTGAAGGAGATTTCAGTTGGGACATCGATAGTGCAGCGGAGCTTATTGCTGAAAACGAGCCGAACATCGTCTTGATCTGCAACCCCAACAACCCCACCGGGGTGTACCTGTCCCGCCAGGAGATCGAGTCTCTGGCTGACGCTACTCGCGACGCTGGCGGCCTGCTGGTGGTCGATGAAGCCTACCTGGCATTTGTGGAAGAACCCTGGGATTCACTGCCGTTGTTGGACCGGCCCGAGGTGACGCTGGTGCGCTCCATGACCAAGGACTATGCCCAGACCGCCCTGCGCTTGGGCTACGCTTTGGCGTCTGAGAATGTGGTGGCCAGGCTGCGGGAGTTCCAACCGGACTGGAGCGTGAATACCCTGGCGCAAAAAGCTGGTGCGTCGGCTCTGAATGACGCCGACTATCTTCCCCGTGCCAGGGCGACAGTTTTCAGCGCCAAGAAGTTTCTCTCTGATGAGCTGAAGAGCCTGGAATTTGAAGTCCCTTCGTCTCAAGCCAACTTCATTTTGGTGAAGGTTGGCGATGCTCCACAGTGGCGGTCGTCACTGTTGGCCAAGGGGTTTGTAGTTCGGGATTGCACCTCATTTGGCTTGCCGGAATACATCCGGATAGGGATCCTCCCCATTGGGGACTGCCAGAGATTGGCGCAGGCGATGGGCGAGGTCGTGGCGTCGGAAGCCAAATAGCGGTCTTGATGAAACAAGCCTGGGCCATTAAAATCTAATCTATCAATACCCACAATACCCAGTATTTTGCGTTAGGAGTCTCCTGACATGACTACTATCCGAGAAACCTCCACCGGAGAGACCGTAGGCGATAGCCGGTTCCACGAGGAATTTGGCGCCCCATCCGACCGAGCAGTGTTGAAATTGAAGTCGCACCTGACTCCCTACGTCCGAGAGTTCATCCAAAACGCCCCATTCGCCATCATGGCCACCGCCGACGCCGACGGCCGCTGTGACGCCTCGCCTAAAGGTGGTAAACCCGGGTTCGTGAAAGTGCTGGGAGAGAAGCACCTGCTTTTCCCTGATGTGGCCGGTAACAGGCTGTTCCAGTCCTACCAGAATATCGACGACAACCCATACATCGGTCTGATCTTCTTCATCCCCGGCATCAATGACACCGTAAGGGTCAACGGCAAGGTCAGCATCGTCAGCAAAGAGGAACTGGAAAAGCAGAACATCGAGCTTTCCCTCTACGAGACCGACGACAATTCCAAGCACCTGCAAGGGATGTTGGTTGAGGTGGAGGAGTCCTACGGTCATTGCCCTCGGGCCCTCAAGTTCTCCAACCTCTGGGGCGCTGAAGAGATCGCCAAGAACAAGGCCACTCTGCCCTTTGAAGAGCGGACCGACAAGAACTACTACCACCACAAAGAAGGGTCTTAGTTCTCTGATATAGCTGTCAGCTAACAGCCGTCAGCGCTCAGAATTCGAATCTGGCAACAGGCTCCGAGGATATTCGGGGCCTGTTTTTTTTATGTAACGGGGGGCTAGAATCAGGTCAAACGCTCTGATTTTGACGCGATTGTCAGGGGCTGATTTTGGTTTACAACGGTGCTGGCCCACCGTAAGATGGGGTGGCTGACACTACCCGAAACCCTCAAGGATTTCTGCAGATGGTAACCATCGCTTTTGAAAAACACACACTGTCCAATGGACTGGACGTGATCCTCCACCGCGACAATACGATTCCCGTTGTGGCCGTGAATGTTTGGTACCACGTGGGTTCTAAGGACGAAGAAGTGGGCAGGACGGGATTTGCCCACCTGTTTGAACACGTGATGTTTGAAGGTTCCAAGCACCACAACAGCAGCCACTTTGAGCCGCTCCAAAAAGCCGGAGCCAACCTAAACGGATCGACCACCCCAGACCGGACAAACTACTGGGAAGATGTGCCCACCAATTACCTGGACCTGGCCCTCTGGCTGGAATCCGACCGCATGGGATTCCTGCTTGACGCCCTGGATCAGGAACGACTTGATATCCAACGGGACGTGGTGAAGAACGAACGACGGCAGTCCTACGAGAACCGGCCCTACGGCATGGCCCATTGGAATATTCAAGAAGCCCTCTATCCCATGCCTCACCCGTACCACTGGATGACCATCGGCTCCCAGGAAGACCTGGATGCCGCAACTCTTGATGACATCAAGAACTTTTTCAAGCGGTTCTACTCTCCCACCAACGCCAGCCTGGCCATCGCCGGTGACATCGATATGGGAGAGGCTCTGGAGCAGGTCAACCACTATTTCGGCGACCTCCCTCCTGGCGAGTCGGTGCCGCGCCGAGGCCGACACGATTCGGGCCTGAGCGGTCGCATCGATTTGGAGATGCGGGACAAGGTGACCCTGCCAAGGACCTACATCGCCTGGCCTACTCCTCCAGAAGGGGATATCGACGATGCGCCTTTGGAGATCTACCAGGCCATAATGTCCGATGGGTTGACCTCTCGCTTGCACAAATCCTTGGTCTATGAGAAGCAGATCGCCCAGAGCGCTCACATGAGCTACCACTCCTCTGAGATTGCCGGACAGGCCGTGCTGCAGGTAACTGCCGCTGAAGGGCATGAGTTGGCAGAGGTTGAAGCCGCTGCAGAAGCTGAGATGGCCCGTCTACTTCGTGAACCACCTACCGACGAAGAGATGACTAGGGTGAAGAACCGGCTCGAAGCTGGCCACTTTAGGCAACTGGCCCGCATCGGCGGGTTTGGCGGCCGGGCTGACCAGCTAAATCATTTCAGCGTATTTTCGGATAATCCAGAACTGATCAATACCAGCCTGGATCGCTATATGTCTGTCACGTGTGAAGATGTGATTCGGGTTGCCGAAAGCGTCTTGGGCGAGAACCAAGTGCGACTGCATGTTCTCCCTGAGCCGACCCTTTCTCCGGCCACCGTCACCATCGACCGCACGGTGATGCCGCCGCCAAAGAGCGAGCCGGTATTCACACCGCCAACTCCGACAAAAACCGCCCTTTCCAATGGTATGGGCATATCGGTCGTGGAACAACGGGGCCTTCCAATAGTGGCCTTCGGTGTGCTCATGGATGCCGGTGCTTCCCGTGACCCAGAAAACCTGCCTGGTTTGGCCGGGTTCACCGCCCAGATGCTGCCGGAAGGCACCAACAGCAAGTCCAGCCAGGAGATCGCCCAGGCCTTCGAGTTTATCGGCTCCAGGATCTCGTCCGATGGACGCCGCGAGTACACACTCCTATCGGCAGAAACCCTGACCAAGCACTTCCCAACAGCTTTGGAACTGACCGCGGACTTGGTGCTGAATCCGAACTTCCCTGACCATGAGGTGGAACGGGTACGGCGGGAGCATCTAACGGAGCTGAGACGGGGCAAAGACGAGCCAAACGCTGTGGCTGAGCAGTTGATGGCCGGCCTGGTCTTCAACCGGGAATCGGGCTATGGCCACTCTCTATCGGGCACCGAAAATTCCATCGGTTCATTGACCCGTGACGATATGATGCGTCAGTTCAGCCGTGACTACAGCCCAGAGAATGCCAACCTGATAGTTGTGGGTGATGTCAGCATCGACGAGGTCGTAAAACAGGCCGAGTCTGTGTTTGGCAGTTGGAAAGCCGCCAGCGACTCAACAAGAGGCCGCACTGAAGCTGTGCCTACCGACGGCGCAGCTACCATCTACCTAGTTAACCGCCCCGGGGCGCCCCAGTCGGTCATCCGCGCCATGCACACCACCATACCCAGATTGCATCCAGACTATCTGGGACTTACTTTGATGAACTACGCTTTTGGCGGTCAGTTCTCGGCCAGGCTGAACCAGAACCTCCGACAGGAGAAGGGCTACAGCTACGGGTACCAGTCCCACGTCCAATGGTATCGCGGTCCGTCACTGATGCTGGCCGGAGGCTCCGTACAGACGGAAGTCACAAAGGAATCGGTTTTTGAGACGCTAAAAGAATTCAACGAAGTGAAAAGCTCAAGACCCATAAGCGGGGAGGAACTGGAAAACGCCAAGGCCAGTGTCCTACGCAGCTTCCCTGCCAACTTTGAACGGCCTGCGGCCATCATGGGGCAGGTGCTGCAGATGGTGCAGTTCGGACTGCCCGATGACTACCTGCAGACCGTAAGATCCAATGTGGAGTCGGTGACCCTGGATGATGTGCACCGCATCACCCAGGAATTGATCCGCCCAGACCAGCTCAAGATACTGGTGGTGGGAGACCGTCAGCAGATCGAGACCGGACTACGGGAGCTGGACCTGCCCACGGTGATCTTGGATGTGGACGGTGTCGAGACCACCTAAACAAAAACCGGTGGCAATTGAAAAAAGCCCGCCGTAATGGGGGCCTTTTTCGTTTAACGATCGTTGGAATTGAGTCCTATTGCTGTGGCCGTTCACCCAATGTCAGGTCGAGCATTACGCGGGAACCGACGCCATCTACGACCCGGAATATCTCCACTCCCACTGTCTGACCAGCGTTGAATTCCTGCTTCAAGAGTCGAGTCAGATCGGTGATGGTGGCAATGTCGTGTCCGGCTATGTTTACCAGGATATCTCCGGGAATCATCCCGGAGATATGGGACGGGCCGTTCAACACCGTGTCCCTGATGATCACTCCCTCACGGATGGGGAGGCCCACCTCTGCGGCGATCTCTGGTATCAGGTCAGCCAGGAAGACACCCATCCAGGCCCAGCGCACGTGTCCCAATTCGACCAGTTGGTCGGACACCTGCTGGGCCGTCTCCATATTGATGGCGAATCCGATTCCCTCCACCGCCACCCCGCTGCTGCCTCTGAGGACGGCTGTGTTGATGCCCACCAGGTTTCCTTTCAGGTCGATCAGCGGGCCACCGCTGTTGCCGGGGTTGATCGACGTATCAGTCTGAATCAGCTCGTAGAGCGTTATGCCGGGAGACGCTTCTATAGCCCTACCTAATGCCGAGACAACGCCAACGGTGACTGTGGGGCCACCAGGCAGCGCCAGCGCATTGCCGATGGCAATCACCCAATCACCGGCGCGGAGACTCCTGTTCTGGGTTATGGGCAATGCCGGATAATCATTTCCCGGCAGTCGCAGGACGGCTAGGTCTGACAGCCTGTCTGCGCCGACGATCTCGGCTTCCACTTGGGCTCCGTCATCCAGGGTCACGACGACCTGAATCCCGTTCTCGATCACGTGATTGTTGGTCAGCACTAGGCCCGATTCATCGAAGATAACTCCGGTGCCGCTGCCGAAGCTGGTCCCCCGCCGACCAAACTGGTCTTGGGTGGTGACCTGGGCCACGATGGACACCACAGAAGTACGCACCTGTTCTACGGTGTCGGCGATGTTGGGCAGCTGCAGCATCTGGATGCTGCCAATATTCACATCCTCAAGTCTGGTTGCAGCTGGAACTGCAGCGGGAGATGTGGGTTCAGAGTCGTCATTGATACAGGCGATGGTGATCAGCATGGTCATCACCGCCAAGGCCAAGACCTTAATAATTAGCGAATTTCTCATGGCGATTGAAACGTATGGGCCGCTTCCCGCTGGAACTGGAAGAGGACTTCCATTCCCCTGGAAGCCAAGGAGAGTACCTTATCCACCTGGTGGCGGGGGAATGGGTCTCCTTCGGTGGCGCCCTGAATCTCCACCAATCCACCCTGGGATGTGAGGACAACATTGAAGTCCACATCCGCGGCGAAGTCCTCCTCATAGCAAAGATCAAGAAGAAGCTCCCCATCAAGGATACCCACGCTGATGGCAGCCACCGGGCAGAGCAACGGCACTTGGGCCAACACCCTGTTTTTGACCAGCATCTGTAGGGCCTGATTGAGGGCTACATAGGCTCCGGTGATGGCGGCGGTGCGTGTTCCTCCGTCGGCTTGGATCACATCGCAGTCGATATTTACGGTCCGTTCCCCAAGTGCACCTAGGTCGGTGATCGCGCGGAGTGAACGGCCAATCAAGCGCTGAATCTCCTGGGAGCGTCCGCTGATTTTGCCGGACTCCCGTTCGCGGGTGCTTCGGGTGTTGGTTGCCCGTGGCAGCATGGAGTATTCGGCGGTGACCCAGCCGCGGCCCTCGCCGCGCATGAATGCTGGCACTCGCTCCTCAATTGAGGCGGCGCAAAGGACTTTGGTAGTGCCCATCTCGATCAAGGCCGAACCCTCGGCGTATTTCTGGTATCCGGGCGTGATGGTCACGGGCCGAAGTTGGTCCCAGGACCGTCCGTCCGGTCTGGAGTATTCAGACAATTGTTCTTTGTTCCTTTTATCAGATCGTAAGCCCAATCAAGCGTGGTCCAGGCTTCAAATTCAAGTATACCTCAGGCTATTTGGAGAGCGTCCTGAAGACGTCTTAACAATTCACTGGTAGGTCTCTCTTTCAGAATTGACTCATAACTCGTGGTCGTCTGTCACAAACTCCACATCTTTGTTGCGGTCAGTATGGTAGACACGGTCAAAGCCCGTTTGGTTGAACTAGCGTCCCAGGACATCCACGTTTGAGTGCCCGAAGGAATTTCCCTCACCCACGGAGACCAGAATCAGTTACGTACACACCGATTTGAGTGAGAAGGCTTTCCTGGGTGGTTAGGGAACCAGAGGAGATTACCCTGATCGCTACGTTGTTGCTCTGGTTAGTGATCAAAGCCACTGTTTCAACACAGCCTCCACTGTTACAGGCATCAGCATTCTAAAGGCTATGTTCCCGACAGTGCGTTCCGGATGGTCGTTCCCTCGAGTGTATAAGTCGAAATAGGTGGGGCAGTTGGCCCGCATCTGAGTATAGGTTGTACTGGCTGTGGCCGTCCGACTATAATTTAGCGCACATTCCAAACAATAGGAGCCGAACTGTGGGCACAAATAAAGCAACATCCGTCAATGGCAATCTGAAACCGCACGCCTTTTTCCAGGGCGCAGTGGTACCGATGGATGAGGCGAAGGTGAGTGTAACCACTCACGCTCTGCACTATGGAACGGCCGTTTTCGAGGGTATACGAGGCAACTGGAACGAGGAACAGGGCAAGATGTTCATATTCCGCATGCGTGAGCACTACGAACGCTTGATTCGCGGCTGCAAGATACTGTTGCTGGACATTCCCTATACCGCCGAACGACTCTGCGACATCACCGTCGACCTAGTGACCCGTAACGGTCACCAGTCTGACATCTATATCCGACCTTTGGCTTATAAGAGCGCTGAGGTAGTGGCGAACCTAAAACTTCAGGAGTTGGCCAGCGATTTCACACTGGTCACCGTACCATTTGGAAACTACCTGGGCACGGACATCCTCCGCTGCTGCACTTCATCTTGGCGTCGGGTTGATGACAACATGATCCCGACCCAGATCAAGAGCGCCGGTATCTACGTGAACAGCATGCTGGCCAAGACCGAGGCCACCCTGGCCGGTTTTGACGAGGCAATCATCCTGAACCAGGACGGTCACGTCTCGGAAGGTTCTGGGGAGAATGTGTTCATGGTTGCCGGTGGGAAACTACACACTCCCAGCCTGGAAGACAATGCTCTGCCTGGCATCACCAGGGACACTATCATCCAACTGGCACAAGATGAATTGGGTCTCGAGGTTGTGGAACGGAGCATCGACCGCAGCGAGCTTTACCTTTGTGATGAGATATTCCTTAGCGGGACCGCCGCTCACCTGACACCCGTCGTAGAATTGGACTGCCGCAACATCGGCGACGGAGAACCCGGCTCGGTCTCCACGTCGCTGCAGAAGATGTACTTTGACATCGTGGCCGGTAGGAACCCCAAGTACCTGCACTGGTGCACCGAAGTGACTCCCCAAACCGTACCGGCCTAGTAATGTCACTGGTGCAACCGAATAGCTGATTAAACGGGCGTCGGATTTATCCGACGCCCTTGTTGTTTTGGTGCCCACTCACTAACTTATTCTGGAGTTTTGTAATTTGACCTGGGTCTGGCTTGGTTTACTCTGCTACGCGATAGGGAGTCTACCGACTGCCTATATATTCACCCGCTATATTCTCGGGAAGGACATCAGAGACCTTGGTGACAACAACAGCGGCGCGGCCAACGTGTTCCGTAGCGTTGGAGCCAAGGCCGGTGTGGCAGTGGGAGCCATCGACATAATCAAGGGCGCATTGGTGATCTTGCTGGCCGAGCTCCTAGTGGATAACATCGGCATGGAGATGATGGCTGGTGGCGCGGCCCTGGCCGGGCACAACTTCCCCGTGCATTTGAAGTTCCGGGGCGGGCGCGGCGCCGCGACTGCCGTTGGTGTGCTGATAGCTTCTATGCCCATGGTGGGGATTCCGGTGGGTGTATTCGGCCTGATATTGCTCTCGATCACCCGCAAGGTCATATATTCCTTGGCGGTCTTTTTGATCGCTATTCCGGTACTCACCTGGCCAGCCGGATACTCTGTGAACCTGGCGATCTATGCTGTGGCTATTCCAATAGCCGTTGGGCTGAGTCATTTCTTTACCACCAGAATCCTGAATCCTGGGGCAGGTTCCAGGTCCTGATATACCAATAATCTGCATCCTCCTCTTCCTGCACCGCCAGTCCTGCCATCCAGTAATTAGTTGTCAGAAAATACTAGGGCATGAATCGGAGGAACAATGGGCTTGTCTCTCCACCACCCCAATGTGCTTATTTATCAGGCTCCCCAATATTGCTACCGGGGTTACACCCTTTTCTCCAATGTGCGGGGACACGACGCCAATCTGATCGACTTGAATGGCCGTATCTACCACCGCCGGAATTGGCCCGGTGGGATTAATCACGCTAACTTTCTGCCAAACGGCAACCGCCTGTTCTACACCCACCCTCCGACAGCAACCGGCCCCATGTCCGGCATCGATGGCCACTCTGGTGGATTTGTGGAGCTGGGCTGCGACGGAAACGTGGTCTGGCAATTGGAAAACCCTGGATGCACCATGCCTTCCAGAGACTGGAGAGCGGCAACACGGCCGCAATGATGTGGGAGAAGTTGTCTTCGGACACCACCTTCAGGGTGGAGGGCGGTTTTTCGACTGTCGATGATCGCGGTAAGATGTTAGGCGACGTGGTGTGCGAATTCACATCTCCAGGCCAGGTTGTTCACGAGTGGAAGTCCTGGGAGTACCTGGACTATTAGGAAGATTTGATCTGTCCATTGGAAGCCGCCGTGAGTGGACCCATGGCAACAGTATCAATGTGACTTCAGACGGCAGCTATATAGCGAGTTTCCAGCAGACTAGTACCGTTGGGCATCGTGGGTCGAGACAGCGGTAAGTTCACCCGGAAATGAGGCCGGGAAACCTATCCGGTCAGCACCATCCCAGCTCCCGGAGTAACGAACACGTTCTGCTGTTTGATAACGGCTCTCACCGAGGAGCACCCATCACCAACTACTCAAGGATCGTGGAGATCGACCCGACAAGCAACGAGATCGTCTGGGATTACCGGGGAGAACCAGCCGTCCCCCTCTATAGCTACCGGACAATCCCTGCGGAAAGGCAGCCCAACGGGAATACCCTCATCTGTGAAGGGGCCACCGAGGTCATCGATGTGACCATGGGCAACCAGATCGTCTGGGAATTCATAAATCCACTGTTTGCTGACAGCGGTCGGGTAGTTGGGGGAAGCGCAGATGGCCGGGCTAATTCGGTCTTTCGCGCTCATCGGTTTGCCGTCGATTCACCAGCACTGCAAGGCCGCGATTTAGACCCAGACCTCTACGGTAACCTGGACCGGATATCGGGAACGGCTTAAATTCAACTAGTTGCTTAAGGGGACGGCCGGCAACAGGTGTTCGCCGTCGTCCCTGAGGTGGCCATCTGATAACAGGTTGTTTACCCGGTCGTTGAACCGGTCTTTCATGGCCTGGTTGGTGCGGCCGTACCCCAGCAGCTTGAACACTGCCGCGGGCGCTTTCCCCTTTGCGATACCGTAGGACTGCTCCACCACGAAGCAGATGGCTTCTTCCAGTTCTTCATCGCAAACCATGTCCAGCTTCCTGGTGGCTGCGGTGAGATCCGCCCGGTCACGTACTGGCGGCTGGGTCATGTCATTGCTCCAGAGGAAATCACCACGCCGTGACACCCTTCCGGTCCCGACCAGACGCTCGATCGCTTCATCCATGGTCGCCTGCAAATTCTTGCCAGGTCTGGTGACTCCAGCTGCAGCATAGATGCGGCGGGAGGTCTCTGAGACGTGCACAGGACTCTCCGCGTCAACAACCCTGGCGGCCCAGAGTAGCAGAGATATAGAGGTGGCCGTGGTCAAGTCTTTGTCTGACGCCTTTAGTTTCAGTTTGGCAATCTGATATTTGGCCACCTGGACGGTTGGCTCCGGCTCGTGAACATCATCTCTGGTGATCGGCGAGAGAGGTTCAGTGGTGACTGGTTGTTCCGGTACTGGTATCGCCGTTGGCTGGGGCGGTTCGTAGGAATCGATGGCCGCCATATTCCGTTCCAATTCTCTCTGTGGATTGCTGGCCCACTCAGGACTCCAGGCACGGTGGAGCCTCCATCCTAGGCCTTCCAGGACCTGAGGGCGTAGACGGTCACGGTCGCGTGCTGATTTAGCACTGTCGTAGGTCGGGCCGTCGCATTCTATTCCAAGTATGTAGCGCCCGGGGTGCTCGGGGTCGGAGACTGCCAAGTCAACAGTTCCAGTACCCCATCCCAGGGATCCCGCAACCATGTATCCCTTATTGGAAATGGTCTCGGCCATTGACTTCTGGAACCCGTCTGCGGGAGGGATCTCATCCTCGGGTTCGAGCTCCTCCGAGGAGACATCCAACACGCCACTGTTAGCAAAGGCCAGGAACGTCCTCAGGGCCCTGACACCTTGCGAACTGGTGCGGTTGAGATTGATGTCGTCTTCGGTCATGTTGGTGAAGACTTCACAGCGTCTACGTGCTCTGGTGATCAGGACGTTGAGTCTGCGTTCGCCGCCTTCCCTGTTCAACGGGCCAAAGTTCAGATCTACCCTACCATCGGCGGCCCGACCATAGCCGATGCTGACCAGGATCACGTCCCGTTCATCACCCTGCACCGTTTCCAGGTTTTTCACAAAGAAAGGCTCATCCGGATGATAGGAAAAGAAGCTCTCCTTGGATGGGTCGGCTTCTCTAAGTGCGTCCAGTTGGTCGAGTATCTCCCTGGTCTGGGCCATGCTGAAGGCTGCCACACCGAGAGACTGGTCGGGCCTGGCTCTGGCATGTTCCATCACCGCTCTGGCCACAGCCTGGGCCTCCAGAGGGTTGGAGCCGGTGGTTCCGCGCCCGTAAACGGTCTCGGGGAGATGATGGTAGAACAGACCGGTGTCCTGCCTGCTAGCATCTGGGCTGGGGAACAAGACCAGGCTTCCACCGTAGAACTCCTGGTTGGAGAATGCGATCAACGAGTCGTGGCGGCTCCGGTAGTGCCAGCGGAGCATCCTGGCGGGGGCGTTTTGAGCGGCAAACAATCCCAAGATGCTTTCGATATCACTGGTCAGTTCCTCTTCCGTGGTCTCTTCCACCGAGCCGGCCGTCTCGAAGAAGGGCGTCGGCGGAAGTTGTTGGCTGTCTCCCACGACTACAACCTGGTCGCTGCGCATCACAGCGCCTAGAGCGTCCACAGGTTTCACCTGGCTGGCTTCGTCGAACACCACTAAGTCGAATTTTATGCTCCCAGGGCTGAGATAGGTCGCTATGGACAGTGGGCTCATCATGAACACGGGCTTGATGGCCTGAACGGGATTTCCGGCCCGTTCCAACAACCGGCGAATTGGAAGATGCCGGCGGCGCATCTCGAACTGACGCCGCAACACCGCCAGTTGGCCTCCACCCTGGTTTCTCGGCATGCGCTCCCAGTGGGCTTGGGCCAGACGGGAGCGGTTATGTTCCAATACCCGGCTGTCCAGTTTCTGGAAGCTCTCTCTGATCTGCTCATGGGCTGCACCGTCAAAGGTGCGGAGTTCAGTCCGTTCCCTGTGCGCTCGGTCCCAGAGACCCTCGAACCAGGCACGGTCGTATATGTCCGGTAAGGCGGTTTCGCCGGTGGTCCACTCGTAAGCGGCCTCAAGTATCCCTTGGAGTCCTTCGTTTTGGCAATTGGATCCCTGCACGTTGAGACGGACCATGTCATGGATCGCCTCCATCCTGGGCAGGCAGTTCAAAGGCAGTAGGAGCTGCTGTTCAAATGCCTGGTTGGCCAGGTCTCCAGGTATCTGGAATCTTCGAGGCACATCTAGATCTAGAGCTGAAGCCAGGTCAGACGCCGTTCGGCGGAGGTTGTTGGCAGCAACTTCTACGTTGGTTGCAATCTCCGTTAAGCGACTTGAAACAGGTCCCCAGGAGAGGTAATTCAGTAGACCAGAGCGGATTTTCTCATCGGAAACGTCCTCGTGGAGTTTCAACAGCCAATCGGTGGCCTCCGTGAGTTGAGGCCAATCAGAGTCGACGCCCTTCCACCTAGAGCCGAATAGTTCGGTTCCCAGGGAACCGTGGCCTTCGAATATTGACTCGTTGTATTGGTGCGATTGCACCGCTTTGACCATGGCTAAAAGATCTCTTACGCCGCTCTTCCCACCTGAGAGTTGCAGTCCGGTGAGTCGTTCTTTGGTACGACGGAAGTCTGAACTCAGGAAGCGCCATAGTTTGGCTCCCTGGTTTTCCAGAATCAGTTTGTCCGCCGCCAGGTCCTGCTTCCAGGCTTGGCTTTGCAGACCTGGACCGTACTCTGCTTTGAGAGCGACCATGGCCGTGCCTGCAGCGACTAAGCTCCTGATGTCTTCCGGATGCTCGGTCCAGTGGGCGTGTTTGTGGTTGAGGTGTTCCAGGTTCGGTGCGTCGGCCGCCCTTCGTGCTGCGGCGGCAAGCATGTCCGTCTCTGCGAGTTTGGTCGGTTCAGACAGCCACATGGTCTGAACCAGCCGGTCGGTAGGCTCGGGCATGGCCTGCAACGCCGATTGGTAGGCCTCCAATTTGGTTCGCAGACTTTCCAAGTCCGCTGGCATGAGTTCGGTGAGACCCGTGCCCCAGAAGGGGTGGTCTTTGGGAGACCCCATCGCGCTGACTCTGGCTTGTAGTTCATCCACCAGGCGCCGTCTACTACGGTACTCTGCCTGGGACCATCGGCTGATGTTGTTTATAGGAATAGCAGGTGACGAAAGACTTCCGGTCGCCAGCAGTTCTCCTGCTGCCTGGAAAGGGGTAACTCCGGAATCGCCCACGGTCTGGTTGATGGCATTACAGTAGCTGTTGAGCCGGTCCCTCAAGCTTTTGAGTTCGGTAACGTCTTCAGTGAAAGCGCCGATGCGAGGGCGACCCAGTTCTAGCGTGCGGGCAATTTCGTCCAGCACCACCTTCTTAGCGGTCTTGTGGCTGTGTAATTCTAAGCAAGCATCACCTAGTCCCACTCCATCCAGTCGCCGTTTCACCACCTCCAAGGCCGCCATCTTTTCGGAGACGAACAACACTGTCTTGCCTCGACCCACGGCTTCAGCAATCATGTTGGTGATGGTCTGCGACTTCCCGGTACCCGGCGGCCCTTGGACCACTAAGTTCATTCCCTGGTTCACGTCCAACAGGGTCAGAGTCTGTGAGCCGTCGGCGTCAACCACCTGGTAACTTTCGCCAGGTGCCAGTATCGAATCCAGATCGTTGTCGCTGGTCACATCGGGGGTCGGTTCGTCGAACCCGTCTTCCAAAAGGGATCCGATTATCGGGTGTTCAGATGGAGAAGTTTCGTCGGGCCAGGTTTCTATGTCAAGGTCTCGATACATCAGGAACTTACTGAACGAGAAGAATCCCAAGGCAACACGCCCTCGATCAATGGTCCAGCCCCTCAGTCCGCTAACGGCTTCAGCTACAGAATCGAAATACTCCCCGATATCCAGTACATCTGTCTCCGGCAATTCAGGAAGTTCAATCCCAAATTCCAGCCTTAATTTCTCTCTGAACGAAACATTGGATTCGGGGCCATCACCTGTGTGGCGCAGGAGGTAACTTCTCCGAGGGTGAGTCCTCTCCAGAGACACTGGGAGCAGGACTATAGGCGCGTAGCGTGTTTCTGAGGTTGCGCCGTTGTCCACCCATCCCAACATTCCGAGTGCGATGAATAAGGTGTTAACCCCCTGCTCTTGGATAAAGGAATTGGCCAGACGGTAAGTGGAAGTCAAACGCCTGTCCAACTCCTCTGCTGGGTGGGCAGTCGTTAGCTGAAAGTTGCGTCGGCGGGTTCCTGTGGAACCTTCTTCAGGTCCGGTCTCCGGTAATAGAGCCGCCGTCTGCTCTTCTTCGACCAGAGAGTTCAGTACATCTTCCGGTGTGTGCCCCTGGATACGCGCACCCCTTGAGCGGAGCAGCCGGTAGTTGAGCAGTGGGTTTCGCATACCAAGATCAAGAAGGTCCCTGCGTGCCGCGTCTAGCTTGGCGCCCACCGAAGCCGCATGAGTCTGGTGAGCTTCGGATAGGGTTTCCAAATTACGGACCATGGGGCACAGGGCATCGGGGGAATAATCTGTTCCTAAATAATCCAGCACGCCAGCTGGAATGGACTCAGCTTTGATCTCCTCTCCCAGGTTGCGACGCCAGATAGCAATGCTCTCAAGCCCAGGCCAGGACTGGGGGCCGGTGATGCGGCCCTGGCTGAAAAGGGTTACGGCCAAAGCCAAGTGAGATCTCATAACCCTGACCTTGTCCTGGGAGTTGATGATAGCGTTGAGAAGCGTTAATTGCCCGGCCAACTCGTCGGGAGGAGAGTTCAGGCATATCTCGGAAAGGACGCTTCTGGCGTGGCGGTAGTCACCGGAGAGCAGGCGTGTCGGGCCTGTGCCGGAATGTACCAGAATATCTCGTATCTGTTCGGCGTCTATCACCCAGGCTGTGGGGGATAGGAACTGATCGAATTCCATGCGGATGCTCGAGAGTGCAGTTCCCTCGGCAAGTAGTTCATCAAGTTCAGCCTGGTGACTATCCCATTCTGGGGCTTTGATGTTGATGCCGGTTAGGTCAGGGGCGTCGAGGGCGCGGTGCGCCGCTAGGATGAGCGCGTCCCTCTGGGTCTGGCCCTTTGGTGTTGGTAGGCCCATGGCCCTGGCCAGGTCCCCTGCAGCGTCCCCCAAGCTCTGAAGAGTCTGTCGAGTTGAGCCGACCCGCCCTGTAGCGGATTCAGGGAAAGATTCTGTTATTGATTCATCGGCCTGTTCCGCCATTTCCGCAGGCTGGTCGTTGTCACTTCCTGTAGACATAACACCACGTTAGCACACCACCCTTTTTTAATACCAGATGTCTGGTGCAGTGCCTGGGATATTTTGGTCGACATCACCTATCAACCACCATGTTATACTCGGAAATTTACGGGTGCATTACAAGGAGTCAGGCACGTTGACTTACACCCAACCAAGGTAGGAGAAAGATGGATGTTTTTGACATGCAGCAAATAGTCGAGGATCACAATGCGAACGGCGAGTTCTACCACGAGTTTTTCAAAGCCAATCGGCTGAGCGTTGGCCTCTACGTCTTGAAGGCGGGCTCAATAGACCCGCAGGCACCGCACACCGAGGATGAGATCTATTATGTAGTGTCCGGAAATGGAACTATTGAGATCGGTGGAGAACACCGTGAGGTTGGGCCCGGTGCTGTGATTTACGTGGGAGAGCATGTCGACCACAGATTCCACACGATAACGGAAGATCTCAGTGTAATCGTCGTGTTTGCACCGCCTCGTCATTCCATGAGAACCTAGGCACAGGTTTAAGGTTTGGAGCTTTTCAAATGCCAGATGTAGAGATTATGGGCATGATCGGCGTCAACCGGGAGCGGGATTCTTCCCGTGGCGTGACGGTCAGCCTGTTTGGTGGCGGAATAAATCCCGCTGACGAGATACCCGCCGGGATCGACCCAGATTACATTGCAGAGTTCTCCCAAGCCCACGAAGTCAGTGGGTTCGACAAGGTCTTGATTGGCTATTCTTCAGCCACGGCAGAGGGGTTCGGTGTTGCAGGCTACGCTGCGTCACAGACCAAAACCCTGGGTTTCCTCATTGCTCACCGGCCAGGATTCGTCGTTCCCACGCTGGCCGCTCGCCAGGCTGCAACGTTGGACCAACTGACCAAGGGACGCATAGCCATGCATATCATCAGCGGCGGCAGCGACCTTGAACAGCGAAGGGACGGCGATTGGATTGACCATGACGCTAGGTACCGCCGCACGGACGAGTTCATGGAGATCATGCGTCGGGTGTGGACGGATACATCTCCCTTCGATTACGACGGAGAGTTTTATAGATTTGAGCAAAACCTCAGTGAAGTCCGTACTTTCCAACAGCCCAGCGTGCCACTATATTTTGGTGGAGCATCAGACATTGCCAAAGAGGTCGGTGCTAAACGAGCAGATGTGTATGCCCTTTGGGGGGAACCTCTGGAGTCCATTAAAGGGCAGATATCAGACATTCGGGAACGGGCGGCAGGGAAATACGGACGGACGATCAAATTCAGCGTCTCTGTGAGGCCGATACTGGGCTATACAGAAGGTGAAGCATGGGAACGGGCCCGTGGAATTCTTGACCGTGTAAAGTCGTCTGTGGGCGACACCATTGGAATCCGGAAACCGGCACGGCTACAGTCTGAAGGTTCGCAGCGGCTGTTGGATTTTGCGGCGCAGGGTGATGTACACGATCAGCGCCTCTGGATGCCGATCGCAGCTACCACCGGAGCCGCCGGCAACACCACTGCCCTGGTGGGCACTGCGGAACAGGTGGCGGAGTCCTTGTTGGCCTATCACAAGGTCGGGGCGGACGCGTTCATCATCAGGGGCTTTGATCCGATGCAGGACACCATCGAATGGGGGAAAGAACTGATCCCCAGGGTCCGTGACGGCGCGGCTGCTATCTCCAGGTAGTCGTTAGTTAGCCTCTGGCTGGTCGTTAGCT
>CAYVIG010000026.1:0-5958 GCA_964451445.1 uncultured Dehalococcoidia bacterium
CCTGAAGAATCGAAAGGCAGAAGAAGTAAAAATATTTACCGACTCACCGCCAGATGTGGAAGATGGTGAGAACGGCTATGTATTAGAGATAAACGAGCGGATCAAGAACAACGAAGGCCTCCGGAGAGGCCCAACTCAAAAAATCTCCGGCTGAGGAGGCAATATGGTTAGACGAAGAGACAGCGCAAGTGAATTGACCCCAGAGGACTTTTTAGAATCCAGGCAAGATGATTCGGATTCTCCCAACCCGGTTCTGGACATCCTCCGGAACGTCGACGCCGTGCGCGACGAAGAAGGAACAGACGGTGACGGCATGCCCGGCGGTGTCCGGTCGGCTACGCTAACCGAATCCAACAGCGAAGCGGCCTGGGACAACGGGCAGACCGAAAAGGATGGTGACGGGAACGAGACGACGACCACCACCACCGCCACTTCCCCCGACGCTGCGTCAGATGACGATGAGGAACCCGAATGGGAGCCTGAGACAGAATCTGTTGAGGTCCTCGACGACCCTGTCCGGATGTATCTCCGTGAGATTGGTCGAGTCCGTCTGCTGACCTCCGCCGATGAGCGTTCATTGGCCCGCAAGATCGAGGGAGGTAAGCACCTGGATGGTCTCCGCAACGAGCTAACGGAACAAGAAGGGCGCCCGCCTCGCCCCTGGGAGATCACTGCCGGACTGTTGAAACGAATGGTTGACGCTGGCGACCTGGTTCAATCCCTGTCAGAGCAGCTAGGGTTGCCTGAAAACTTGACCGTCTCTCAGATCACCGACCACAAGAAACTCCGTGATGCCATCGACGCTGAAGTCTCCGTGGATATGCTGGAGGCAATGGCAGGCGATCTCAACGACTATTCCGATGAGGTCTACCAACGTGTGATCGGCCTGTCCTTGAGTTCCTGGTTGGTACCGCCGGACGCCGTGGATGTCTTGGAAGATTCATCCCTGGCACAATTGGACGCCAAGCTGTCGGAGTTGAACAGCTTCTCAGATTTGCAAGAACTGGATCCATTGTTCCGGGCCTACTTCCGCAGGATCGATGCTGAAAGCGAACGCGCCCAGGCTCGATTGACCGAAGCCAATCTCCGGTTGGTGGTCAGCGTAGCCAAGAAATACATCGGAAGAGGCATGGCCCTTCTGGACATGATCCAAGAGGGTAACATCGGCCTCATACGTGCAGTTGAGAAGTTTGACTATCGGAAAGGATACAAGTTCAGCACCTACGCAACCTGGTGGATCAGGCAGGCCATAACAAGGGCCATTGCCGACCAGGCGCGGACCATCCGTATCCCGGTGCACATGGTTGAGACCATCAACAAACTGATGCGCCAACACCGCCGACTGCTTCAGGAGTACGGCCGTGAGCCCACTCCGGAAGAGATCGGTTTGGCCATGGAGATTGGCCCGGAGAAGGTTGAGGAGATCCTCAAGATATCTCAGGAGCCCGTCTCACTGGAGACACCGATCGGAGAGGAAGAGGACTCCCACCTGGGTGACTTCATCGAAGACCGAAATGCATTGGCTCCGGCAGATGCGGCATCTTTCCAGCTGCTGAAAGAGCAGGTTGGCGAGGTATTGCACACTCTGACAGAGCGTGAAGCGCGGGTACTCCAACTCCGGTTCGGCCTTGAAGACGGCCGCAGCCGTACGCTGGAAGAGGTCGGACGTGAGTTCGGCGTCACACGTGAAAGAATTCGTCAGATTGAAGCCAAGGCGTTACGGAAATTACGCCATCCCACTCGCTCTCGGAAGCTGAAAGACTTCTTGGAGTAAAAATACGCGCCTAGAACAGGAATGAGCCCAAGTGACATAATAACGAATCCATTTATCATGTTGCCAGGGCTCGTCTTTTTTAGTAAACATCGTGCCCAATCTTGTTGTTCTCGCCCAAAACGCGGTGGTACACTCGGCTTATTCCGAGTCGGGAGGAGGAGTCCGTGTCTGAATCGGCTATGCCCAAGTGCCTGAATTGTGAAGTTGGGAGTCTTGTCCCTCTCTCGGACTATGGCGGTCAAGGGGCTGCGGTCCATTACAAAGCCTGGGTCTGCATTAATCCGTCTTGCGGGTTCAATATCAAGATTCGCAACGGCGATATCTACCTGAACGAACCGATCTCCCCTGGCAGTGCAAACACCCCAAGGCCTCGATAATTAACTAAGATAAGCCCCAAGTACTGGGCTCCTTCCCGGGAGCAAGGTGTGTGGTGGAGGTGGCATGGAAGCCGGTTACGATTATCTCCATATCCATGGTCGTTTGCAGCGACATATCGCAAGCTTCACAGGGATATTCCTTCTAGTCTTCGGTTTTTTGTTGCTCGCATCCGGTGGTGCCTACTACGCTTACTCGGCAAACGCCATGTCCAACCTCGACGACCTGTCTACCGTAATGGTTCCCATGGTCCCCATGGTCCCGCGTTTAGTTGACTCCATCACCGGCAGTTCCGCTTCCAACATCACCCTGTTCCCCGGAAAGGCTGTTTCTGCTGATTCATGGGGCAACCTCTACGACTACGAACCCGCCTACATCAAGGAGCAAGCCCTCCTAGACGGCTTCTTACCCATCGCCGAGTCCGGCGCCACTTTAACGGATATTCCTTCCTCAACTAGGATCATAATCCCGAAGATCGGAGTGGATTCGACCATCTCTGAACTCGGAATCTTGGATCTGGGTGACAGTCGGGCATATGAGAGCCCGGACAACACCGTTGGCCACATCCCTGAATCGGCCAACGCCGGAGAGCCTGGAACGTCGTGGTTTTTTGGCCACACCGAGAGCCCCATCAGCCGTGAAGGTTCTGTCTTCTTCAACCTGCAACAGGTTCCTGACAAACTTCGGAACGGTGAAGATGTTTTCATCATCACCGACAACGGTATCAACCAGTTCTTGTACAAGGCTTTTGCCAGCCAGGTGATCCACCAGAACGACCTCAAGCTGGACGCCACCCCTGATGCAGATATCAACCTGGTGTCCTCTGTCCCCCGCTTCGTCTACGACCACAGGTTGGTGGTTAGCGGCGAATTAATAGCCCTCCGCTAACCAACTACGTTGGGGCAGATACTTTCGGGTGGGGCGGTTGGCCTTCTCTGTGTTGTCACCCTGAGAGAAGCGAAGGGCCTCTTTGTCCTTGTTCATTGTGCGTTCCCAGGGGCAACGAGATCCTTCGGCTGCGGCCTAAGAATGACAACGTCAGCCTATCCGTAGTCGAAGGCGATATCGGCCAATTAAAAGAGACACCTCTCAAAGGTGTCTCTTTTAATTACTGAACGTGACTTGGGATTAGTGTGTTGGTTCTGCGGCTTCTTGGTCTTTTAGGTGAATCCGTAGTTTGCGGAGTCGGCGCCCTAGCATGGAGACCACTTCTATGTGGAGAAGGTCAGTCTCTACTACATCTCCGGCCTGCGGAATCCTGCCCAGGACGTGATAGACGTAGCCACCGACCGTATCGACTTCTGTTGTGTCGATACTGGCCCCAAATATCTCTTCTACGTGTTCGGTGGTGACACCGGCATCGACCAGGACCTTGCCGTCCGCCTGGTGGATAACCTGAGAATCTCGGGACCTAGAGAATTCGTCTTCGATCTCACCAACTATCTCTTCCAGCAGGTCTTCCATGGTCACCAACCCCTCAGTACCACCATACTCGTCGACGACTATGGCTATCTGGGTGCGACGTTCTTGCAACTCTTCAAGCAGGTCATCAACGCGCTTGGTTTCAGGAATGATGAAAGCCGGACGCACCAGCACACGTAATGTATCGTCTGTTTTAGCTGAAGCCAACGAAGCCATAACATCACGGGCGTGGATGATACCCAGAATCTTATCCACGGTCTCTTCGTAAACCGGTAGGCGGCTGTGGCCCCGGGTCACCATGGTCTCAGCGACCATGGTGAGGGGAGAGTCAGCTTCAACGGCGGCCATATCCAGCCGAGGAACCATGACCTCTCGAACGTTTGTGACGTCCAACCTGATGATGGACCGAAGCATTTCCCGATCGCGGTCGTCCAACCTGATCAACTCTTCATCGGTAATAGCCGGTTCCTCGTCGTCTACCACCACAGGGCCGTGGCCATTGCCGTTGCCGTTGCCATTGGTCACGTCGCCATTGGCAACAAGGGTGCCGCCGGTCGTCCTGGCATCAAACCAAGGTCGTGCGAGAGCCGGTCGGTTTTTAACCAGGGTGGTGGCGATGCGGTCTATTAAGAATAGAGCGGTCAGCAGTCCCACTGCCATCAGGGAGATAGCCCACCAATCAGTCGTAACGACATTTTGGATCAGGGCAACGCCAGAGAGGATTGCAGCGAAGATGCAGGCCGCTTTCAGCCAGAAGAGGAGCGGTTCAGAGAATGCCGTGGCGTTCTCATCTCTGCCGGTGAGGCCAGCAGACCCACCCAAGCGAACAAAGCTCAGGTACGAGAACAGGATCGAGAAGGCGACAAATACTATTGTTTGCGGTAAATAATCTGTATCCAAACACCCCGTCCTCTCGGTCAACCCACGTCTAGGACATTACACCGTTTGCGCCTGCAGGAAGCATCACCGAAAGGTCAGTTGGAACCACCTATCTTTCGACTATTTTAGCAGGTACACCAACAGCCAGTCTAGCCGTTGGAACGTCTTTTGTGACGACTGCGCCAGCCCCGGTGACGGCATTCACGCCTATTGTCACCGGCGCAACCAGCATGGTGTCACAGCCAACGAACACGCCCTCTTCCACCACGGTACGGTGTTTGTCTTTGCCGTCATAGTTGCAGGTCACGGTTCCGGCCCCCACATTCACCTTGGCCCCGATGGACGCATCTCCTATATAACCGAAATGACCCATGACTGCCCCGGCAGCGAACCGACTTTCTTTCACTTCGACATAGTTTCCGATGTGCACGCCCGACTCCAAATAAGCTCCAGGCCGTAGGTGGCTGAATGGCCCAATATCAACCCCATCTTCAATCACGGCATGTTCCATTGCAGAGGATGTAACCCGGCAATCGTTGCCCACGGTGGAGTCTCTTAAAACCGAGCCCGGGCCTATCTCGCAATTGGCTCCGACCGATGTGCTCCCAACTAACATGGTGTTCGGTAACAACACGGTATCCTGTCCGATGCTCACGTCCATGTCGATCATCACGGAAGATGGGTCAGTTATCGTCACGCCTTCCAGCATCCACCGTTCGCGTATCTTCTTTCGTTGGATGTCTTCCAAGTTGGCCAGTTCCACTCGGTTATTGATACCCAAAACCTCGGTAGGGTCATTGGACGACAAGGCGGCCACACCATCACCCAGCTCCGCGGCAATGGACGCCAGATCCGTCAAGTATCGCTCTGGGCCATCGCCCGGCTTCACCTGATTCAGGTTTTCCCACAGCCAATCAGACTGGAAACAATAAACGCCGGAATTAACCTCCACCGGCTCGTCAGCCCGGCCTGAATCGTCGGTCGCTTCTATGATGCCGATAACACTCTGTTGCGAACCTTGTCCCCGATCTATGCGTCCCAGCCCATGACCGTCAGGTACGACGCCGGAGAGGATGGACATCTGCCTAGCGTCTTTGATATGGCTATCGACCAGCTTCTTCACTGAATCTTCAGCGACTAGGGGAGAATCGCCGCCCATCACGACCACGTGTTGGGCTTGGCCTCGGATCAGAGAAGCCGCTGACTCAACCGCTCCCGCCGTCCCGGTCTTGGCAGATTGGACGGCGTATTCCACAGAGTTGCCCAGCAGGCCCTTCACAGTACGCTGGTTGCCTGGAGACACCACGACGACTATCCGGTCGGCTCCTACCTTGCCGAGCAACGCCACCGGATACCTCAGCAATTCTTTGCCGCAGAGGCGGTGTAATACCTTGGGAATCTGGGATTTCATCCTGACTCCCTCTCCTGCAGCCAATATGATTCCTACCAATTTATCCATGTCTCTACCCCTGCCGTATTCCCATTCAAGTGATCGTCAACTTGGGCTT
>CAYVIG010000026.1:5968-18252 GCA_964451445.1 uncultured Dehalococcoidia bacterium
GCAGTGATTATACCAGCGCAGGCTCAAACAACTCCCGACCAACCGCTACTCGTAAGAGCCATTAATCGAGTCGATTGCTGAATCGCCGATTCACGTTGACAACACGCCTGAACCGGGGCAGAATGGCCGTGCTTCAGCTTCGCCTGTATTCCGGAGGTCAACACATGGACAAATCTCAGATTCCTTTCATATCGGCAACCGAATTAGCGGCACTCATAAAGTCCCGTGAGGTATCCCCCGTTGAGGCCACTGAGGCCTATCTCGAACGCATACCCCAGGTGGACGGGAAATTGAACTCCTACATCACCGTAACCGGTGTGCGAGCCCTGGACGATGCACGCAAGGCCGACCAGGAGATCGCTTCTGGTAACTATCGGGGACCGATGCACGGCGTGCCCATCGCCATCAAGGACCAGGTCTACACCAAAGGCATCCTCACCACAGGCGGCTCCACGATCCTGAAGGACTTCATACCGGAAGAGGACGCCACCGTGGTCAGCAAACTAAACGACGCTGGAGCAGTGCTGCTGGGCAAACTCAACATGAGCGAATTCGCCATGGGTGACGCCTTTGACCACCCCTATGGCCGTCCCCACAACCCTTGGGACCTCTCGCGCAACCCAGGCACATCCAGCAGCGGTTCCGGGTCGGCGACGTCGGCCTTTCTCTGTGCCACCTCTCTGGGTGAGGACACAGGCGGGTCCATTCGGGGTCCAGCATCATTCTGCGGGCTGGTTGGTATCAGGCCGTCATGGGGACGTGTCAGCCGACACGGTGTGCTAGGTGCGTCGTGGTCTATGGACCAGGTTGGCCCAATCTCTCGTACAGTTTCTGACTGCGCGATAACACTGGCTGCCATCGCGGGACACGACCCAAAGGATGGTCAGACGTGGGACGTACCGGTGCCCGATTACCTGGCCGACTTGAACAAGGGTATCCAAGGCCTAAAGGTTGGGGTTATCACGGAGAGAATCGAGTACGAAGGGGTTGATTCGCAGGTGCGAGACCTAGTGCAGAAAGCCGTTGCACAGTTGGGTGAGTTAGGCGCAATCGTCTCTGAGGTTAAGATTCCACTGATAGCCCAATCAGCAGCTATCTCCACCGCAGTCACTTATGGTGACGTCTCTGGTGTTCACCGTGAGGGAATCGAAGAGCGGTTGCACGAATACGATTACAACATTCAACTCAGGCTATTGGCCGGGGCGATTCTCCCCGCCCAGGCCCATCAGAAGGCCGTGCGCCTGAGGCACATGCTTCGACAGCAGATCCTGGGCGCCCTGGAGAAAGTTGACGTGCTGGTGATGCCAACCTCGTCCATCCCTGCCTCGCCAATCCCCGAAAAGCCTGGCGTCGACAGTAAAGAGGCTTTCTTGGAGATGCTGGGCGGACGTCGCAGTTACACAGCGCCATTCAACCTGGCAAACACACCAGCGCTGTCCATCAACTGCGGTTTCACTGCCGAGGGACTACCAGTGGGACTGCAGATTGCCGGCAAGCCCTTTGACGAATCAACCGTTTTCCAGGTGGCTGCAGCCTACGAATCAGCCACCGACTGGAACACCCGCCGCCCTCCGCTGTAGGTTTCCCCAAGCACCGGTCCTAATTCCAAAGGAGTAGCCATGCCCGAGCTTCATGAACTATCAGCGTCGGAACTAGCCCGGAAGATCCGCGCGCGTACCGTCACCTCGGTGGAGGTTGCCCAGGCGCTGTTGGCGCGCATGGACGCTCTTGAACCGTCGCTGGACGCCTGGGTCCGCGTCGACCGTGAGACGGTCTTGGCTGACGCTAAACAGCGTCAAGAAGAACTGGAAAGCGGAGTTGAAACAGGTCTGCTCCACGGCGTGCCCATCGGTATCAAAGACATCTACAACATCGCCGGTATACCAACCACCTGCGGCTCCAAGGTCTACGAAAACTTTGTACCCGATGAGACGGCAGTTGCCATAGATCTGCTTCAACAAGCAGGTGCGATAATCCTGGGAAAGACGGTCACAACCGAGTTCGCCTGTCTCGATCCATCCCACACCAAGAACCCCTGGAACCCTGCCCACACACCTGGCGGCTCCAGTAGTGGTTCGGCTGTGTCGGTGGCATCACGCATGTGCCCCATCGCCATGGGATCGCAGACTGTGGGATCAGTGCTACGGCCAGCGTCCTACAACGGCATCGTGGGGTTTAAGCCGACCTACGGGCGGGTCAGTCGCCGCGGAGTGGTGCCTGTCAGCTGGTCTCTCGACACCGTGGGTTGGATGGGCAGAAGCGTCGAGGACATCGCGCTCTTGCTGCAGGCGATGGCCGGGCCGGACGAACAAGATCCAGTGGCTTCCCGTCTTCCCGCCGATGATTACCTGACTGATCTAGAGTCAACCAAACCACCGCGCATCGGGCTTATAACGTCTTTCTTCATGGAGGAGGCTGATGCCGAAACCCAAAGTCAGACGAAAGCTACCTTGGACAAATTCACCGCCGCTGGGGCCACGGTAGTCGAACTGACACTCCCAGATAGTTTCAAGACAGCCTTCGAAGACCAACTGCTCATCATGGGCGCTGAGGCCGCCTCCTTCCACAAGCCCATGTACGAAAAGCAGTCCCAGGACTACCAACCGAAACTTCGCGAGATGCTTCGGAAGGGTCTGGAAATGGACGCCGTGACCTACACCAGAGCGTTAGAAAGACGGCTCCGGTTCACCGCTGACATGGAGATCCTCTCCGAACAGGCGGATGTCCTGCTCACACCGTCAACGCCAACCGCACCATTGGCCGACCTGACGAACACCGGCGACACCAGGTTCCAGGGACCGTGGACTTCGTGCGGATTGCCGACGATCACTCTGCCGTCAGGTCTGGGTGAGTCCGGTATGCCGCTGGGTATACAGTTGATTGCACCGCCGTTCGAAGAAGCACGGCTCTTGTCCATCGCGAGGTGGTGCGAAAAGATAATCGACATCAACCTCGCCCCTCCGGTGGGCAACTAACCCGCGTCCCAACGGGCAACCAATTTAATCTAGGAGTAAGACCATGCCGCAGGCGAATATTCCGAGCGAAGATGAAGTACTAAGTTATTTCGACAAATTCTCAAATTGGGGCAAGTGGGGCGGCGATGACGAATTGGGCGCGCCCAACTACATCACCCCAGCCAAGGTGAAACAGGCGATTGCCACAGTACAGGAAGGCGTCCGTGTGTCAATGTCTCGAACGGTTACCTTTGAGCCGAGCATTGACGCGCCGACCAACGTGCCTGTCCATTTCATGGTGGAGAGTGGTGAAGGCTGGGCCACCGGAGACAAGGTAAGCCCACGAACCTACCCCGCCGCCACCGACTACTTCGGGATGATCTTCCACGGAGTCACAGTGACCCACGTTGACGCGCTCTCCCATTTCTTCTGGAACGGGAAAACCTATAACGGCAAACCGGCCCACCTGGTTTCCACCAGCATGGGCGCGACCTTCGGTTCGGTGGAGGAGGCCCACAAGGGCATAATCTCCCGCGCGGTGCTGGTTGACGTGCCCTACGTCCGTGGCATCGATTGGGTGGAACGGGGCGAGGGAGTGATGATGGACGACATCCTCGCCGCCGAAGAGAAGTGCGGCTTCAAAGTCGAAGAGGGAGACATCTTGTTGATCCGCACCGGTCAGTTGCACCGCCGCAATGTAGAGGGGCCGGTCGACCGGTCAATGGGCTCCACAGCATGCCAGGCTTCGGTGCTACCCCTTTTCTACGAACGGGGCATTGCCATGATGGGGTCAGACACCGGTAATGACGTTAACCCGCCACAGTACGAGAAGGTCCAGAGTCCCATTCACCAGGTGAGTATCACGGCGATGGGTATCTGGATTCTGGACAATGCTGATCTCGAGGGCGTGGCCGCCGCATGCAAAGAACGCAACCGCTGGGAGTTCATGGTGTCCATTGGCCCATTGAGACTACACAACACCACTGGATCCCCAGTAAACCCAATAGCCATTTTCTAGCCAGTTGCTCTGGGACAAAGACCTTCGGTAGTGAGGTAACGTTAGCTGTAGTTGGGCGGGGAAAGCTGGACTCCAAGGGTAGATTCGCACCATTTAGCGATGCCCAGAAGTTTGCCTTCTTCAAAGGGCAGGCCGCCCAACTGCACTGCCATCGGCATGCCGCTCTCGCTCAGTCCCGAGGGTATCGAGACCGCTGGCAGGCCGCTGCTAGTCCAGGGCACCTGGAAAGATGCGTCTCCGGTGGTATTGCGGTCCTTGGGAGCAGGAGCGGGAGTGGTAGGGGTTATTACCACGTCCACTTGCTGGACTAACTTGACCATGTCCTCTCTGAATTGCCGACGCAGTCGCATTGCTTGGAGGTAACTGGTGGCCGGGATCAGCATCCCCATCTCCATGCCAGCCCTGACCCTGGGAGCGTATTTCTCGGCCTGGGTAGCGTGGAACTGTTTGTGGAAGGCAGCGCATTCAACGTTCATCACTATCCGTTGTGCGCTATGGCAAGAACCAAAACTGTCCGGTAATCCTTGCTCGATAATCTCCGCTCCGGCATCCGCCAGCTGTTTAGCAACCGCCTTAGTATGAGCCCAGACCTCAGGTGTGGATTTCTCCTGGTAATACTGGCTGAGGAGACCGATACGTGGCGCACGGTTGTGTTCGGCCATCTGTTTCAAGAAATCCGGCACCGGCTCGCTGGCTGACCCGGGGTCGTTGGCATCCTCGCCAGACATCACTTGCAGCATCAATGCGGCATCATCCACCGTCCGCACCAGAATTCCCACATGGTCCAGCGACCAGCTTACCGGCACCACACCGTAGCGGCTGATGCGCCCGTAAGTTGCCTTGAGTCCGACTATGCCGTTATATCCTGCCGGACGACAGGTAGAGCCGCCGGTCTGGGAACCCAGGGCTGCTCCCACAGTTTTGGAGGCAACGGCTACCGACGACCCACTGCTCGACCCGCCAGGGGTGTGTTCCAAATTCCAGGGATTGTAGGTTGGGGAGGGGTCCGATGTGGCAAACTCGGTGGTGACCGCTTTGCCAAGGATGATTCCGCCAGCCTCTTTGATCTTCCTCACGGTGGTCGCATCAAAATCGGGCACAAAATCAGCATAAACCTTGGAGCCCGCTGAGGTTTTCATACCGGCAGTGTAGAAGATGTCCTTCAGTCCCACGGGCACGCCATGAAGCAAGCCTCTGGTTTGGCCTTCTTTCGCCTCATCTTCCAGTTGCTTAGCGGTGGTTAAGACTTCTTCGCGGTCGATGGTCACCCAGGCTTGAAGGTCCTTATCCGTGGCGTCGATACGCTCCAGTAGCGACTGGGCCAGCGCAACCGGAGATAGTTGTTTGTCTTTTATCTGCCGGGCAGCTTCAGAGACGGTTAGTTGGTAGGCTTGGGCCATAATTGGTCCTCACTCAAGATTTGATCAAATTAAGAGGTTTATGGGGGTCTGAGTTTTGGAAGCTCTACTGGTAGAAACCAGGTTCCAAATCTCGGTGAGGGGTCACCTGACCCACTTCCCATAGTTGGAATGCCGTCTGTTGGATGTAGGATTCAAGTTCTTCCGCCCGTTGCTCGCCCCACAATCGCACCGCTTGGGCCCGTAACTCCACGGCGATATCATCTACAGAATCGGTTGGTTTCATGTTGACCATCTAGCGCTCCACTGCGTCCGTTATCATTCATCTGGTTGGGCCGGTTGCTTGGCATTCTAATCAAGCCACCTGCACCGGTCAATCGGAGTGTCTCCCATGTCTGGGGAAGCGGTCCAGACGAATGTGCGCCACTCACAGCATACTGTTATAATCCCGCCTGTCGACGAACCGGCCCTACTTGTAATCACCACCGGAGATTTCCCATGGCTGACAAGCTGGACGAGATACTAGAATCGTCGGACCACACTCTACTCGCCACCGACTTAGGTCCTACTGAAGGTCCCCTCTGGCATCCGGATGGATACCTGACCTTTGTGGATCTAACCGGAAACCGGTTGCAGCGCTGGGATCAGACCTCAGGAGTCAGTGTGGTCCGCGAGGACACCGGCGAAGGCAACGGCTGTACCTTCGACCGCCAGGGACGCCTGCTGATGTGCGAAGGAGCCGACCATCGCCGGGTCACCCGCATGGATTCCGACGGCACCGTAACTCCCATCGCCGAACGTTGGGAAGGCAAGCGTTTTCACAAGCCCAACGATGTCATCTGCCGCTCTGACGGCAGCATCTACTTCACCGATCCCATGTTGCGGCTACCGGAAGCAGAGCGAGAGTACGATTTCGCTGGTGTTTTTAAGATTGCCCCCGACGGTGAGATATCTATCGCGACCGATGCCTGTGAATACCCCAATGGCCTGGCATTCTCGCCTGATGAATCGGTCCTATACGTGGCCATCAGTCGGCTGAGCGAAGTCTGTTTCGAAGAGGCCGAAAAAGGGCTGGTCTGCGAGCATCGCAAGATCAGGGCCTTTGACGTAGCAGTCGACGGCTCGCTGAGTAACGGCCGGGTCTTTGCCACAATGTACTCGGCGGAGGCGGGAGTGCCAGATGGCATGAAGATAGACACCCTAGGTCAGGTTTTCTGCACTGGCTCCGGAGGCATCTGGGTGTTCGACCCGGATGGCACCCATCTGGGCATCATCAGAGGGCCTGAAATTCCCCGCAACATAGCTTTCGGCGGGCCAGATTTCCGAACCGTATACACTACCCCCGGGGAATCACTCTACAGCTTCAGGGTCAAGACACCAGGCATACGCCCTTACTAGATATTCAGAAACAACAAGAGCAAGGATTAAGGAGGAAAACCATGGTTACAGTAGGCTCCGGTAAATACACCTACGAAGTGGACGAGGACTGGGCAAAACTACCTGCAGGGTGGGAGATGCCGGCCGCCGCCGTTTACGGCGACTCCGACGACCGCGTCTATTGCTTCAACCGAGACCCAGAACATCCGGTATGCATCTTTGACCGTGAAGGTAATTTCGTATCCTCATGGGGTGCGGGCCTGATTTCCTTCGCCCACGCCATCTATCTGGACAAACACGACAATGTCTGGCTGGTCGACCGCAACAAGCACCAGGTATTCAAGTTCACCAAAGACGGCGAACTGCTGTTGACCATCGGTGAGGAAGGTTTCCGATCTGATACCGGTGTCGCCTTTGACGACTACAGTTCAACGACCTGGTCCAGCGTGACCCACAGCGGACCTCCCTTCAACATGCCAGCAGGGATCGCCGTGAACGACGCCGACGAGATATTCATCGCCGACGGCTACGCCAACGCCCGAGTCCACAAGTTCACTCCCGAGGGCGAGCACATCCAGTCCTGGGGCGACCCTGGTTCCGGCGACGGTCAATTCAACCTACCCCACGGTGTTTGGATCGACCGCAAAGGGCAAGTCCTGGTTTCTGACCGGGAGAATGACCGAGTACAGGTCTTCACCCAAAGCGGTGAATTCATCAAATCCTGGCCTACCAAACTCATCGGCCCGGCCTTGATGTACATCGACGAAGACGACATCGCCTACATCCCAGAGCACAACGGTGGTATGGTCAGCGTGTTGACCGCCGACGGTGAGCGTCTGGCCCAATGGGGCGAAGAACGATACCGCTCCTGCCACGGCATCTGGGTGGACTCCCATAAGGATGTGTACGTGGTAACCCCCGGCGACTGGGGCAAGGGTCGTCGCGTGGTCAAGTATTCCCTAAAGAGTTAGTCCACCAAAGCTAATTCAAGACCACATGTTATTGAACCTTCATAGCGGTTTTGCTATGCTGAGGTACAGCAATCAGCGGTGAAGCTGATTGCTGTCCTCTTATGTGGGGCTGTAGCTCATCTGGGAGAGCGCTTCAATGGCATTGAAGAGGTACGGGGTTCGAGTCCCCGCAGCTCCACCACCCCACTTGAATGTTCCACGTCTATATTCTCCGGAGCGAGCGAAACGGGCGTTATTACATCGGCTCCACCGACAATCTCCAAAACAGTGTCTCCCAGCACAACGCCGATATGACAAAATCTACAAAAGGTTTTCGACCTTGGCAGTTAATCTACCAAGAAGAATCCCAATCCCTTTCTGAAGCACGGCAAAGAGAATCAAAGCTCAAATCATGGAAGAGTCGCTCTTACCTCGAATCGCATTTGAATCTAAAAGTGTAGCTCGTTTGAGAGTTCGTCCAGATTCAAATCTGGGAGGTACGGAGTTCCCTCGAGCTATCGGGGCTGCAGCTCGGTCACTTCATTCTAGAAGCGTGATAACTGCTTCATCTTGTCCTAGGTGTGAATCAAGCACTCCCCTTATCCGCATGTGATGACCACCGAAACCTCGATCCCTTCAACATCTACCCAGGTGCGGGCTTTCTCGATAATCGCTGTGGCGTTGTTTTTGAACAACACCGTTGCTTTGATGTTGGGGCCACTGTTGGTGGACATCGCCAGGGAGTTTGATACTTCAGTGGCCGTGACCGGCCAGCTTGCCGCCGCCACTTTCGCTTCCTGGGCTGTATTTGCACCGTTGGTCGGCCCAGTTTCAGACTCGTTTGGTCGCCGTTCGGTCGCCTTGACAGGGCTCTCTTTGATGGGCGGTTGTATCCTCGCGGCGGCCTTTGCCCCGAACCTCGTTGTTCTGATGGTCCTCCTTGTTGGCACCGGACTTGGCGGGGCGATGATTCCGCCCAACAGCATCGCCGCCATCACCGATGTCGTGGCACCAGACAAGCGGGGCAAGGCCATCGGAGCGGCACAGGGTATCAGCACAGCTTCTGCCGTGGTCGGTGTCCCAGTTGTGGCGGTCTTGGCCGCCGTCGCAGATTGGCGTATGCCGTTCATCGTCTGCGGCGGGTTACTCCTGGCGACATTTGCTTGCTCTTGGCTGTGGTATCCAAAAAGCGCGGTAACCGACCCGAGGTCGTTCTCATATATCAGCCGGTTCAAAGAACTCGGTTCTATGTCCGTGTTCCGGTTCGGCATGCTGGCCAACCTCACGGGACGAATCGGCTTCTTTGCCGTGGTTGGTTACATCGCCGCATTTCTTATCGACACCCACGAGATGAGTGTCGGTGAAACTGCTATCCCGTTGGCGGCGGTTGGTTCGGGAGCGGTTGTCGGTAGTCTCTGGGCGGGCATGATGGCCAGCCATCGAAAGCGGTTGAACTTCGTCGCGGGTGTATCGTTAGTTGGTGGAATGGCAGGCTTGGCGGCGTTTACGATGGAACCAGTGATCTGGCTCACCGTAGCCATCGCTTTCGCCGCTGTGTGTTTGTTAAGCGTGGGCTGGCCTGTCTTCATCACCTTTGCCACCGACGTCTCCCCACAGTCCCGGGCCACTGCGATCGGGATGATGGGTGCCAGCAACCGGCTGGGTGGAGTAGTCGGTTCGGCCCTTGGCGGGGCCTTCCTGGCCTTGGGCGGTTACTCGGCCGTGGGCATATTCTGTTTTGCGACAGTGCTAGCCTCTGCGCTGATCATCAGGTTGTTCGTGCGGGAGCCTCTCATCGACGGCTGATGTTAAAATGTTCCCCTATGAATTCACTCTCCCCAACACCTTTTCACTGGCACCATTCAGACTCCCAGTCACTATTCCCCACCATCCACCACGGTAGGTCATAGTTGGTGCAACTTACGACCACTCCCGTTGTAAACCAAACCCGGTTCCTGGCTGTTACTGGCGTTGGTATGTTTCTGACGCAGATCGTCGGTCTCATGCTGGCCCCTCTGCTGGTTGCTCTGGCCAACGAGTTCGATGTCTCAGTGGCGGCAACGGGACAGTTAGCCGCAGTGACTTTCGGAGCTTGGGCCATCTCGGTCATCTCCGTGGGGCCTATCTCCGACTCCTTTGGTCGACGTCCGGTGGCTGTCACTGGCCTGACCCTGCTCTCGGCCAGCATAGTAGCCTCTAGTTTTGCTCCCAGTTTCGGTGTTCTGCTTGTGCTGCGTATCATCACCGGGTTGTCTGGCGGCATGATTCCCCCGAACAGCATGGCCGCAGTCGCCGACGTTCTGCCATTGGCCAAACGGGCACAGGCCTTTGGGTTTTTGATGGCCTTCGCCTCCTTGTCGTCGGTCATTGGCGTACCCATGGTAGCGGTGCTGGCCAGCCTGGGTGGCTGGAGGGCCCCCTTCCTGGTACTTGGCTCCCTACTCTTTTGCTGCGCCTTGCTGCACTGGTTCTGGTTCCCCAAATCCAAGGCAACCACAGCCAGGTCCTTCTCATTTCTCTCGCGGTATAAACAGATGGCAGGCATCGGTTTGTTCCGCATCACACTAGCCGCGAACTTGTTGCAGCGCATGGCCTTTTACGCCACCGTCAGCTACCTGGCCGCCTACCTGATCAACAACCACGGAATGAGCATCGGAGAAACTGCGATACCATTGGCGATCGCCGGAACCGGGGTGGTAGTCGGCAGCACGATGGCGGGTTCTGTGTCGGCCTTGAACAGACGATCACAGGTCGTGTCTGGCTGTGCTCTGGTTGGTGGGTTGGCATCGTTGCTGGTGTTCTCCGTGGGCCTGTCCACCTGGGGCACCGTTGGAGTCGCTCTGGTCGGTATCACCTTCATCAGTGTGGGCTGGCCAACGTTCCTGGCCATCAGCACCGAGATATCAGGCAGTTCCCAGGCCACGGCTGTTGGCATTCTGGGAGCAAGCAACCAGCTAGGCGGTGTGGGTGGTGCGGCCTTGGGCGGGGCGTTCCTTGCCTTGGGCGACTTCTCTAATGTAGGATTTTTCTGCTTGGGCACCGCATTGATCTCTTCCGTGGTGTTACAACTAGGAATGGGTGCTAGGCCCACAAACCAGGAGTCATAGGCCAAGATGCTGGAGCATAAGGGAATACGCTGGGGCTACGTGTTTTTGCGGGCCTCAACATATCTGAACACAGAAGAGACACATGAGCTGATGATCCAGGCGGTGGAGATGTTCCTGGCTGGAGAGTCAGAACGTAACGTCAAAGGGTCTGAATACGACGGGCGGTTATCCACGGAGCAACGCTACGAGCTCATCGGCACCATGGGCGGACAACGGTTCGACGCTGACATAGAGACATCCCGAGGGCGCGACAAAGCCGCCTTCTTGGTGAACGAACAAACCCAAGGGGCCGGAACCGCGATTTCACTGAATTAGCGATGGGAATTAGATTCCTGGGATATCGCTCGGAATTCCTACCCCGGAATAGCGAGCAAAATTCGCCGCATCACCAATACCCTCCATTGCACAGGCCACACATGTGGAATTACGTTTGACGATCCTAGGCCCCACACGCTGTTCAAGCATGTCGTAATAGACATAATGGCCTGATGGACGAAATCCCGTATCCAATGCTAGAGTCGGTGTAGAACGTCAAACTAGATAATGGACTTATTAACAATTCTCTGTCCCCGCGCGTATATTATCCCACTCGTTGACTCAGGTACCCTGCTAAATTACACTCCAACTCTCTACAAATCGGTCGGGAGTCTCCAGTCTTCGTCTGAATGCCTTTTGAGTGAAACATGACCAGCATCAGCGATTTCTCCATGTCCCTGGAGATCGGACGAGTTCCATCATCCACCGTCCCCTTGAACGCCCAAGAAGAAGTCAGATTCCAAGATCTGGCCGAAGAAGCAGTGATGATCGACGTGCACCAACACCCGTTCGTTCTGCCTGAGGCCATGGACCGGTTCGTCGACTTCCTCCGCACCAACCGGTACCACTGGGGTTTCGAGGCTGTGAAACAAGGTGGCTGGTCCACGGTGACAACCTCCAATGTTTTTGGCGCCCTCCAAAACGCCACCGAGATGTCCTTCGTCGAGTATGAAGACGTGGCGGCTGAAGTGGGAATGATGCTGGCCGACGTGGCTGCTCAACCGGACGTGGTTCGGGTGGGCAACGCCAACGAGATACTGGCGGCCAAACAATCAGGCCAGATCGGCTTCATGCCTACATTGGAACACCTGCCCATCGGTAACCGACTGGAGCGGGTGGATCAACTCCACTCCCAGGGTGTGCGTCTCTCGGGTATAACCTACAATCGCAAGAATTTCATCGGCGACGGCATGTACGAGCGCAATCCCGGCGGACTTAGCGAGTTCGGTATCGAAGTCATCCACCGCATGAACGATGTCGGTATGGCCATCGACCTCTCCCATGCCTCCACGCCCACAGTGATGGACGTGATCGAGTTCTCCAAATCACCAGTGGTCTTCAGTCACAACGCCGCATATACTCTGCGTCCAACCCGGCGCACTCGAAAGGATGAAGAACTCAAGGCCTGCGCCGCCAAAGGCGGTCTGGTCTGTATCACCGCAGTACCCAACGCTTTGAGCGACGATCCAGAACAGGACATCGAA
>CAYVIG010000027.1:0-18198 GCA_964451445.1 uncultured Dehalococcoidia bacterium
TCTTGCTACCGGTGCATCAACTGCCACTCCAGTGAGCCAAGGTCGAATTTGATTCGGCGGAATCCCTCAGCGTAATCCAAGCCGGTCTTCTCCTTGTGGCGACCCGAATTGTTTTTGATCCGTTCCAATCTTTCTTCCCTGGTGGATGACATCTGGCTAACGTGGGCACCGAGGGAGTCAACCTTGACGTCCAGATATTCCTGGATGTCTATGAACACGTCTGGGTCTTCACCTCCCCAGAGAAACGCTTGTTCCACCCGGTGGGGTTCCAGGCCTTCCTCGGTGATCTGTTCGGGAAAGTGCTGGTAGCTCCACGCGTAGCTGAATGCTGCATCCAATGCCACCTGGCCGCTCTTACGGTGGTCCCGGTGGGTGTGGGAGGTGGTCCGGTAGGGATCGATGCAGAGAATCAGGTCAGGTTTGAATCGCCGAATCTCCCGGGTTACCTGACCGCGGAAGAGATCGGTGTCTTCCAGACCGCCGTCGGGATGTCCAAGGAAGACCACGTCAGTCACTCCAATTATGTTGGAAGCGTTGTGCTGTTCCACCACTCTGGTGGCGGCCAGTATTTCGGAGGTCATCTCACGGTCGCCGGTGCCCTTGTTGCCGTTGGTGCACATGACCACAGAAGCTACGGTGCCAAATTCCTTGACCCATTTTGCCAGCGCACCGCCGCATCCGCCTTCGCAGTCGTCGGGATGAGGGGTGACTGCCATGGCGCGCTTGGGGGCAGTTTTAAAAGTTTCCATCCAGTCCTTTGATGATTTCCTGTATGTGGGGCCCAGGTAAGTGAGTCGCAGACAAGCATCTGTATAGCACGGTCGAGGCCTGCCTGCCATTATACGGAATCGATTACGCCTGATGTGGAAAATTCTACCGAATCGCCGAACAAACCTTGTTGGGTTGCTAGCTGAGTTATTCGGCAGTGAGGGTTTTGGAAATGCCGAGGGGGGTTGCGGCGTAACGACCGGAGCGGCCGGGGATGCGTTCCAACCAGCCAAACTTGGAACGGGCGGCGTTGCGGAGAGTCTGGGTGAAGTTGCCGGGTTTGCGCCATCTAGCGGCATCAAAGAGCCAAGCCAAATCGCTGGCATTTACACCGTCGACACCGAAATGCCGATTGGCACCGACAGCGGCTACGACCACCCTGCGCATGTCGCCTAGCGGGTTGGCGTGTTGACAGAAACTTACGAAATCTGACCGCCCGCTTTCGGACAGAAATTCTGGCGGTATCGTCTCCGTTTGGTCGACGGTTCTAGTGATGGCAACGGTGGACTCCGGGACGGCAGGAGCCGCGGTGTTCACCGGTTCGCTTGGTTGGGCAATTGCCGTTGGCATCTCCACTGGGGGTGCCGGTTCTGCCGTCATGGTTTCAATGGTTTTATCCGGTGCGATGGTGTCGGTACTTTTTTCCGTAACCCCTCTGGTAATTATGCAAGCGGCGTCGCCACCATCCGACGCAGAGGACTGCATCAGCTCTTTGGGGAGATCTCGTAGAACCATACCCATAACTTCGTGTAGTACTTCTGATTCTTCAGACTCGAAGGTGATCTGGGCGTTGTTGGGCAGGGATATGGAGACTTTCACCATGTTTACACTTTAACCAACGGTAATAGGATACCTATTTGAGATACCGATTCACATCGTACCGCACGGTTTGTGCAAAGGCAAACAGAGTACTGGGTATAAGTGTAAGACCTGGGGATACCGTTCTGTGGTTTTAGGCGTGGCGCAGGCGTGAGAGTGGAGTCGGCTAAATGGTCTGTTTGAGTCTGACGGCCAGCGATCGCGTCATGCCAGGTACCGACGCGATGTCGTCCACGGCGGCCTCTTTGATACCCTTTAGAGTACCGAAGCGACGCATGAGCATTCGCTTGCGTTTTGGACCGATACCGGTGACGTTATCGATGGGTGATTTCAAGCTGCTCTTACTGCGCAAGTTGCGATGAAATGTAATTGCGAAACGGTGGGCTTCATCGCGCATTCGCTGCACCAGGTAGAGAGCCTGGGAATCGCGCGGCAGGATGATCGGCTCTGGAGTATGGGGTACAAACAACTCCTCATTCTCCTTGGCCAGTGATGCCAGAGGTACATCATCGATACCCAACTCCAGGAACACTTCCAGAGCCGCGGAAAGTTGACCCTTGCCGCCGTCAATAAGGACCAAATCTGGAATCACGCCAAAACTGTCGGCCCCGGCCCCATCGCTTTCACCTGTCTTCTCGGCAGCCCTGGCAGTGGCCAAGCGCTTGAACCGGCGACGCAGAACTTCTCGCATGCTCTCAAAATCGTCCACACCGTCAACGGTCTTGATCTTGAACCGGCGGTAGTGGGCGGGTTTGGGCTTGCCGTCCTCAAACACCACCATGCTGGCAACGGTGTTGCTGCCCTGGATGTGGGAGATGTCATAGCACTCCATCCGACGCAGGGGCAGCGGTAGGCTCAGCTCTTCCTCAAGGTCGGTGGCGGCCTGCTGGACGATGTCGTTGTCGCCCATCCAGGTAACGCGGTGCTGGGTTAAGCCCTGCTCAGCATTGGCGACCACTGTGTCCAGCAATTGCCTGTGCATCCCCCGTTGGGGGCAAATGAGCCGCACACCCCCGCCACGGACGCCACGGAGCCATTCTGTGATGGCTTCTTCGTCCTCTGGCATGTGCTGGATCACTATCCTTGGCGGTACGACCAGGGCTGCCGTTTGGTAGAACTGCTTTACAAATTGTCCCAGTACCAGCTCACCCTCGTCGTCTTGCGTGCCTTCCATGAAGAAGTGGTCCCGACCGATCAGCTTACCCTTCCTGATGAAGAACACCTCTACCCAGGTTTCGTTGCTACCCTGAGCCATGGCGATCACGTCCATGTCGCTGACCGGGTTGGCCTCAACCTTCATGCGCCGTTCTTCCGCAACCCTCTCAACGGCCTTGAGACGGTCGCGGAGCACCGCCGCGCGTTCAAATTCCAGGTCTTCTGAAGCCTGGGTCATGTTCGCCTTCAGGTCATCGGTCACCTCAGTGGTGTCGCCGTTCATGAACATGACGACCTGGTTGATGACCTTGGAGTAGTCTTCTTTGCTTGCCTGGCCCGTGCATGGGGCCACACAACGGTTGATGTAGTACTCCAGACAGGGGCGGGCATCTTTGCCGGTGATGTTCTTGGTGCAAGAACGATAGGGGAACAACCGCTTGACCAGGTCCATGGTCTTGCGCACGGTGCCGGAGGTGGCGAAGGGGCCAAAGTAGTTGGCACCGTCTTTGAGTACTCGCCGAGTGATGTATACTCGGGGGAAGTCCTCATTCGTGTCTATCTTGAGGTAAGGGTAGGTCTTGTCGTCTTTCAGGCGGGCGTTGTATCGGGGTTTGTACCGCTTGATGAGGGTGTTCTCAAGGATCAATGCCTCCGACGCAGATTCGGTAACAATGTACTCGAAGTCGTGGAGGTGGCCCAACATGCGCCGAATCTTGTTGGGCAGATTGGTGGACGAGCCGAAATACTGCCGGAGGCGGTTGCGGAGAATGGCAGCCTTGCCAACATATAACACGGTACCCCGAGAATCCTTCATCAGATAGACGCCAGGAAGCTCCGGGGTAGCCAGCAAGCGCTGTTCAACCAGCGGTAGTGGCATGGGTCTTAGAGGACTATTCCTAGGACTACTAGAGCGGCGATGATCATTGAGGTGAGGGCAACTATCCTACGGAATTCCGCGCCCACATAGAGGTAGGCTGCAGGCCTTTCGCCTCTTAGCCGGTTCTGACCTTGGCCGGCGAATTCTCCACGAGGCGTGCGAGGCGCTGGAGCGGTCCGGGCCGGTTGAGGGGCGGAAGTGGCAGCAGCGGCTACAGAACTGGTATCGCCCGCTTCAGAGGATTCGATCTCAGCTTCATCTACGCCTGCTGGTACGGCAACGGCGTCCTCGTTTTCGGGTACTGTCACTCCCCGGTCGGCGACGGGTATACCGCTGGGTCCCTTTTGAGTCTTCTTCCGCTTCAGTTGTCCCTGCCGGGATGCGGTGCGGCGACCTTTAGCAGGCATGAGCAGGTATCTCCTGAGGGGGTAAATCAATCTAATATTGGGCCGATTAAAGTGGATATTCAGTCTCTAATCAGCTAATCAACTATATCAGCTATCCCCAAAAAAGGGCAGTCTGTGAACGCGGGATTATCGGAATAACCGCGCTAGACTGCCCTTTTATCATCAGCTCAAAACTGATCGCTCCTGATGCTTGAGAGCCGGTACGGCGATCAGGCCCGCGGGTGGCTCTTTGCGTATTCCTTCTCCACGTAGCTGTTGGTCAGGTGGGTGTACACCTGGGTTGTGGAAATACTGGAATGACCCAGAAGTTCCTGCACGTGTCGTAGGGAAGCGCCGTTCTGCAGCAGATGGGTGGCAAAGCTGTGCCGCAGAGTGTGCGGTGTGATGTTCTGCTGGATTCCGGCCTTTTGGGCGTAAGTCTTGAGAATGGTCCAAACCCACTGTCGGGTCAGCCGCTCACCGCGGTGGTTCACGAACAAGGACGGCTCAGTGCGCCGGTGTCCCAAAAGTGCAACCCTGGCGTGTTTCAGGTAACGCCTAAGCTCTTCAAGGGCTTTGGGGTAAAGATGGACTATGCGCTCTTTGGAGCCTTTGCCCATGCAGCGGATGTACGACTCAGATAGGTCAACATCCTGCATGTTCAATGACACAAGCTCGCCGACCCGCAGTCCTGTGGCGTAGAGTAGTTCCATGATTACCGCGTCTCGGTGGCCCTCATTGGTGCCGGACTTGTAGGCGACGTCCAGCAGAGTGGTCACTTCCTCCTCCGGCAGGAACTTGGGAAGCATGCGACCGACCCGTGGAGAACCCATGGATTCTGTGGGGTCTTCGGTGATGATGTTGTTCTCGGATAAGAATCCGAAGAAAGACTTGATGGAGGCCACCTTCCGGGCGGTGGTGGTGTCTCGGTAGCCCTTGCGTACCCGAAGGTCTTCTATGTACTTGTTGAGGATGTTGATGTCGACGGTAGACCAGATCTGGCTGGCGTCTTTGCTGCCGTTACCGTTGGAATGTCCGTTACCGTTTCCATTGCCGTTGGTATGGACACTGATCTGGTCTTGGATGAATTCCCAGAACTGGCCAAGGTCGTTCCGGTATGCGTCCGACGTGTTGCGGGAGAAGCCCTTTTCGACTATGAGGTGCTGAAGAAAAGAAGAAATAGTGCGATCCATGAAGTTAATATCCTTTCGCCATCGGCGTGACAGATGATGAGAAGGCGTCCAAACGATTGTAAAGACACCGACCCATGAATATATTGTCACCCTAGCACAGCTACTTTGGATCTTTCGCAGCAAACGTAAACGGAGAAACGCAGTTTTTTTGATTTTTTTAAAATTAATAAAAAACGGCCCATGAAACGGGCCGTTTTAAATGCATACGGGTTGCAGCGAGACGGTTTAATGACCCACGCGGATTTAATACCCTGGGGTACGCGCTGGGTTTTGCCTAGTCGGTGGCGAGTATCACTGTACCAGTGGATGAGAGTGAACCGCCGGTGCCATTGACCAGGGAAATCTTGGGGTCTCGGCTGGGGTCCTTCTTGCTCTTGACCTGCCGGTCTCCCGCTTCTCCCCTCATCTGCCGCACCGCTTCCACCAATAGGAAGCTGCCGTACATTCCAGGGTGGGTGTAGGACAGGCCACCGCCGTTGGTGTTCAAAGAGAAGTCTCCGCCAGGAGCGGTGCGCTGGTTGGCCACGAAGTCGGCAGCTTCCCCTGGTGCACAGAAACCCAAGCTCTCCAACGTAACCATCACGGTGTAGGTGAAGGAGTCGTAGATCATGGTCAGGTCAAGGTCATCATGGGTGATGCCAGCTCGCTGCATAGCCAACGGACCGGACCGCCTGGCCCACGTAGAAGTGTAATCGGGCATCTGACTGACGATGTTGTGGTCGTGACCTTCACCGGCACCCAACACGTAGATCGGTTTCTTGGGTAGGTTCTTGGCCCGCTCTGCGGTTGTCACGACGATGGCCGCTCCGGAGTCCGTTACCAGACAGCAGTCAAACAGGTGGAACGGGTAGGACACCCAGCGGGAGTCGTGGTACTCGTCAAAGCTCATGGTTGTGTCGTGCATCAGAGCTTTAGGGTTGAGGTTGGCCCACTTCCGGGTGGCCACTGCCACTTCTGCCATACCCTGGCGGGTGCGCTCTTCTCCATATTCGTGCATGTAGCGAGAGCAGGCTAGAGAGTAGTTGATTGGTGCGCCGATTATGCCGTAGGGCGCTTCATATTGACTGAAGGGAAGGTTGCCGTCGGCAGGGAACCTGGCCCGGGCAGAACGGCCTGCCTGCCCGTGGGTGATCAGTGCCACCTCGCAATATCCGGCGCGGACGGCGGCCATGGCGTGGGCCACGTGTATGACGAATGACGAGCCGCCCACCGTGGTGCTATCGGTAAAAGTCGGCTGGATGCCCATGTACTCCGCTGTTACCAGCGTGGAGCCACCGGCGGTCAGAAGGCCGTCAACGTCGCTCTTTGACAAACCAGCATCGGCCAGTGCGTTGTGGCCAGCCTCAGCGTGGTGTTGTAAGGACGACTTATTCGGGACGGTGCCCATGATGTCTGATTCGGCGACTCCGACGATGGCGATATCCCGCTGTCCTGTGGTCATTTCAAAATCCTCTTTTGAATCGTGTAATTCTGTGTTGGTAAGCGTGCATGTTGGCAGAGGTGTTCAAGCACGCCTGATATTACAACACCGCCCGATACAGCACAACACCGCTTCATCTACCTTCCCGAGACAAAATTTCACTATTGATGGTGATGGCGTCCAAGTGGTAAATGATAGAATAGTGAGCGGACGTTATATTGTCGATTTCTATCAGCGTCTGACTGGTTAGAGGTGCTTATGCCCAGTAATTTCTGGATGATGATAAATAACGAAGAAAATTACCGGATCACAGAGAGCCGGGGATTTACCCTTCTTGGCTTGAAGGCCCAACATCGTCGCAAAGTGCAACGGATAACCGAGGGAGATAGGGTCCTGCTTTATATCGCCCATTTGAGGCGTTTTGCAGCGACAGCGACCGCAATGTCTTCCTTCTACGAAGACGATGAACCGATCTGGGTCAACGAGGGGAGCTCAGGGTTTCCGTACCACATCAAATTGGAGCCTGGTGTAATCCTAAGGGACGATCAGTTCATCGATGCCAACCTGCTGGCTCCGCGCCTGGAATACGTGAAGCGCTGGAACCCGGAAGACTGGTATATGGCCTTCCAGGGTAATCTCCACCTTCTGCCGAAAAACGACTTCACATTGATTGAGGAAGAGATGAAGAAGCTACACTTTGGCAAGAGTTATATTCCCGCCGACTTCACTCCGTCGGCCAACAGCCAGCGGCGTCGGCGCTCCGGTGGACGCAAGAAACAGAACGCACAACAGCCCCAGCCAACCCAGGCGGGCTAAGTAAGATCAAAGCGCTGGCGGGGCTTTCTTACGGGCTTCAGTCAGCGCCTCTGATATCTCTCCCCGTACGTACTCCTCGGTTTCCAGTTCCAGGGATTGCTCAAGCGCATTGATCGCTTCGGTGTTGGCAATCTGGCCCAACGCCCAGGCTGCATGCCCGCGAACCAATGATTCCTCGCTGACCAATGCGAAACCGAGTGCCTTTACCGACGATTCATCCGCCCTGTTTCCAAGGGCCACACAGGCGTTTTTTTGCATCCCGACCCGTTTGGCCCGCATGATGGAGGTCCCCTGGAACCGCCTGCGGAATTCTTCTTCTGATAACGTCAGCAGTTCCGCCAAGTCCAGTCTTCCCGATGCTCCAACCGCGTCCGCTTTTTGGACCGGCTGTCGGGGGATGGCTGCTTGGCGGTTGACCGGACACACGTCCTGACAGATGTCACAGCCGAAGATCCAATCTCCGATGAGGGGACGCATCTCCAACGGAATCACACCCCGATTCTCGATGGTCTGGTAGGAGATGCAACGGGCGTTGTCCACCACGTAGGGCGCTACGATTGCGCCGGTTGGGCAGTCGTCGATGCAGCGGGTACACTCACCGCAGCTCTTCTTCAGGGGAGAGTCCGGTTCCAATTCCAGGTCCGTCACAACCTGGCCAAGCAAGATCCAGGAGCCGTGAGTTGGAGTGAGGATGTTGGTGCTCTTGCCGAACCAACCTAATCCAGAACGGGCGGCGGCGGCGCGGTCCAGCATCGGGCCGTCGTCAACGTACCAACGGGCGCCAATCGTCGACCCCAGCCGATCCTCCAATCCCCGCACAAAGGCCTTCATCCGGCGCTTCATGGCCCGGTGGTAGTCCTTGACCCGGGCGTATTTGGCGACCTTGCCTGCATTTAACGTCGGATGTTCTTCGCCGTTTGAAGGTAGATAGCTGAGTCCCAAGCAGATGATGGAACGGGCTCCGGGGAGCAGCTGCTTCGGGTCTGTGCCGCGCTTAACACGGGACTCAGTGTACCAACTGAGTCCGTCCATCTGGCCGGCGGCAACCCGAGCTAGAGCGGCGTCACGGGCCTTGACGAACTCCTCTGCTCCGGTGATCCGGACCAGGTCGAATCCACATTCTATGGCATAGGTTTGGATGTGGGATTTGAGGTCTTGCATCGGCTTGGAAGAAGTCTACCACTGATGTGGGATTGGCGAGGGTCTGCCGATCTGAGCTGGCTTAGTTCGGGGCAAAGGGATTTTTCGTCGGTTGCGGCCTCCTCAGAATGACAGTAGTGGGGCGTGGAGTAACGGTGAAAAATAAGGAGCCTGGTGGACGTATTTACTGTCCTCTGCTAAAGACCCTCGGACTGGTAGCGGCCCCGGTAGCCCTGGCTGGCGGAGGTCTCCATCTGGAAAAACACTAATTGCATCAGGCGGGCGTCTCTTTGCACTCGGTAACCATCCGGGTGGTAAACCACGAGCAGGGCTTGGGAGCGTCCGTGGTATCCAGCGTCCCAAACTGCGGTGTGCACTCCTACCCCACTACGTAGCAGGCTGGATCGTGGTCGGCCGAGGGCCATGACATCCAGTGGCAGGTTGACTACCTCGTTGAAGGTGATCAAGTAAGGGCCCGGCTCCAGTTGCAGCCAGCCGTCTGTCCCAAATTCCATGGATTCGGTTTCTGAGAGAACCCTGACGGCGTCCGCAGCTCCTACCGCGCCGGGGTTGGTCAGACTGGCCACCTCAAGGACCGTCATGTCGAAGCCGTTGGGCTGTAATTGGGTCTCAAGCGACAGGAAGTCCTCCAGCAGTGGTGGAGTCCCTTCGATCATGTGGCCGATGGAATCGCGGTCCAGAGGAGTACCCGGCATCTTCTAATCCACTCTCATCAAGGAGTCAAAAAATTTGGCCCGAAGAGCCACTTTTACATGGGTGACTGTTCGGGCCAATGTTAGCCTATTAGTGGGTGTACGACCTGGTTAGTCGTGCATGAAGTCTTGGATGTCAGCAGGCAGCGGAATGAACTCAGGAATCTCCGTGATGATTGCCTGAGTGGTCATCATCATACCGGCAATGCTGCCCGCGTTCTCAAGGGCGGAACGGGTGACTTTGACCGGGTCGATGATACCGGCTTCGATCAGGTTGCAGTACTCGCCTTTATCGGCGTCGAAGCCCCAGTCGTCCTTGCCGTTCTTTACTGCGTCGAGGACTACCTGGCCTTCATGGCCGGCGTTGTCGGAGATGAGCAGCAGGGGAGCGGCGAGGGCGTCTCGAACCATGCGGACTCCCACGGCCTGGTCCCCTTCAACTGTCTTTACCAAGTCGTCCAATACCCGTCCGGCGCGGACTAGCGCCACTCCACCGCCGGGAACGATGCCTTCTTCTATGGCTGCGCGTGTGGCTGACAGGGCGTCTTCCGCCCTAGATTTTCGTTCCGTGATCTCTGGCTCGGTTGCTCCGCCAATCTTCAGGACAGCAACACCGCCAACCAAGGCGGCCATACGCTCCTGAAGTTTTTCGCGGTCGTAGTCGGAGCTGGTTTCTTCGATCTGAACCCTCAGTTGTTCCAGTCTTTCTTTGATGGCCTGGTCATCGCCACGGCCTTCGACGATGGTGGACTCGTCTTTGTTGGCCACCAGACGGCGAGCTGTGCCCAGGCTCTCGATCTCGGCGTCGGCGACGTTCATGCCTCGGTCGGCGCTGATCACCGTGCCGCCGGTGACAATCGCGACGTCTTCCAACAGGGCCTTGCGGCGCTCGCCGAAACCAGGGGCTTTGATGGCGACGCAATCGATGGTGCCTCGCATCTTGTTAACTACCAGGGTTGAAAGAGCTTCACCCTCGACATCCTCGGCGATGATTACCAGTGAGCGGACCTGGGCCTGGAGCATCTTCTCCATGATCCCTACAACTTCGTTGGGAGAGCTGATCTTCTGGTCGGTGATCAGGAACATGGGATTGTCGATGGCGACTTCCATGCGCTGTGTGTCGCTGACGAAGTGGGGAGAGAGGTAGCCACGGTCGACGCGGACGCCTTCCACGAATTCGAGGTCGTCGTCCATGGACTTGGACTCTTCAATGGTCACAACGCCGTCTCGGCCAACCTTGTCTAGAGCGTCGGCCAACAGGACGGCGATTGGTTCTTCATGGGCGGAGAGAGCAGCGACTCGGGCGACTCGCTCCTTGTCTTCTACTGGGATGGCCATGGTCTTCAACTCGGCGACCACCGCTTCTACGGCCATGTCCACGCCGTCGCGGATGCCCATTCCGTTGGCGCCTGAGGCCACGTTCATGAAGCCGTTTTGGACTATTGACTGAGTTAGGACTACGGACGTGGTGGTGCCGTCGCCAACTGCGTCGTTGGTCTTGGCTGCGGCCTCTTTGACCAGTTGGGCGCCCAGGTTCTCGTAAGGCTCTTCCAGTTCAACTTCTTTAGCCACGGTGACGCCGTCGCTGCAGACTATTGGCAGTCCAAACATGCGACTTAGCAGTACGTTTCTACCGCTGGGGCCAAGGGTGATTCCTACGACCTTCTTAAGCTCATCAACCCCACGCATTAAACTGGCGCGGGCTTCTTCATCAAATGTAAGTTGCTTGTCCGCCATGACCGTCTCCTCGTTCCTTTAACTGGCGTCGCGGCGATGGGCCTGCGGCGCAGATATATCTCTGTGTGTAGTGATTCTTATTTTTGAAAGGGAAAGTTAGACTCTCCCAGTTCAAAATCATGCGTCAGACGAGCGCGATTGTCAACAGGGCAGGCCGACTGCTAAGCAATCCCAGGCACGAAGGCGTCTGTTTTGGGTTAAACGAGCGGCGTAACGCCGTCCAAACCATCAACCTGGGTGGTCAAGTCGGCGATGGTTTCACCCAGGACCGGGTGTAACGAGTCGGGCGTCAATTCGGCCAGGGGGACCAGAACAAACGCCCTGAGGTGCATGCTGGCGTGGGGTATCTGCAAGCCCGGCTCGTCCACCACCAGATCTTGGAGAAGGAGTATGTCCACGTCGATAAGACGCGGGCCAAAGCGGGGGCTTTCTTCTCGGCCCATGTCCTGTTCCAGTTTTTTCACCCGCTCCAGTAACTCTCGAGGGTCAAGGGAGGTTGTGATCTCCGCGACCATGTTAAGGAAGCTTGGTTGGTCGGTCATGCCCCACGGTGCCGTCTCGTAGATGTTAGAGGTGCGGATGATGGAAAAATCTGGCCGGTCATTGAGTCTGGTCATGGCCTGTGCCAGGTTTTTCTTGCGGTCTCCCAGGTTGGTGCCGAAGCCCAGAAAGCCTGAGATTCCGCGTTGAGTCGAAAATGTTCTCAAGATACCTTCCAGCCCTCGGGGCGCCATCCACGGACCACGGCGTCGGTAACCAGTGAAACTCTGACCATCTCTTTCACGTCATGTACTCGCACGATGTCCGCGCCGCCGACGATAGAAAGAGAGACCGTCGCGGCTGTACCTCCCATTCGCTCTCCCGGGGGCATGTCGAGCAGCATTCCTAGAGTCGACTTGCGCGAGGTACCGGTCAAGATGGCGCAGCCGGTTTCTTTGAGAGCCTCCAATTGATTCAACACCAACAGGTTCTGGTCCGGCGTCTTGCCAAAGCCGATTCCCGGATCAACGATGATGTTTTCCTTAGGAACGCCCGCTTTGACGGCAACATCCACGCTATTGTTCAGACTGGAAAGGATGTCCGGCACGAGATCGTCGTATTTGGTGTCCGATTGATTGTGCATCAAGACCAAACCTGCGCCGGTGTCGGCGGCAACTTGGGCCAGTTCAGGTTGTGCCTTTAGTCCCCAGATGTCGTTGATGATAACGGCACCGGCGGAAACAGCCTGTCGGGCCACGGCCGCCTTGTAGGTATCCACGCTGACGGGTAGATTCACCCGTTTTGCCACCGCTTCCAGCGCAGGCATCAAACGGGCCAGTTCTTCCTCTTCCGATACCTGTTCATGTCTCGGTCTTGTGGATTCCGCGCCAATGTCGAGGATATCTGCCCCCTCTTCCTGGAAGCGTAGGGCCTGGTCAACGGCAGAAGACACATCACCGGCAAGACCATCTCCCGAGAATGAGTCTGGAGTCAGGTTGATGATGCCCATCACATAGGTGCGCACACCCCAGGTAAGGGTTTCACCGTTGGACACGGTCAGGCCGGTAATCGGGGTTTCGACTTGGGGCATGGACTGGAACTCCCGTTTAGATAAAAGTGTTCAAAGTCGTCTGAGGGGCTTATTTTATCACTCTGGCGCGTGCCTATTCTCCTTGCTCTTCGTTTGGAGCATCTGCTACGATTGACCAGATTTTACTCGACATAATACGGGCGAAATCCCATCAACTTGACCTTGGGATTCACCCTTTGATCATGGGGCCTGGGAAGGTCCATTTCGACTATTGCCGGGAGGGGCCGTGACCGCAGAGAAAAGGCAGATTGACGAACAGATAAGCAACCTGGACGCTATGCGCGAAGAGTCGCAGAAGGGCGGCGGCCAGGACCGGATAGACCAACAACATAGCAGGGGCAAACTCACCGCCCGTGAACGACTGCTGCTGCTCATGGATGAAGGCACATTCGAAGAGCTCGACCCGTTCGTGACCCACCGGGCAACGGATTTTGGCCTAGGAGACAAAAAGGTCTTGGGTGACGCCGTAGTCACCGGATACGGCCTGGTGGAAGGTCGCCAGGTATTTGCCTTCGCCCAGGATTTCACCGTAATGGGCGGTTCGCTTTCGGAGGCTGTCAGTCTAAAGATATGTAAGATGCTTGATCTGGCGGTGAAGTCCGGCTGCCCTGTGGTCGGTATCAACGACTCCGGCGGAGCACGCATCCAAGAGGGTGTGACCAGCTTGGGTGCCTATGGGGATATCTTCCTGCTCAACACCATGTACTCCGGTGTGATTCCCCAGATATCCGTGGTCGTCGGCCCCTCTGCCGGTGGCGCCGTCTATTCCCCGGCCATAACCGACTTCGTATTCATGGTTAAGGGTATCGGTCAGATGTATATAACCGGCCCCGACGTCATCAAGTCGGTCACCGGAGAAGAGGTGACCCACGAGGACCTGGGCGGAGCGGCAACCCACGCGACCCAGAGCGGGGTGGCGCAATTTGTCTATGAGAACGAAGAAGAATGTATCAGTGAGGTGCGCCATCTTCTGAGCTTCTTGCCCAGTAACAACCTCGAAGACACACCACCTGAGCCGACCAACGACCCTGCCACCCGGCGGGAGCCGGACCTGCGGTATATGGTGCCCGATGATGCCAATCGCCCATACGATATGCGGGAGGTCATCTACAAGGTCATCGACGATGAAGAGTTCATGGAAGTCCACCAGAACTTTGCCCAGAATGTGGTGGTCGGTTTTGCCCGGATGAATGGCCGTGCTGTTGGGATTGTGGGCAACCAACCGGAATTCCTGGCTGGCGTGTTGGACATCGATGCTTCGGCAAAGGCGGCCCGGTTCATCCGGTTCTGCGATTGCTTCAACATACCCATCGTGACCATCGTGGATGTCCCGGGTTTCATGCCAGGGGTTGATCAGGAATACGGTGGTATCATCCGGCACGGAGCCAAGTTGATTTTCGCCTACGCCGAGGCCACAGTGCCCAAGATCGCGGTCATCACCCGTAAGGCTTACGGCGGCGCATACATCGTGATGAGCAGCAAGCATCTGCGCTCCGACATCAACTTGGCTTGGCCGTCGGCTGAGATCGCGGTGATGGGTGCCGAGGGCGCAGTCAACATCATCTACAGAAGTGAGATTTCCAAGGCCGAGAATCAGGACAAGAGGCGGCAGGAACTGATAACGGAATACCAGGAAAAGTTCACCACGCCCTACATCGCTGCGGGCCGCGGCTTCCTGGATGATGTGATCGACCCGGCAGATACCCGAGTCCGCATCATCAAAGCATTGGAGATGCTGCAAAACAAAAGGGACAGCCTCCCCGCCAAGAAACACGGCAACATTCCCCTTTAGATCCAGCGGCTCGTAGGATGTATGTCCCTTCCCCCCGCAAGGGGAAGGTTAGTATGGGGCCACACTCCTCCCTAAACCAATCTCCCCCAAAAACCACCACCCACTGACCACCCCTACACTCCAACTCCAGAAGTTTGTATTAGAATAGCCAGGCTGTGGTCTCCGGCCTGCAGCACATCCCCGTTTTAACTTGAGGAGACATTTATGGAGTTCGGCGTTTTTTACCAACTCCCGTGCGCGGTGGACCAAAGCCCCGCCGAGCGCATCCAGGACACCATAGCCCAATGCCAACTGGCCGACGAACTAGGATTCGACGCCGCTTGGCTGGCCGAACTGCACTTCAACCCCAATTTCTCGCTGCTTTCGGCGCCACTGATGATTGCGGCTGCGGTGGCCCAGACCACCAAGCGCATCCGTATCGGCAACGCCATCAGCCTGCTGCCATTGCACCAACCAGTGCGTCTAGCCGAAGACGTAGCGACGCTGGACGTGCTGTCCGATGGACGGGCCATCTTTGGCGTGGGCCGCGGATCCATGCCCTCCCACTACCATGGTTACGGCATCGACCAGGAAGAGGGCAGGGAAAGGTTCATTGAAGGGCTGGAGCTGGTACTGGGTTCTTGGTGCCAGGAGGATTTCAAATACCAGGGCAAATTCTACCAGTCCCACGGTTACCGTATTACTCCCAGGCCGATACAACGGCCCCACCCGCCAGTCTATGTGGCGTCAAATAGCGCCGATACCTTTGGCATCGTTGGCTCGCTGGGTCACAGCATCCTGGTGGCACCGACCATCGTCACAACCCAGGGGGCACTCGATGGTTTGGAGTCCTACCGATCTGAGTTGAAGGCAAATGGGCATGACGCCGCCAATGTGGCGGTCAACGTGAATGTGCCGATACATGTTGCGGCGACTGAGGAAGAGGCGGTAAAGGGATTTGAAAAGACGATAGATAACTATCTGGAAACACTGCGAGTAATAGGCCAAGTCCGGGGACCGAGTCAGGGGTCGAGCCGGGCTTCCAGCCTCACATCCAAGATCGTGATGGACGAATTTGCCGCTGTGGGCACCCCTGACCAAGTCTCGGCCAAACTGGAAAAGCTCAAAGGGATGTATAGGCCTGATGAGTTCATGTGTTGGTTCAACATCGGAGGGTTGCTTCCTCATAGGGAAGTACAGAGTTCCATGCGTCTCTTTGCCCAAGAGGTCATGCCCCGTTTCCAGTAGTAAATCAGGCAGCGGGAAGGTGAACAACCATGAGTTCAGAGTCATTGTTCGATTACGACCGGAAGGTCCAGGCGGAGCGGGATGCCCCTCTGGCTGAGCGAATGCGACCGCAGACCTTTGCAGATTTTGTGGGCCAGGATCAGATCGTCGACCCGGACCGGGTGCTGCTTAAATCCATCGCTGCTGGTCGACTCCCTTCCATAATCCTCTGGGGGCCGCCTGGCACGGGAAAGACGACCCTGGCGCGGTTGGTGGCAACGTCCACTCAGTCAGATTTTCAGCCGGTCAGCGCGGTCACATCGGGCGTGGCCGACTTGCGCAAGATTGTTGCTGAAGCTAAGGACCGCAGGGGGATGCATCGGCAGTCAACTATCCTCTTTGTGGACGAGATCCACCGATTCAACAAGGCCCAGCAGGACGTCATCCTGCCCCACGTGGAAGACGGCACCATCACATTTATCGGCGCCACCACCGAGAATCCATCCTTTGAAGTTATCGCCCCGCTGTTATCCCGTTGTCGGGTATTCACCCTCCAGAGCCTGAATCCAGACCAGATGAAAAAGATCATCGCCAGGGCGCTGGCTGATGGGGACGTGGGCCTTGGACCGATGCGCGCCATCATGGTAGATGACTCCGTTGATCATCTGGTGAATATCGCCAATGGAGATGCGCGAATCGCGCTGAACGCCCTGGAGACCGCAGCTTACACCAGCACACCTGATGCTGACGGGAACCGAGTCATCAATCTGGAAACCATCTCAGACGCCCTCCAGAGGCGCTCACCAATGTATGACAAAGCCGGGGAGAGCCACTATGACACGGTTTCGGCTTTCATCAAGTCGGTGCGGGGCTCGTCACCTGACGGAGCGTTGTACTGGTTGGCACGGATGATTGAATCTGGGGAAGACCCGCTGTTCATCGCTCGCCGTTTGGTGATATTGGCTTCGGAAGACATTGGTCTGGCGGAGCCCCAGGCCCTTGCAATGGCGGTGGCGGCTCAGCAGGCGGTGCATTTCCTGGGTATGCCGGAGGGACGCATACCGTTGGCGGAGGCCACGGTTTACCTGGCCGCAGCGCCCAAGAGTAACACCGCTTACGCGGGGCTTAATCAAGCTATGCAGGACGTTCGAGAGCAGGCCAACGAGCCGGTGCCGCTGCATCTCCGCAATGCGGTCACCGGAATGATGAAGGATATGGGCTACGGCAAGGACTACAAATACTCCCACAACTATGAAGGCCACTTTGAGGAGCAGGAGTATTTACCGCCGTCATTGAAGGGACGGCGGTATTATCATCCCGGTAAAGAGGGAGCAGAGCGCCAGATAAGAGAGCGTCTCAAGCAATGGTGGAGCGGAAAGTCCACCGATAGCCAAGACTCCTAGCATAATAACCTAGGTCGATGTGAAGATCTGAACCTTCCGCTCTAGGTGGTAGGTCTCCGGACTCTGGTCGGTGTCCACCCCGGCTTTTAACAGCCAAGACACGGTGGTCTTTCCGTTCTCGACTGTCGGCAAGGTCCGTTCGGGTACCGGTAGGCTGAAAGCCCAGACGTAAGGCCGGTCTGCGGTCAACTGCACATTGCTTTCCAGAGAAATCCGTTCCCTGATTGACTCGTTTTGGCGGTCACCAGCGGTCTCGGTGCTGTGTAGCTCCATTCGGATGTCCTTGGCCTGGTTAGTCACATTCATCCGGGCGCGGAGTTCGCCCTCTAGGTAGCCACCTGCGCCAACAACGTCGTTGACTAAAACCATGGCCAATGTGCAGCCGCTGAAGGTGGACTCTTCGGTCAAGTCTGCCGCGCTCCGACCGGGAACCACCACAGGTAGGGTCAGTACAGTGACTTCCTTGGAGTTAGTGACCTGTTTGCCGTCGTCCATCTCCAATTTGCCGGTAACTTCCCATAAGACCTGGGCAACCGCACCGTGAACAGTTGGTGGGGCTCCATTTGGAACCTGGAACCTGGCGTACCTGGAAATCGGTTCGGTTCTGGTCAACTCTGTGTCGGCGATGAAAGATTGGACCAAAGGCTGAGCCAAAACCTGGTTATATTGATGCCTTCCTTGTCCGCTGTCTGCCGATGATTCCTTCTGCCAGGATTGTTCGGTGCAGACCAGTTCCACCTGGCCAGTCTTGATCTTGACTCCCGAATTCGACCGTATCGTCACCTGGACATCAATTGTGCCGCCGGGTCTAGCGGACCCGCCGGTTGTTTCGATTTCGATCTCCGCCTTGGGGCGGCGAAACCAAGATAGAATACGTTCTAGTACCTGAGCACCTCCACGTGTGTCATTGATGTGTCGGCCCTTTGAATCCACGCATGATTGATATCGAACAATGCGCACGACAGCATGTTAATGGCGATTGCCAGCGTAGGCAACCCGCCAGCCAAACGGATTAAAGCAGTTTCCTGGAATCTGGTTCAACTACCCTGTTGCTTAACGCAAAGATTTGCCACCGTTGCCTCGGTGATTCTAGTCAGTTCAGTTGGCAGGATCATTATCTCTTCACCCCAGGTGCCCGCTCCTACACCCAAGATGGATTCATCCATCAGGCACGAGTCTATGAACGTCCTGAATCCTGGTGGC
>CAYVIG010000028.1:0-16115 GCA_964451445.1 uncultured Dehalococcoidia bacterium
TACTTGAAGGCCAAGCGAAGTTGTCGCTGGAGCACCTTGAGCCGATAGTGGAGCGCATGTGCGTCCTCTATGACGGCCCCGAAAGAGGAGCCGAGTTTGCCAAGGAACTGCTAGGGGAGGAACGGATGGTCCTTCTGGAGATAGCCGTCGACAAGATAATCACTTGGAAGGACGGCGATTAAGCCCAGGTATTACGCTTGTGGAGGCAGAACCCCCGCCATCCAGGGAACAAGGTCGCCCAGCTCTTCGCCGCTGATCTCGTGGCCCATGTCGTAGAGGTGGAAATCGGGTGTGTAACCGTTGCCCTCCAGGAATGTCTTGGCCGAGTGGGCGGTGTCTTCGGAAACCATTTGGTCGTAGCGGCCGTGGGCCACGAATATCGGTTGGTTCCGCTCGATCGGCAGTCTTGTCACCAACTCGTCTTGGTCTGGCAATGTAGCGCTCAAAGCGGCGAGACCAGCGAACTTGTCCGCCCGGCCCAGTCCGCACCGGTAGGTCATGCCGCCACCTTGGGAGAAACCCAACAGCAGCGCTTGTCCCGGCGAAACATTGAATTGCTGGAAGACAGTGTCGAAGAAATCACTGAGTAGCTGCTCGGAATTGGCCGTTTCCTCGGGAGTTCCTCCGCCTCTGGGGGTCATCCACCCAAAACCGGTCTGGCCTGGCCCCAATTGGAAGGGGATCGGCGCGTTGGGGCAGGCGTACACGTAGCCTGTCGCGTTGATTGCGGGAGCGAGTCCGGCGAGGTCCTGCATGTTAGCGCCGAAGCCGTGGAGCATGATCACTAGAGGATAGGTCGACTTCGGTGTGTACTCGTCGGGCACTATGGTGATGTACTGTAGGCCAGAGCCTTCGTTGATCTCGGCTTTCATGCTGGAACTCCTCCCCATCTGTTGCGGCTATCATCCTATCACCCGCCGCACTGGGGTACAATTTCGGCGACTTGGTTCTGAAACCCTTGGAGTGATCAATGGCTTTAATCTTTCACCTGACCTACAAAGCGGCCTGGGAGTCTGCCAGGCCCTCCGGCGAATATGCCGCTCCGAGCCTGGCTGAAGAAGGGTTCATCCATTGTTCGAAAGACATCCCGCAGCTGCTAAAAGTGGCGGCACGTCTCTATCCTGGCGAGGGCGGGCTTATGGTGCTGGATGTGGACCTGGATAAGCTAAAGTCGCCCGTAAAACATGAGCCCAGCCGCTCAGGCGAGATTTACCCCCACATCTATGGGATGTTGAACGCCGACGCCGTGGTCCGGGAACGGGACTTGGAATTGGGCGCAGACGGCGCGCATTCCGTGGCAGACTGATGCCCCTGGATTACACACCAGATGAGGTTGCCGTTATCCGGCGGGCCATCGCTCCTCCGCCGCCCAAACCTCCGGAAGAGGTTATCGAAGCCATGCGGCCGGCAGCGGGGATGCCCGTGCCTGAACATATGCCGCCGTTCTGGAAGCTGTCCGATCTCGAGATGCCGCTGTTCCTGCGGCTGACTGCCGATCCCGTGGTAAAAGCGCTCTCTCGCTACGCGTTCTTCCCCGAGGTTTTTAATCGCCTGAAATCGGGGCAAGAGGTCCCTGCGTTGGAATTCTCCGGCCGGGCCAGAGGGATGGTGGCCACTGTCCGGTTCCAAGACAGGTCCATCGTGATCAAGCCGCTGCAGAACAGCCGTGAGGACCAGATGGCCCGTACCGCTGGGGAAATAAGCGTTGGGCCGGAGCAATTGGAGTCCCTGCCCGGTTATCTGACCGAAGAATTCGTTCCAGGAAGGTTTTTCACCGAACTGACCGAGGACAGGTTGACCGGCGATTTTCTTTCCACGGTAGGCTCGAATCTAGGAGCAATGATGCGCCGCCTGCACCAAGCGGATATCTATTACAACGACGTCACGTTCTCCGATCATAGAGGGCGGTCCCATCTTCTGGTTGATGACGGCGGTTCTTGCCGCTTGATCGACTTTGGCATCTCGCTGTTACTGGACCGCCACCCGGACCTGGAACGGGAAGAGGTGCACAACTTTGTGCGCACACTGCCCATGTACCGCGTCTTCCGGGGCATGGCCGAGGATGAGACCCATGTGGACCAGTTCTTGGAGGAATACGCGCAGAAACTGGCCGGGGCCTCAAAGTTGGAGATAACCTCGCGAGACCTAGTCTTTGCCAGGGAAGGGCTGAATATGGCGGCCAAGCGTATGGGAGAGCGGATCATTGAGCCGGTAAAGGAAGCATTCACCCAGGCGTACATGGGTTGAACACCAACCCATTTAGCAAACAAAAAGGCCCCGTCCTTCGATTGAGGGACGGGGCCTTTTTTATAACTCGGCTGAAACCTAGTTGACTATGAGGTCACCGAACATGGTGAAGTTGTGGCCTGGGAACGTGCAGACAAACTGATACGTCCCTGCTGCTGGCGCAGTGAAGGTCACGTCTCCCGAACCTCCTGGGTTGATCAGCGCAGTGTTGGCGATAACTCTGGAATCACCAGGGGCCACCCAGTCGTTGGCAGGACCGGCGGCGGTGCCGTCGGTTGCCACAGCGTCCTTTGTGCCGTTCTCAACGATCACTAGGTTGTGCTGATTGTTGGCTGACGGATTGTCGAAGGTAATGGTCACTTCAGCGCCTGAGCTTGCGGAGATAGTGGCGATGTCAAAGGTCAACGTTTCTCCGACAGCGCCTACAGTGACTGCAACAGGCCCGGCGACTGCAGGAGTCTCAGTCTCAGTCGAAGTCTCAGTGCCATGTTCGCCCTCGGCCGATTCGGAGGCGCCATGCACATAGGGCACGGCACGGGCTTCCGCGAAGTCTCGCTGTTCTCCTTCAAATCCGACGAAGAGCGAGATCACCGCGATGCCCACCAGAAAGGCCAGCACCAGTCCGGCGATAAAGACGGTCCCGAAGAACCGTGGATCGAACTTGAGGTGCATGTAATACATGATGACGATCGCGAACTTGACCGCCGACAGCGCAACCAGCAGAGGCACCTTTGAAGCGCCCAGGTGGTCTACGATGCCAGCACGTTCCCAGATCAGGATGAACTCAACTATGGTGATCGCGAATAAGATTATCGCGATCAGGACATATTGATTGAACGTGGGGTGGTTTGATGTATGTTCGGGTTCGTGAGCCATATTTATTCTAAGGCGCTCCTGGTTGAGTTGGGCGTCGGGTTATTCTTACCCGCCCGGAGGAGCTGCCGGACCAGCGTCGAATCCGCCGATCAGGTATAGCAGTGTGAAGATCACTATCCAGACGATGTCGACAAAGTGCCAATAAAGGCCGACTAACTCGACATCCAGGGCAGTCTTGGGGCCTAGGCGTCCTTTCATTCCCAGAATAGCCATGGCTACAAGCCAGATGATGCCCAGTGTTACGTGGGCTCCGTGGAACCCGGTAAGGGTGAAGAAGGAGGCGCCGAATAGGTTGCCTCCCAACGTCAGGCCCTCATTTTTGAAGGCGTTGAATTCATAGATCTGGAAGCCGATGAAGATCGCTCCCAGGAAGGCGGTGGCCAGCAGCCAGCTAACGATGCCTTTTCTGTTGTCTGCATGGGTAGCTGCAAGCGCCTGCACCATGGCGAAGCTGCTCATCAGCAGCACGAATGTGCTGATAGTCGTTAGCGGGACATCGATGATGTCTACGGGGTATGGCCCGACTAAGCTCTGGCCGCGATAGACCATGTAGGTGGCGATCAAGGAGCCGAAGAACAGACAGTCCGACCCCAAGAATACCCACATGAGCATCTTCCGGTGATTTAAACCGGTGGTTGTATATTCGTGTTCTACTGCGTGGGCCACGTTCTCAGTCTCCTAGTGGTGGTCGCTGGGTGCGGCTACGGGTTCATTGCCCCAACCAATCACACCCATCATTGTTATGACTCCGCCGACAAAGCTGAGGGCGTAGTGGGAAAGAAGCCCACCGCCGATCAGTGCCACGCCGACAGCCGTGAATAACGGCCAGTAAGACGGACTGGGCATGTGGATAGAGTTCGGGTCGACCAAAGCTTCTGGCTCCGTGATGGGAGTCCCTGCGGCTTCAGCGTTTTCTTTAACGATCCAATAGTGGTCTCGGCCCTGAATCTGAGGCAACTCTGCAAAGTTATACGCAGGGGGTGGGGAGGCGATTGTCCACTCCACTCCAGGCGCGTCCCAGGGATCATGGCTGACTTTGCGTGATTTCCGGCTGTACATGACATTGTGCATGAAGACCAGGAAAGACACGAAGAGGACGATGTAGCCAAGGCTGGCGAGCATGTTCAGGTTTTCCCAGCCAAACTCTGCCGAGTAGGTGTATATCCGACGAGGCATGCCGTTCAAGCCAAGGTAGTGCATCGGGAAGAACGTCAGGTTCATTCCGATGAAGATCAGCCAGAAGTGCAGCTGCCCGAGAGTTTCATTGAGCATCTTGCCGGTGATCTTCGGCCACCAGTAGTAGGTGCCGGCGAAGATACCGAAGATCGAGCCGCCAAACAGCACGTAGTGGATGTGGGCGACGATGTAATAAGTGTCTTGCTGCTGGAAGTCTGACGGAGAGACAGCGTGAGACACGCCGCTCAATCCACCGACGATAAATAGCGCAACGAATCCGAGTGCGAATAACATCGCAGTCGTAAACTCGATGGAGCCCTTCCACAGCGTTCCGATCCAGTTGAAGATCTTTACGCCTGTTGGTACCGCAATCAGCATGGTTGTGATGGTGAAGACCGAGTTCGCCACTGGACCTAGACCCACGGTGAACATGTGGTGGCTCCACACTGCCCAACCCATGATTCCGATGACTATTCCGGAGAATACAATGAATGGGTAGCCGAACAAAGGTTTACGCGAGAATGTTGGCAATACCTCCGAGACCACGCCCATTGCAGGCAGAATCAGAATGTACACTTCAGGATGGCCGAACACCCAGAACAGGTGCTGCCAGAGAACCGGGTCTCCACCTTCTGTCGGGATGAAGAAGTGGGTCCCGAAGTTACGGTCCATCACCAGCTCAAGCAGGCCCACGGTAATCACCGGGAAGGCTAGAACCAGGAGGATCGATGTGATCAGAGTCATCCAGACGAAGACTGGCATACGCATTAAGGTCATGCCAGGCGCCCGCATGTTGATGATTGTTACTGTAAAGTTCAGCGCACCGGCCACCGATGATGAGCCCATCACCAGTAGGCTGATGGCCCAGAAGTCTAACCCTCTGTCTAAGCTGAAGGGTTTCTCAGTTAGGTTGGCGTATGAGAACCAGCCAGCGTCCGGAACTTGATCGACGACGAAACTCATGTGCATGAGTATTCCACCGAAGAGGAAAATCCAGAAGCTCAGGGCATTTAGCCTTGGGAACGCCACGTCACGGGCGCCAATGGCTAAAGGTATTACGAAGTTAAAGAAGCTGACAGATAGCGGCATGATAACCATGAACACCATTGTGGTGGCGTGCATGGTGAACATCTGGTTGAAGCGACCGGGTCCGACCATGTCATTGTCGGCCGAAGCCAACTGCATGCGGATGACGCCAGCTTCTAGGCCTGCAATCAGCAGGAATATGAATGCGGTTACGCCGTAAAGTACGGCGATGCGCTTATGGTCGACTGTTGTCATCCAGCCCCATATGCCCGCGTAGCTTGTTGGTCGTGGTATAACGCCGGTTATCGATGCCATCGCTTGCTTTGTCCGGGTACTCCTGTGGCTAGGCCGGGAGGAGAACCGCGGTCTTTGCTCCTATAGGTAGAATCTACCGCAGGTCTAACAGATACCCAATAAGGGAATCGATTTCATCATCGGTGAGGCTTGCCGGGCCGTTTTGGTACAGAACCGAACGTTCCGACATATAATTCCCGGGTTTGAAGTCCTCCGGGTTGCGTATCCAATCTTGTAGGGTTTCCTCTGTCAGGTCGGTTATACCGGCCCCGAGGGTCTGACGAGTTCTCAAGTCAGTCAAGTTTGGTGCCGGAACAGCCGTGATGTCCCCTGCCGTCATGAAACCGGTCAACCGATTGGCGGATACAGCGGGGTCATCGGGGCCGTCAATCGTATGACAAGTGGAGCAGTTTTTTCCAAACAGTTCTTTCCCCGCCTTCGCTTTATCTGAGACGGCTGGCGGCGGGCCGTAGGCTGCAGCCCAGGAATCGAAGTCGTCTTGTTCCATTACGGTAACGCGGAAACGCATCAGCGCGTGGGACAGACCACACAACTCAGCACATTGGCCGTAGAGTGTGACCGGCAGATCCTCTGTGATCTTGTCCGAGTCTGCCTGGAACCACATTTTGTTGACGTGGGTTGGAACCATGTCCAATTTACCGGCCAGCTTGGGAACCCAGAAACTATGAATTACGTCATCGGACTCCAGTGATATCGTAATGGGCCGATCTACGGGAATTCGCATCTCGTTGGCTGTGATGATCTTCTTGCCGTTGCCCGCGTCTGGGTATTCGAATTCGAACCACCATTGGTGGCCGATCACATTTACCTGAAGTGGGTCCGGTCCGCCTTCCGGCGGCTCATCGATTTCGAAGAGAGTGAATACCGACCAGATTCCGAGTCCCAACACTAGGATCGTGGGAATGATGGTCAGGATAATTTCCAATGATGTGTTGCCGTGAATCTGTGGTGGCTTCTCGTCACCTGGGCGTCGACGATAGCGGACTATTGCGTAGACTAGGACGCCTTCTACGATGATGAAGACTGCGACCATGACCCACAGAAGGACGTTGAATAGGTCTAACTGTTTTTGTGCGACAGGGCCGAATGCTTCCCATGTTGACTGGCCGTCTTTGGAACAGCCGACCACAAACAAGAAAAAAGCCGCCATTAGACCAAATTGAACCGAACGGTTCCTCAGGCTACTGCGGCGTCCTTTAGGTTGGTTGGAGTTCGAAGAGGATTGCATGGGAAGGAATCCTGCCCGTCGGAAGGGCGACAGCCCCATTTGTTGACTCCCGGGAGTTTTATTCAGCTCGGCTAATACACTCGGAGCGCTTTGTTGTTCGAGGTCAATTTGGCCTCGATTTAGCTGTAACTTGAGCGCGTATGTGCCAGATTTCACTAACCTTCGGGGAAGTTATCACAGCCTCAAGTGGCCTGTCAACGCATTTTGGCGTTTCTAAGACCCAATGCTCTCGTGCCTAAATTAGGGTTCTAACGGGCTGTCAGGGGTTTTAGTAATGGTAGACGCTGTCGGCCAGCATAACGGCGAACAAAAGCGCCAGATAGAGAAGGGAATACAGATACAGATGTTTGGCTCGACGGATGCTGTAATCCTGGAGAAGCTTCCAGGCCAGAAAAATGAAATATGCTCCCAGCGCCGCCGCTGAACCCAGATAAATCAGCCCTACCGCCTCAGAAAAAGCAAAAAGTAGAGTCAAACCCACCAAGGCCAGGCTGTAGATGAAGATGTTCTGGGTGGTACGCTCCTCACCGGCCACCACCGGCAGCATGGGAATGCCCGCCGCTTTATAGTCGTCTTGGATCATCAGCGAGAGTGCCCAGAAATGGGGCGGGGTCCAGAAGAATACGATGGTAAACAGATAGATTGCCGGTAGGTCTACGGATCCGGTCACCGCAGCCCAGCCGACCATGGGAGGAATCGCGCCCGCAGCCCCTCCAATGACTATGTTCTGTGGGGTGTTGCGTTTGAGCCAGCCTGTGTAGACCAATACATAGAACAGTGTGGCTGCCAAAGTGAGTACCGCGGAGATCAGATTGACCCAGTAGGTCAACACAAAGAACGCCCCAACGTTCAGGGCAATCCCAAAGACTAGTGCGGGAATGGGGGGTATACGGTTGCTGGCGACTGGGCGCTTGATGGTGCGCGACATCAAAGAGTCTATGTCTTGGTCTAGGAAGTGGTTGATAGCGTTGGCCCCACCGGCTCCAAGCGCACCGCCGACGCAGACCAGCGCCAGTATCTTGAGTGAGGGTATCCCCTCGGCTGCCAGGAACATCCCCCCGATAGCGGTGATGAGCAGGAGCGAGATGATCGGGGGTTTGGTGAGTGTTATGTAGTCGTTGACCAGGGCAACGATGCCGCCATATTTGACTGCCTCATCTGGGTCCGCCGCTGGTCTCGCTGCGTTTGCGTCTTCAGCCATTCGAAGGGCCGTTCCAGCGGGTGCCGGGGTTGGAGAATGTGATTACGATCAATGCTGAAACCGCAATCCACACGGCGGTGGCAACGGCTAGGTGCAGCGCCCTAACATCTTCCCCGAAATCTCCCCAAATGACCATCGCACCCACCATGATCTGAATGGTGAATAAAGCGATTGAGGACATGGAGAGAATCCTTATCTCTATGGGCTGAGTCCTTCCTCGGAATCCCAGGTGGAGGCTGTACAGAACAAAGAGACCTATGACCGCCGCAACATAACGGTGGAACATGTGGTTCATCTGAAGACGGAATTCAGGGAAGGCATCACCGTTGCAGAGCGGCCACTCAGTGCAGGCGCCAAACGCCCCAGAGACGGTTACGTAAGACCCCGATAGCAACAGGATGAAAACCGATACCCCTGCGATGACCACTAAAACTGGGAAGTGGCGGGTTTTCCCGATGCTCCAGTCTGGAACACCGATACTCAATGGTCCACGGAAAGAGACCACGGCTATGACAACTAGGATAGCAACCAAGGCTTCACCAACGGCCAGATGGGCCATCACGGCCTCGCCTGGTAGTTCGTTAAGGACCGTGATGCCGCCGAGCATGGCCTGGACGACCAGCAGCCCAAAGGCAATGGATGCAGGCACTACTATCCACCGTTCTTGCCGGTACTTCATCCATGAAGCGATGAACAAGAACAGGATCAATGGGCCGACTAAGAACGAAGCCGTTACTCGGTGTGAGAACTCGATCACTGCCTTGGTCTCCCAAGGAGGGAGCAGACCTCCGTGACAACCTGGCCAGTCTGGGCAACCGAGCCCAGACTCGGTAACCCTCACCACTCCACCCAGAATTACCAAGGCAAAGGTGGCCAGTACTGTGAATGCCGTTATACCTCTAAACCAGTTGTGAAACCGGCTGCTTTGGGCTAGTTCCATGACGGGTTTCTGGTGGGAGGATTTCCGTTATCAAAACGTGAGCTAGGACCTATTCCGTAGTCCGGCCGGACTGGGATTAGGAAGGCGTAGTGATAGATGGAAGCTGGTTTGTGGCTGGGTGTCATTCGGTACCTGGTAGGAAATCGGGATGTGATTGTGACCCGGAGTCCACTAGATCGGTGGGGATATGTTATCGCCGCACTATTTTAGGCGGTGTCTTAGGCGCTTAAAAACCGTCGAATTCGTTTGAATTCCGCTGACTGTGGAACTCTTACCACGGCGATGAGAACACTATCATAGGGCCAATTTGATGTCAATTGAATTCGTGCCTGGGTACGCACGGAGAGTCGGCGTGTCTGCCAGACGATTTAGGTTCTTCAGGAAATGGCTTCCAGTCGGTATTTGGGGTTTTGAACTTCCGCGCTAGGATTGGCAGAATTTACCGCAGATTGTGATATGATTTCCTGCGCTATTATGGAGCCTGCAGTCCGAGTTGAAAATTTAATCAAGCGATTCGGTACCTTCACCGCGGTTGACGGGGTGACTTTTGCTGTCGAACGTGGCGAAGTCTTTGGGATATTGGGCCCCAATGGGGCCGGTAAAACCACCACGTTGGAGATCATTGAGAGTCTCCAGAAACCAACAGAAGGTCGGGTCAGCGTTTTGGGACTGGATATACAGTCCAACGCGTCAGAGGTGAAGGCACGTATCGGAGTTCAGCTCCAGGCCTCCGCCTACTACGATTACCTAAATCTGACGGAGATTCTGTCCCTGCTAGGCAGTTTCTACCCCAAAAAAGCCAAGCCCAGTTCCTTACTGGAACAGGTTGGCCTTTCTGAGAAAGCCAAGAGCCGTATACCCGAACTCTCCGGTGGCCAAAAACAGCGATTTGCAGTGGCTGCCAGCCTGGTAAACAACCCTGAGCTGGTGATCTTGGATGAACCGACCACCGGCCTTGACCCCCAGGCGCGGCGAAACCTCTGGAGCCTCATCCGAGAGGTAAACCAGCGTGGGGTGACGGTTGTTTTGACCACCCATTCCATGGACGAAGCGGAACTTCTCTGCAGCCGTCTGGCCATCATGGACCACGGAAAGCTCCTGGCAGTTGATACCCCCAGAAATCTGGTCAACCGATTGGAAGCTAGCTACGCGGTGAAACTGACCATGGACAAACCGATGACCACGGATCAGTTGGAGAAGCTACACGGGCGGGTGGAGATACTCCACACCAATGGTGAAGGTAACGGCCAGGCAAATGATGAGAATGGCGAGGCTTCACCATTGGAGAACACCTATTTGCTACGCCTGCCTAACCCCTCTGCTCTGAAAGCCATGTTGGACGAGATCACCGATACCGGCCTGGGTTTGGAGAATCTTCAAATAACCCCGGTCACCTTGGAAGATGTCTTTCTTGAACTGACAGGCACGGAGCTACGAGACTAATAGATGGTTGCGCTGATTCTGGCAAATATCAAAATGATGGCGCGCAACCGCCAGGCCATATTCTGGGCTCTATTCTTCCCTCTGATGCTGGTGGTGGTATTTGGACTGTTTGAAGTCAACGGCGTTGGTTCTGCCGACGTAGTGGTCGTTGACCAGTCCAACGGCCCTCGATCAGATGGTCTGCGAGAACGGCTGAGTGAGATCGAATTTCTAGACCTCCAATCCGATGAGATCGACGTCGATGAGGCACGGAAACAGGTGATAGACGGTGACTCGGGTTATCTGATAATCATCCCCGAACTATTCGATGACCCCCAGGCCCAAACCGACGTGACCCTGGTCTACAGCACCCGAAACCCAGACCGAAACCAATTGGTGGATGGAGCAGTCCGAAACCTGGTGTCTGATATCCAGTCTGAGGCGGGTCCAGTTGTGCCGTCCTTGCTACTGACAGCTGACGTGATAGACGTGCCGGAAGTGGACTATTTTGACAACGTGCTTCTGGGGGTGCTGGGCTTAGGCATCATGATGAACTCCATCATCTCCATTGCGGTGCGCATCAGCACATTCAGAAACCAGTCAATCTTGAAGCGTCTCTTGGTGACGCCCCTTCCAATATGGAAATTCTTTGCCGCAGAGATCACCGCCCACGTGCTGTTGGCCCTTGTTCAGACAGGAATCATCTTGGCTTTGGGGGTGTTCGTGTTTGGCGGACACGTCCATGGGAACATCCTGGGGGTCTTGACCATAACGGCCCTTGGTAGCATTGTATTCTTGAATATAGGGTTCATTCTGTCCGCCTGGGCTAAGTCTCCGGCGGCGGCGTCTGGGATGGGTAACGCAGTTGCGATGCCCATGTTGTTCTTGGCGGGCACTTTCTTCTCTACGGCAGCACTGCCTTGGGTGCTACCCGAAGTTTCGCAAGTCTTGCCACTCACGCCTATGTTGGCGGCTCTGAGGGACGTTGCCATCGAGAGTGAACCGATTTGGGACACCTGGCCCTATCTGGCAGCTTTGGGCGGTTGGGTGGTTGCCACCGCTTTAGGAGCGGTCAAGGTCTTCAAGTTCGGTTAATTAGGGCTGGCCACTATGAAAAACCTGATGCTAATTATTGCGGCGAGCTTAACAATCTCGCTGGTTGCAGTGGCCTGTGGCGGTGACAGTGACGAAAAGACCGTGACCGGGCGGGTGGTTGATGTCATTGCCCGGAGCATTGCTGAACTTGAGTCTCTCACAGTGCGCGAAGCCGACAGTCAGATCTGGGAGTTCATCACAACAGGGCCTGTTGGCATGACACCGGGGCACTTGAGGCAGCATCAAGCTTCAGGCGATAAGATTACGGTCACCTACCGGAAGATCGGCGGGCAATTGGTGGCTTCGGATGTTCAAGACGCCGTTGTGCCTGAGGGAACGACTCCCTAGAGTATTTCCAGGAGTTTGGCCACAATTTCAGCAGCAGTGGTGAATTGCTCGAACTTGGCGCTGACCAAACCCTCTTTGTCCACTATGAACGTCCACGGCTCGGTGGGCAGTCCCCATTCAAGCACAGAAGGCACCAACCTACCGGTGGGCCTTCCTCTCTCTATCAAGTGAGGGTCTTCAAAGACTTCCACATGGATGAAATTCACCGGCTCTCCCAAGTTTGCTTTGACCTTGGTCAATTCTCCCACTTGGGGACCGCAGGTAGCGCTGACACAGAACCCGGGCGTGGCAAAGACAACCACCAACGGTTTGTCCTGTTTCAATGCTTCATCGATGGAAAGCTGATAGAGGTCTAGATCAGGCTCGGGAGAGCTGGTGATATGTGAGATATCTTCTTTGTCATCCAATGTGTAGGTCACGCTGGCGGGCGCGGGAGATCCGATCACCGGGGTTTGAGATTCGTCTTTGACCAAGAAGCTGGTTTGAGCGAAGATCTCAACGCCGTCGTTGGATGTGAAATTGATGTCCAGCTCGTAGGCTCCGCCTACTTCAATATCGGTTTCTGTAGAGAAAACCCCACCGGATGCTGCCGTCCAGACCACAAAATCGGCAGTAACGGATTGCGTTAGTTCTCTGGTGTCCTCCTTTGGGACCAGGAAAAACACACCAACATCTGCCACCTGCCCTTTCACGGGCATACCTTCGCGATCGATCACGACAAACAACAGACGATTTACGCCCACCGCGATATCTTGGCTGATCACTGCACCGGAATATTCCGGCCCTCCGGCTGCCTGCTCACTTGAGATGATGGGTTCTTCCGAGTCTGAGGAACAGGCAGCGGCCAGTAAGAGCAACAAAGGCACCAGTAGTATCAAAGTGCGAGGACTTAGCGTCCGTAGGACTACCTCAAGTCTGTTCCCAAGATTGAGCATTTATGATTCCTTGGTTTGGTGGCGGATGATTGGCGAGAAGCCACGGACGGAACGCCGTTCGCAGTGAACTTTAGATGGCTTGACGGTTGGAATTCTTCCTAGCCGGCTGATTCAAGACACGCGAAATTATCGGAGGTAGGTCGATAGGATGCAGACTCGACCCTAACAGATGCGGCGTGTAAAAGCGAAACCGACTAGTAGTTCATTCCCCTGCCAGCGCCTCCTTCAACGGCAATGGTCTGGCCGGTGATGGCCCCGGCAAGGTCAGAGGATAAAAAGACTATCAGGTCGGCGATGTCCTTGGACTCCACCATGCGGCCAATGGGTATGTTGGCCACGGCACTGCGCTCGGCTTCTTCCACGGACATGTTGCCGTGTTCTGCCCGCGCCCGAAGACTGCGGTCTTGTCGTTCGGTCCTGGTTGTCCCCGGATGTATGCAGTTGACCAGGATGCCGTCAGAGGCGAAGGAATCCGAAAGATTCTTGGCCATGTTTGAAACGGAGGCGTTGGTCACTCCGTTGCTGTTGGCCAGGGTGTTGGCTGAACGGGCCGCCATGCCACCGATGTTGAAGATCCTGCCACCACCTCGCCCCTGCATGTGGGGAATCACCTCGCGCGCGCAGCGCATGTATCCCATGACCTTGACGTTGATATGGTTCATCCAGTCTTCGTCGGCTAACTCCATGAAGGGCGCGGCTTTCGAATTGACCGCGTTGTTGACCAGGATATCGACACCGCCAAATTCGGACACTGTGTCTGCCACCATTCTCTTGATGGCATCCGGGTCAGTCATATCAGCTTGCAAGGGCAGTACCTTGCGGCCCGTGGCAGCCCTGATCTCTGTGGCGGCGTCCTCCAGGTCTTCCATTCCGCGGGCGCAGATGGCGACGTCCACGCCTTCGTGAGCTAATGACAACGCCGTGGCCTTGCCGATTCCCTTGCTGCCTCCCGTCACGATGGCAATCTTGCCTTCAAGTGAAAGATTCATGTTATAGGGCCTCTCCCGGTCTTCTTTGGTCGCTCGAATTAGTTGCGAGGTGTTGATTTAGGTGTGGTTTCAGGCCGGATTGTATTCCGATGGATAACCAAGGGTCAACGGAGACTGCCAGGCGCGCCATGTTACTAGTTGATTAGAACTGGGTGGCCGGTTTTCATATCAAACTCGCTCTGTCTGCTAAGGAAATGAGCAACGAGAAGATGAAAAAATGAATCCCAAGCAAAACCCAGCCGACGTGTAGGTCAGTGCAAAGGGGAGAAAGCCTGGTTGTTGGTAATCTTGTTTGTCGGGGTTGGCGGTTTTATCGGCGCAATCCTGCGCTATCTGGTCACCAACTGGGTGCAGGACACCCTTCATACCTTATCATTGCCCTACGGCACGTTGACGGTGAACATGGTGGGCTGCCTGTTGATCGGCCTGCTGGCAGGACTCACAGAAAGCAGGAATCTGCTTGGTCCTGAAACACGGGCCTTGATACTGGTCGGGGTGTTGGGGGGCTTCACCACCTTTTCCACGTTTGGCTACGAAACCATCCAACTGCTTAGGGATGGGGAGTCGTTGGCCGCGTTCTCAAACGTCGGACTCCAAATTTGTTTGGGACTTGTGGCTGTGTGGATCGGGTACTCAGCTTCGCAGATGGGAGCCTAGATCAGGCCTCGCAGTCTTGGCCTCAGGACCAGCTTGAATAAGGTCAGGACCAATACCGCACCCAGAATGGAGGCAAATACTTTTAGGCTCCAAACCATGCTGGACATTCCAATGGCGACCTCGGCTGCCGGAGGGTGTTCAGTGTCGGTAACGTCCATGGTCCGTATAGCCCCACCGTGAAAGGCATTGCTAAGGCATGAAACTGGCTTTGGCTGTCTATGAAGGGTTCAATCGGCCCGGCGAATTGGATCAGTGAGACCAACGACCCTATGATCAGGGCTATTGTGTGTCACCGACGACCGCCCTTAGCCGTGAATTTGCTCCCGATGGGAATATGAAGACGCCAACCACGCTGGAGCCAAGTCCGGCAGCAAAGGCTGCGCTTGAGAGGGAGTCGACAAACAGCAACACACAAGCAAGAGCGGCGGTGGTTAAAAGCGGTTGATACAGGTACCGCATGTAATGGCGGCGGGATTTCGGGTCAACAAAGTAGGTGCTGCCATCCTGCCGGATCCGCTCCGAAATATTCAGTCGGCCCCAGAGTCCATCGCAGGCTGGCCGATTGGGAAAATCTTCTGGATTTTGTTCTCAGTCCTGTGTTGGTCATTCAGTCAATCTGTCTCAAGCCCCGTTGGCTAAGAACCGGAAAGACCCTGGGCGAAGTCCAGCCAAACCCTGGCGCAGGGAACTGGCATGATGTGCTGTACAAAGCCCTGTACACCGGGAAAGATCACCTTTCTGCCGTTGGGGAACAAATCTGCGGCTCCCCTGAAATCACCCAAAACTTCCTCTCGGAGGGCGGCTGCTGCCAGCATGAGCATCGGCGTCTGAACGTCTTTCAGCATTGGCCCAATGTCTCCACCGGCAGTGCGCTGAAAGCCGGACACCACATGGGGCGCGGTGGCCTTCATCTGATCCGCGTACCAGCGGATATAGGCAGGGTCAACTATCTGCGGATCGAGTCTGCGTCCTATGGAACTCTCCACCCACGCGTTGATGCCCTCTTTATCTATCAAGTCGGCGCTCTCTTTGTGGTGGGCGTCGAAATTGGTGGGCGAGGTACAGACCGTCAAGGATTTCAGCCGTTCCTGATTCTTTATGGAGTAATTCATGGAAATAGAACCACCGACGGTCTCGCCAATGAGATGGAATGTGTCCAGCTCCATCTTGTCGGCGAACTCTTTTAGGTCTGCGGTGAACGTGTCCAGTGTGTAGTCGTGCTCGGGACCCGACACGTCAGACAGGCCCATGCCCCGCATATCGAACCGTATGGTCCGGTAGTGGCGCGCGATTATCGGCACCCAGCCAAACCACATCTTGTGGCTCTTGGCCATGCCGTGGTGCATGACCACCGTCTCTGGTTCTGTCCATGGGTCGGTGAAGTCGTCGATGGTGTAGAAAAGTTCTACACCATCGTCCAGTTTCAGTTTCATCTCTTACTCCGTGATTATTTAGGCAGTTAGACTCTACTCTGTGAATGAGAACGGGCCACTCCCATGGCGGTACGGGAGTTGATGTACTCGCCGTAGAAGACCAGGTGCACGAACACCTCGTGTAAAAAATTATCTATAGTGATTGCGTAGCCGACTAGGTTACAGCCATCACTTCTTCGGCAAATTGGGCCATGCGGTCTTCAGTTTGGCTGGCGGAATCGGCCCTG
>CAYVIG010000028.1:16125-17481 GCA_964451445.1 uncultured Dehalococcoidia bacterium
AGTGACGCCCACATCGGCGTAGGTCTGCACATCCTGTCGTACCTCGTCGGGGGTGCCGGTGAACCTGCGTCTCGGGCCGCTATGGGCGTTGGCATCGTACAGCGGAGCTTTTACCGACACCTGGATGGTTGACGGGTCCCGGCCGACCTTTTCAGCGTCGCTCCTGAGCAAGACCAGGTTCTCGGCCAACTCTTCAGGCTCCAGCGGCGCAGCGGGAATGGCTCCCACCGGGTGCCAGCAGTCGCCGATCTGGGCAGCGCGCCTGATGGCTGGCCTGCTGCCACCGCCGATCCAGATGGGTGGATAAGGCTTTTGCACCGGCTTGGGCAGGAAGGTGATGTCCGAGAAATTCACGTATTTGCCTTCGAACGTAGGGTTATCGCTGGTCCAAAGCTCTATGAACGCCTTAAGGTACTCGTTGGTCACGGCCCCGCGCTCGGCGAAGGGCTCTGCGTTCAGGAGTTCAAACTCCTCTTCCATCCAGCCGACACCTGCGCCTAGGATCAGCCGTCCTTTGGACAGCATGTCCAGCGTCGAGAGCATCTTGGCGGTGAGCATGGGGTTGCGATAGGGAATGATCATCACGCTGGTGACCAGCTTGATCTGCTCGGTGATACCAGCCAGGAAGGCCAGAGTTGTTACCTGTTCCAGTCGTTCCACCACCGCAGACTCGTGAGCCTTGTGCAGGTCTCCAGTGAGGCTGTAAGGGTATTGGGACTCCACACTATTGGGCTGTACCACGTGGTCGGGCATGACCATGCAGAAGAATCCCAGCTTGTCCCCTTGTCTTGCGATGCTGGCTAAGGCGTCGGGTTGGGCGGCCGGGCCGCCGCTTGGAAGATAGAACCCGTACTCCATTTTTTGCTCCTAAATGTTCTTTAATAAGGTAAATTCCTGGCTAAGCGACGGCCATGACCTCTTCAGCGAACTTGGCCATCCGGTCTTCGGTCTGGTATGGGTCGGCGGTGCGGAAGTCGAATATCAGGTGAGTGACGCCCACGTCAGCGTAGGTCTGGACGTCCTGGCGTACCTCGTCGGGAGAACCGGAGAACCTGCGCCTAGGGCCGCTGGAATTACCAGCGTCGTAAAGGGGAGCCTTCACCGATACATCGATAGATGACGGATCACGTCCAGCTTTCTCTGCATACTCCCGGAGTAGTACTAGATTCTCGGCCAGTTCTTCCGGTTCCAGCGGCGTGGCAGGGATGGCTCCTACAGGGTGCCAGGCGTTGCCCAGTCTAGCGGCTCGCCTTATGGCCGGTTTGCTCTGTCCGCCGATCCAGATGGGTGGATAAGGCTTCTGCACCGGCTTGGGCAGGAAGGTGATGTCCGAGAAATTCACGTATTTGCCTTCGA
>CAYVIG010000029.1:0-17108 GCA_964451445.1 uncultured Dehalococcoidia bacterium
TTAGTAGCCGATCGCGGAAGCACCGGGAGCCGCTCCCTGTGACCGCCTGAGGCGGTTCCTCAGGCCAGAGCTTGGGCCGGGTTTTGCTCAAATGGTTTGCTCGCCAAGCGTCTCGGTTCGGCTATCACGGCACACGGGCCGTGGAAGCTGATCCGGTGTCGGGGTAAGGGGTCGTTCGGGAGTGCTTAATCAGGTTTGCCCAAAGCCGGTCCAATCAATTTGCTGGGGCTTCGTCCCAGACTCTATATTCGGGTAGAGACTGCACCTTTTTCACGGCAGCATCAGAAGACGTGGTCGATACATTTTTCGCACATGATTTTGGTGCTCTCCCAATTCATTCGGTGATCCAGTCATCTGAGCGCCTGTTTGTTAGCGACCGCTGTCACTGGGACAATTTCAATACCTCGTGGTTCAAGCATCGGCAGCCACGCTACTATGCGCTCGAGCATTACTGGGGAGGATCGGGCCACCACCATGGCGACGCCGCGCGCCCGGGCATCGCCCTCCGCCGGGGCGAACGATTGATCGATGGCGCCACGCGTTAGTTCGTGATTGAGAAAGCGGTCGTTGAGGGCGCGGGGCAACTGCATTTGCCCGGCCAGGCCCGCCGCCACGCTCTTGCTGATCGAGCGGCTGTCAACAAGCATCAGGCCGCGATCCTTGAGTGCGCGCAGAATCGGCCGGAGCGGTTCCGGTGAAGCGATAAACCGAGAGCCCATATGATTGATCACGCCGACATAGCCCTTGAAACGGCCCAACAGCCAATTGAGGCGGCGGATGTTGTCACTCGGACTAACCGAGGTAAGGAGCGTGTGCGGGCCGGGGTCGTCCGCTGGGTATGATATCGGCTCCATCGGCAGATCGAGCAATACCTCATAGTACCTCATGGCCGGCCGCACGCGACGGCGCAGGCACCATGGCTCAGGGGCCCGGGCGGCCGTTTCAGTAGCCGGTTGCGGAAGCACCGGGAGCGGCTTCCTGTGACCGCCTGAGGCGGTTGCTCAGACGGGAGCCTGGGCCGGGTTTTGGTCGAAATGCCGGCGGCCAAACCGAATTGGAGATTGAGGCGGCCGATGTGCGCCGCCTGATCGCCACCTTGGAACAACGCTTCCCCGGTATTGGCCCGGAGTTGGAGCGCGAAATGGCCGTCACCATAGACGGCCAAATCTATCAGGACCCCTTCCTCGAGCGCATCGCGCCCGGCAGCGAGGTTTATTTCCTGCCGCGTATCGGCGGCGGGTGAGGTCTACGGCGCGATGGCCGCGTTCACGGCGGAACAAATCTCTTCTATCGCTTGTTTGCCGTCGCCGATAATGCCGTCAAACATCATAAAATCGTGAATCTGGCCGGGGTAGACGGAAAGCTTTACCTCGACACCATCTTTCGTGAGGTGTGCGGCATAGGCTTCGCACTCACCGTGCAACATGTCATGGGTGCCGACCAACATGAGCGCCGCCGGTAAGCCTGCGAGAGAGTCGGCTAAGTTTGGAGACATCCTTAAATCGCCGGCCTCGTCCATCGAATTCAGATAGTTCCCTGCCGCCCACTGGATGAGCGTGAGGGTGAGAAAATGCCCCTCCGCATAGGCTTCTTTCGAAGGGTATGGTGTCGGGATATCGGTAACCGGCTGCAACAGGACCTGGTATTTGATATTGATTTGTCCCTCGCGCGCCGCCTGCTGACAGACCGTCGCCGCCATATTGGCGCCGGCGCTGTCGCCGGCCACGACCAAGCGCGATGTGTCGACGTTGAGCGCCGCGCCATTGGCGGCAACCCACGCCGTCGCCGCCATGCAATCCTCGTGCGCGGCGGGAAACTTGTGCTCCGGCGCCAAACGGTAATCTACCGCGATAACCGCAAAACCGCCGGTTTTAGCCAGAGAGCGGCAGAAGGAATCATGCGTTTCGAGATCGCCGATAACCCAGCCACCGCCGTGGAAATACACCATCACCGACAAATCATCTCGATCGCTGGGACGATAGAGCCGCGCCGGTATTTGCCGGCCCGGCGCCGCTATTTCCATATCGGTTACCGCATGAAGATCGGCGGGCGGCGATGCCGCTTCGCGGGCAATTTCGCGAAACAGGTTTCTCGCCTCCGCCACCGGGAGCGACTCAAACACAGGTTTATCTTTGATGCTGCTGAGAAAAGTCTTGGCGTCGGCGTTTAGTTCCATGGTCCCCCCCCCAAAGCCACTCGCATTGGCCTATTTCCACGCGATTATGTTATAAAATTTGGTGTTTCTACAAACATAAACTTGAGGAGGGATAAAGCGATGAAGGTTGGGGTTTTTATGATGCCGAATCATCCACCCGACAGGAATTATTTTGAAGGCCATGAGCATGACTTGGACTATCTCGAATTCATCGACAAGCTAGGCTATGAAGAGGCCTGGATCGGCTGTCATTTCACCATTCCCCGGGAGCCGTGCCCGGCGCCGGATTTGCTCGTCGCCCAAGCCTTGTTGCGCACCAAGAATATTCACGTCTCGCCAGGCGGCTATATGCTGCCGTTTCATCATCCGGCGGAACTGGCCCACCGCATTGCCTGGCTGGATAATATTTCGCAGGGAAGGTCGTATATCGGCATCGGATCCGGTGGCGTGACGACAGACTGGAAGATGTTCGATATCGATGGCATGGCCGGGCAAAACCGTGAAATGGCCGAAGAATCCCTCGAAATTATGATGAAATTTTGGCTCAGCGAGAGCGAGTTCGAATATGAGGGAAAATATTGGACCGTGCGCCGGCCTTCCGACGAAATCGAAGGCAATTTCACTTATCACATCAAGCCCTATACGAAACCCTACCCGCAAATGGCGATCGCCGGACTGAGCCCGAGCTCGCCGACGCTGGAACTGGCCGGCCGCGAAGGCTTCTTTCCGTTGAGCCTGTGTCTCGGCAACACTTATTTGGCCAGCCATTGGGAAGCCGTTACCAAAGGCGCCGAAGAGGCCGGCGTGGTCGCGGACAGGGATAATTGGCGGGTCGGACGGGATATTTACATTGCCGATACCGACAAGGAAGCGAGAGACAAGATCATCAACGGATTTATCGGCGACCATTACCGGGAATATTGGCTGCCTCTCATGGCCGCTTACGGCGCGACAGGGGCATTAAAGCACGATCCCGACGTGGCCGATTCCGATGTCACTGTTGAATATGTTGTCGAGCATTGCATGTGCGTTGGAAATCCGGAAACGGTCGAACAAAAGATCGCCGATATCGTGGAATCGTCGGGCGGTTTCGGTCACCTGCTGGTCGTTTCATACGATCATCTGGATGACATGAATGGCTGGCGTGAATCACAAACAGCGCTCAAGCAAGAAATAATGCCCAAATTTAAATAGAGTTGCTCAAACGCTCAATTCGCCGCCTAACTCAAGCGGCCGATGACGATGCATTTTCGTTGGCCGCCTTGACCGTTTGATGCAAATCAACACCCTTCGGACAAAAGGCCCGTCAAATACTGGCGGGCCTTTATTTGTTCGACAGGTGGAGTGCCGAGATGGGCGAATTTAAGAAGTTGTTGGAGCCGGGCTATATCAAGAATCCAAAAATCAAAAACCGCACCTCCATGGGGCCGTCAGCTTACCTCTTTACCTCTTGGGGTCTGTGGCGAGTGCATGGGCTTTGGCGATCTGGGCGGGGGTCATTTGTTCTTTAACAATATCGAGATTAGTCGCCGCAGAATTATCGCCCTGCGCCTTGGAAAGTGACCACCACATATAAGCCCTGGACGGAAGTATGGCGGAGGGAGAGTCCGCTTAACAGTCACATAAGCACCTGATAATAAGCAACATTTTTCTAACCTTCCTACGCCATACCACATTCCATACCACATTTATTTGGAGCTACTCGGCGATCTCGGGTCCCTTTCTAACCAATCCCAATGAAGTCCCCAAGTGCGCATTACCCGGGCGTCCTCAAAAGCGCCCCCGTCTGCCAGAGACCGTAGCTGAAAGCCTAAGCCTTGCACGCACCGCGACACACGCACCATGGCTCAGGGGCCCGGGCGAGGGTTTCGGTAGCAGGATTTGGTCGACGGCGGGTCCGGCGACGCGGATCGGCGGGCATGGTTCCCCAGGTCGGGGCCTGGGCCGAGACTCTGTTGTCGTTAGTCAGAATTTAGCGACTTGAGAAAATCACCATCAATCTACAATTTCTATGGGGAAACGCTGATCAAAGTCAACGCACGTACGCACCCCATAATATAAAGTTTTGTTGTGAGTATTACTCTTCTTCAGCGTTACGGCGGACCCGTACCCCGCTATACGAGCTATCCGACGGCGCCTCACTTTGACGGCGAGGTTACTGCGGACACCTATGGTCGTTGGCTGCAAGAAATTCAAATGAGTGCACTCTGCTCCTGCTACTTTCATGTCCCATTTTGTGACCAGCTTTGCTGGTACTGCGGTTGTACCAGCAAGGCAGCAAATCATTACAAGCCAATCAGCAAATATGCTAGAACTATAAGTGCAGAAATTGAAAGCATCTCTGCTTTGCTCGATGGTCGTCCTCGTGTCAAACATCTACACTGGGGTGGGGGCACGCCGACCGTCCTTCGACGGTCAGATTTTTGTGCTCTAATGTATCTCGTTCGTAGCTCCTTCGACGTTAGCGATGATGCTGAGATCGCTATCGAAGGTGATCCACGGTCTCTGACTCGGGAGAAGGCTTACCTGTTGGCTGCCGTTGGCATCAACCGCGTCAGCCTTGGTGTGCAGGACTTCACCCCGGCCGTGCAACAGGCCATAAACAGAGTCCAGCCCTTCGAAGTAGTTGCGTCGGCAGTTCGATATTTGCGTGAAGCTGGTATCAACAACATCAATTTCGACCTAATGTACGGTTTGCCGTATCAAACCGTCGCCGACGTGGTTAAGAGCGTTGAGCTTGCAATCCGCCTCGGACCAAACCGGCTTTCGGTTTTCGGTTACGCGCACGTTCCTTGGGCAAAAACTCACCAAAAACTCATTAACGAAAGGTCACTACCAGATCCCCATGCTCGTATGGAACAGGCGGAAGCTACAACTAAGTGCTTGACCCAAAATGGCTATCACCGAATTGGCCTGGACCACTTTGCTCGCTTAAACGACCCGTTAGCCAAGGCCCTAGACGACGGCTCACTTCGTCGAAATTTCCAGGGATATACCACAGACAAAGCTCCAACTTTACTTGGCTTTGGGGTCTCCGCTATTAGTTGTCTGCCACAGGGATTTGCACAAAACACTACCTCAACTTATCAATATGCCACCGCGATATCCGGCAACCGGTTGGCCACCTCCAAAGGCATCGCATTAACACCCAGTGACGTCATGCGCTGGGAAATTATCGAGCGGTTGATGTGTACTGGCGAGGTCAATCTGAAACAGGTGGCTGCCGATCATGGCTGCTCCAGAGAGCAATTTGGATTCGAACGAATCGCACTCCAAGGCATGGAAAATGACGGCTTAGTCCGGGTCGAAGGCAACAGTGTTTGCGTCACAGCGATTGGCTGGCCATTTGTCCGAACTATCTCGGCGGTCTTTGATCTGTACTTGAGGAATGGCCGAGGCCGACACTGCCCAGCTATATGACAGCCTGCAAGAGAGTTTTATAACCAACAGCAGGAGACTTGATTGTTGAAACGTCGTGTTGGGTGGCTGGCTATCGTATCCGCGCTATCCCTGGCCGTTCTGGTAACTCCAACTGAAACAGCGATTAAGCTCAATCAAGTTTTAGCTAAGCTGTCTAACGCGAAGGGTTGCTTATCGTGCCACGAAGGCATCGAGAGGTTCACAGACGGGCCCATGATCGAGGCTATCGAGGACATGGGAAGTGATTACAGTGATCCAGGCGGTTGTATCGTATGTCATGGTGGCAGTCCGACAGCAACGACAAAGAGCGGTGCCCACACGGGCGCGCCGAAAGAATTAACTGAGGACGGTGGTCCCCATACCTTTTACCCAGATCCAGGCAGCATCTATGTCGGTGAGCGGGCCTGCGTTCTAGGGCGCTACAACCGCGCGTGGTGCGCGCTCGTAAGGGGCTCGGCGGCTTTATAGCCGGAAGGCCAAGTGTCCGATACAGGAGCCTTAGTGGCCGGTGTGGGGGGTGTTGCGGGCGGCGCCTCCGCAGGGGGGAAGGATTCGGATCGCTAGGGAGGAATGATGGTTCAAAGCAGGTAGCGAACCAGTAGCGATAGGCCGGGCCCCGAATTGATCTACCTGAGATCATACCGTCCGCAACGTTCAGCATCCTATAGACACGCTCCGCCAGCATCTTGATTTAGATCACTCTTTATATGGGAAATCTCGCGCTCCCGCCGCTGACCCACGCTCCGGTTGGCTGATCCTCGTTCAGGCCGCCTTACGGGCGCAACGGGTCCTTCCTGGCCGATCATCTGCCGGTCACGCGCGATTGCACCGTCTTTGCAGGTGGGCCTCTGCGCAATCAGGCTTGAGGGCTAGGGCTCGGGCAATCAAATCGACGGCAGTGTCGTTCTTGCCCACTTGGTGGGCGATTACGCCTAGTAGGTGCAAGGCAACAGGTTGATCGGGATTGGTCTGCAATATCTGTTGATAGATATTTTCAGCCTCAGGCAAGCGACCCACATTGTGGTGCTGGACGGCAAGGTCTATCGCTTGCTGGATAGTTAGCGTCTGCTGCTGTTCGGACATCTTTTACCTCAACGGACCACTTGTTGGGTGGCTTCGGCCATCTTGATGCTCCTGTACTCGGACTTTCAGCGATAGATGCAGTTCTCGACAATGTCATGACGTCTAACCAAGTCAGGAACACTGATCCCAGTCTACATGTTGCTCTTGATCTGGCCTAGATCTTGAGAATATGTCATAATATCAATCAGTTACATGGTCACTGAAGCGCCATCCACGGCCCGGGCAAGGAGACTCCGCGAGCGCCGCTCACGGGGTGTGGCAATGGTTGCGCCGGTCGAAGTGGGCGAGGGCGGCGTCGCGCTTCTGGTGAGCAACGGCTTGCTCAAGCAGCACCAAACGCATGACCGGAGAGCCGCCGGTGAGGCCTGTCTCGCGGCCTTGGAGCAATGGTCCATGAGCCGTGGTGCGCGGCTTTGATCTAAGCCATATTGTGATTACGACCGTTAATCTAGACCAGCTTCGGCTAAGCCGCATTCATAGGGTGTACCTCCTTCGTCTTGGCAGTAGGGGAGGTCCGTCTCGCTCGGGATCTGAAGGGCATTCCTCCGACACACCAGTGCCCAAACACCATCCAAAAGAATTGCCAGATGGCCATAAAAGGGTAGTGTTGTCGTCTCGTTCAGGCGCTCGCAGAAGGCTGGTGCCCATGCACCCAAATGACTGAACGCAAAGGCATGGAGAGCGTCTCTCGTAATCACGGTGGGTTCAGATCGGCCGGCTTCCTCAGCCTGGGCCAGCAGGACCAGGAGCATCGCCGTGAACTCCAGCTCGCAAGCCAAATGATCGACGCGTTCTGTGCAGTCCTCAGCCAGGTGGAAACCGAACGCGCGATAAAATCCAGCTACGTCACCTAGGATCGCGCCCTTGTCCCGCCGTATGAAGCCGGCCTCGTTGATCGGGCATTCGACGCCACCTTCGAAAAGGCAGGTAAATTCCTTGCGCCAATCGCCGAGGTCGAGGTTTGCGAGCGCATCGTGGGTTTCATTGAATCTCAGGAGCAGTGTGTCGTCGCCCCCGGCTCGTGTACAGAGCGTGAAAAATTTGCCTGCCGCGCTCGAGAAATCTTCTCCCACGCTGTTTGAAGGTTCGTGAAAAGTGTTGGCCATGAGCAGTAGCAGGTCGGCCTGGGCTAACAGGGAGACGCGTGAGGGAACCATTCTCTTACTCCTCAATCCGGAAGTTAACCCAATCGGACCAATGTTTACGACCGCCGACATTACCTGACGAACCGTCCCAAACAGCGAAGGCGATCTGCCCATCGGCACCGGACGCAAATTGGTAGTCGAGTGGATCGTCTGTAGCCATGGGGCGGCGAAACACTACCGCCCAACTGTCCCGGATCCAGATGCCGCGCGAAGTAGCTACCGAATAGGGTTGGTTGGTCAGCGTGCTCCAGCCCCTCGCAACAAGTTCCTGCACCGGCTGTCGACGAGAGAAGATGGCCATTGGATTTCCTGCTTCATGCGCAATGAACCATTGCATCGCGGCAGGATTCTCGAACGCCGTCGGAACGGGATAGGGAAACTCGCCCTCGGCAAACCAGTAGAGATCTGCCCAAAAATTTGGGTGGACGTCCTGCACATCCTGGAAGCCGACGTCGATATCTTTCTGCCAGAGCGCCTTCCACAACAGGATTTGAACATCTGACTCTTCATCTCCCATCATCGGCAAGGCGTCTTCGTCGAGGGGGAATTCCACAGCCACACCATCGGAAAAGCGGCTGACGTCGACATTGCCATCGGGCGTCGGGTCATGCCAGGAGACACGCCATGCGATATAATTTCCATCGGTCAAACCCTGAATTCGGAGTGTTTCGACCGAGCTCTCGTCCAGGATCGGCCTCGCCATTTGCTGCGGATATAGCTCGACTTCGACATAGGGCGCCGCCCACCAGCCAACAGCAAAGGGATCGTCACTGACGAGTTCGTGGTTAATCTTCACTACGACCAATTCATCGGCTTGCTGCACGGCTACCTCAGGCAGCTTGGCGACACTATCCTTGGGCCAGTTTGAAGGCGCGTAGTCTGCTTCGATAGGGGCCGAAGCGCTCAACATTCCAACCAATAGAGCTACCAAAAGAGTAAGACGGACACGCGATTCCATTGGGTCCCTCCGTTTACGTCGTGTTGTGACGGTAAACGTCACGCTGGGTGTCATAGTGATCGCGGATGTAGGCTGGCTCGGTAAAAGGCACACGCGCCACTTCAACGCCAGTGCCGTCCCAGCCGACCACCTCTTCACCACGTACTTCGTAGTACTCTATCAAGCGATTGCTCGCGCCGAAAAGCAGCAGGGCACCGAGAAGCTGGGAGTCATCCTTGAGGTTGCGATAGGTCTCCTTGGCCGCTTCAACGGTAGGCCCAAAGAGTTGTTCCAGAAAGCCGTTGGGAACATGTAGCGGCGGAATGTAGTAGACGTTCGGTGCCGTACCGAATTGTGGATAAAGTGGCAGTGCGAGCTTGCGGATCTTGACGATGTAGTCCAACGGGTTGTTGTCGCGCGGATCTTCCTGGGTCGTTAAATAACCGTGGAACCGCATCTTGCCAATGCAGGATTCAACACAGAGCGCAACTTCGCCCTGCTCGACCCGCGGAAAGCAGCCGATACATTTCTCGGAAACACGGCTGACCAGGTTGTAGAACGTTTTCTTGTACGGGCAGGCGCGCACGCATTCCTGATAGCCGCGGCAGCGCTCTTGGTCGATGAGCACGATGCCATCTTCATCGCGTTTGTAGATCGCCTTGCGCGGGCATGCGGCGAGGCAGGCGGGGTTGGTGCAATGATTACATATACGGGCGAGGTAGAACATCCACATCGGATGCACGCCCTCGAAATGCGCACCTTTGTCCACGATTCCGGTGATCTCGTCTTCACCCAAGTTGGGCTGCCCGTAGTCTTCGGCATGAGGACGGTATCCTCGCGGCTGTTCTAGCTCATCAAGCCCATCAAAGGGTGTTCGGCTGACGAGTTTATTGTCGTCCCATTTGGCCGGGCCAAGCTGCTCTTGCAGCTTGAGGTCCCAGAATGTGGGATAGCCTCCATAGGGTTTACTCTCGACATTGTTCCAAAAGATGGTTTCCTGGCCTTTAGCGCTGGTCCAGCAGGTCTTGCACGCAACCGTGCAAGTTTGGCATGCGATACATTTGTTCGTATCAAAAACATAGGCGACCTGCTTCTGCGGTAACTCGCCATCGTAGGGGTAGTCAATCTCGCGCCTAATTTGCCAATTTTTCCGTTTGGCCATTCGTTTTCTCCTGACTTATGCAACCGCTTTCCTTGCAATTGTGTGGGTCTAGGCCTTCTTCACAAAACGACCCGCGATATAGTTCTTGAGGAGGTCGTTCTCGTAGGTTGGCCGGGCGCCAAGCCTCGCTGGTTTCCACAAGCCCACACCGTTTATGCCGCCCGCTTCCGCGCGCGTGATGCGGACGAGTGCCTCGCGCGGTGCTCCGGTGGGGCAGTGCACATCCGGCACGAAACCTTTCGTAATCTTCTGACCGAAGAGTTCTTTAACCGTCAGACTATCGGTCATCCATGTGGGTTTCAGCCAGCCACGGGTACAGCTCTGGTGGCTACCGCGGCGGAACAAGGCCTGATACCCCGTCTCAGGAGATTTGGCGAGTCCAGTCGCATTGACTTCCTGGCCACGCACAGAACTGTAAGTAGCGCCATACATGTTGTGCCAGGCGCGGGTGACTCCGCGCGGCGTGCCGGGGTAGTAGCGGGCGCGAATGAGCAGTCGCGCCACTTTATAGTCCTCGGGTTTGTCCTGCCAACCATGGAACGGACGGTCGTGCGGGTCGGCGTCGACATAGATGTAGTCGCCGTCCTCGACCCCCATCTCCTTCGCGTCCAGCGGGTTGATATCCACGAATGCCTCGGTGATGAAGGGCATTCGCTTATCGTTACGGTGCATGGTCCCGAAGGGGCCGAACCAAATCGCCACGATGTCTGTGTCCACGCCCATGGTGTGCGCGCCGTGGCGGTATTTCGGTGTATGGAAAATGAAGCGGTAACCGTCTTCGACAAGGGGATGCTTCGAGGCCAGTACCTCGTCCACCGAACGAATCACGTGGCGCGCCTGGCGAGCTTCGCCCGAGATATCATCGCCCGCCAAACCGTAATCTATGGGAGTTTTCGGCCGGATCAAGGGATGCGGCTTAGCAACGATGAGGTTGGGCTCAAAGAAGGTGGAATCCACGGGCTCGCGGTGGACGACGATGTTCTCACCGCTGTCCATGAACTCCGGTTCATCGCGATAGAATTCGAGTCGTCCGGATTTGGTATACCAGGGCTTACTTTCGTTGCCTTGCTCCCAGGCGCCGACCTTGGGATAGGTACGGGTCTGCAGGATCGCGGGGACACCGCCCTCGGCCTGGCGCTCCAACTCCTCAATCTTGTAGCCACGTGTAGCGTTCGAATGATCGAGAATGCGCTGGATATAGGGTCGTACGCCTCCGTTGCGAACGAACTTCCAGTAGTCCTGATGCCGTGAATCTCCCGTAATACGCCCGATCGCATCGGCGATGCCCTCGGCGACCTCCATGTCTGAGCGCGTGTCATGTATGCGCCGCAGTGGCGTAGTCGGAAAGACATACAGGAACGGATTGGTCACGCTGATCGACATATCGGGGTAAACGAATTCGGCCCAGCTATCGACCGGGAAGATGATGTCGGAGTACTCGCAACTCGCGGTCCACCACCATTCGTTAATGGCAACAAATTCGACCTTTGGCAGAACGTTGACCACGGTATCGTAGTGGCCCTTAACATTACCGATGAGCGAATTCGAGTTGCTCACCAAAATTGCTTTAGTGGGCGTCGGAATGTGGGACTTGCCGGTGAGAATTTCCTTGCCAACGCGGAGAATTTTGTCGCCATGATTGAAGTAATGGACACTCTCCGGCTTCCACAACATGCGCGTTTTAGCAGGCTTGGCAGGATCGGGTTCTATATTGAACGGGTCCTCGCCGATATATTGCGGCAGGCCATTGAAGAAGCTGGCTCGGTAATTGCCGGCAAAGCTGCCGACATTACCGCCGATCTTGCCGATGTTGCGGGTTAGCGAAGCGACTAGGAAAACCGCACGGTCCTTCAGGTCGTTGTTGAAGAACTGATTCGGCCCCATGCCCATCACGAATAGTGTCTTGTCCATATTCTTCGCGATCTGGTGGGCCAGGCCTTGGATTGCCGTAGCCGGCGCCCAGGTCAGTTTTTCGACATCGTTCGGTCTATAACTCCCGTCCAAGAGCTCCCGAGTGACATCTAATACGGTGCGGCAGACGATGCGCTCGCCCGAGGCTAGCGTGACATCGAAAGACCCCTCAAGAGCGGGATCAGCGCCAAGCGCGGCAAAATGCACGCCGACGGCATCCCGGTTGATGGCCAAAGGCCTAGATTTTTTCTGGTCCCAAAGCACATAGTCGCCCCAGCTTTCGCGTTGCATCTTGCTGAAGACTGGCCCGGGCTGCCTGTGAATCAGTGGACCCTTATCGTTCTCATCCAAGACCACTGTATTGTTCTTCAAATCCGAAAACTGGTAGTCGTTGAACACATCATCTGCGCGCAAGTGCTCGCCGGTGTCCATACGGACCAACAAGGGTAGATCGGTGTTGGCCTTGATGTAGTCGGCGTCGTAAAGATCTTCCTCGATCAGCACCTGCGCGATGCCTAGCGCAAGCGCTGGCGTGGTGCCGGGGCGCACGATGATCACCTCGTCGCCTTTGTTGGCGGTAGCGCTGTATTCAGCCGCGATTACAACGATCTTCGTACCTTTCATGCGTGCTTCGGTCATCCAGTGTGCGTCGGGCATCTTTGTCGTAATCAAGTTCATGCCCCAGATGAGCGCGAGATTGGCGCGCTCGATATTGCAGAGATCGAAATCGACAGTCTGCTGGCCCGTCACCATGGGGTGTCCAGGCGGAAGGTCAGTATGCCAACTGTAGTTATCCCAGCCGCGGGCACCGAGTGCCTTGTCGGGGCCGGTATTACGTAACTTGTCGTCGAGTAGCGCCATACCGTTGGCCATGCGGTATTGCGCGAACACCCGCGTCATGCCGAGCGGAGGCATGCCGCCACGAAACTTGATAACCTGCGTGCCGGCTTCGCTCGTTGCTTCCACCATAGCAGGGTCATATCCTTGAACGCTCAGACGCGCCTTGCCCTCTGGGCCGGAATAGGTCCTAGCAATGTTGATGATCGCTTTGGCACTGAGTGCAAAGGCTTCGTTCCAACTTACTGGTAGAAAGGGATCCTTTCCGCGCCGTGTGTATTTGGCATCCACGGCGCCAGTCTCGGGATCACGGGGGAAACCCGCTTCTACCCACTCGATAAAACCGCGGCGTACGAGCGGCCTCTTGCATCTACGATCGCCATAAAACCGGCGTACCAGCGCCAAACCTTTCTGGCAACAGCGTGGATCCCAGCGCTGCCCTGCCCGATTGCCATCGAGATCAGTCGCCTTATGGAAACCGTATGTAGGCGCAATACGCGTGACCACACCGTTCTTAACGAAGGCGCGCATCAAACAGTTGTGCGTGTCATTCGGCGCACATAGGAAGGTAAAGGAGGAATCGCTGTGGTAAAGGTTGCGATAGACCTTCTCCCAGTCCCGGTTGGGATAGCCCGATAGAGGATTGTCTATTTCAACGGGTTCGAGAAAATGCGTCGCCGTGACCGCCTGCCTGGAAATTAGCAGGCTCGCCGCTCCTGCGGCCGCCAATTGCGACAAAAAGACACGCCGAGTAACGGTAAACCGGCTAACCTCATTTTTGAACATCGTCACCATGTAGCAACTCAGACTAAAAACAATTTGTGCGAATAATAGTTCGGAAAACGGATTGTGGTTTTTGACCTAGATCAACTAGACTGACAAATATTTGCGCTTTTCGAACAGCGGGGCCGTGACTGCAACGAAGCCCCGATGCCACTGTGCTATATAGGTGGCAGCGAGGCACCGCCACCGAGCAACTCATGTGAAATGCCCCCTTAACCGGATCCAATTTCTTGGTCAGGAATTGCTACCGGGTAGCAAAGAAGAGGCGTAGAATAAATGCTCAGAAAGCAATTAACGCTCTAAGAGATCATCCAACATCTCCGTGTGAAAAATGTGCCCCCACACTGGCGTTTCGGGGTCGAGCTACTATTGCTGGCGCCGGGAGTATGGCGGATTAAAAGTCGAGAGGTTCCGCCGCCTGAAGGTGTTGGAGTAGGAGAATGACCGGCTCAAGCTGGCGTCCGCGCAATATCTAAATGCCTATTTTTCGCGCCCCTAACTTCCAGCCACGGGGCAGGTGTGATTTTTTAGGAGAGCATTGGATGCAATATTCCTGCGCAATTACGGGCTCGCCTGCAACAAGTGTCGATCGGATAAAAAATGTGAAAAACGCGCTGAGCTTGATCCAATTCAATGCCCAGAAAAATATACTTTATAGGATGGCCATCGCCGTGGGTGGCGTAATTAAGTTGGGTGTGTTTTGGTTCACTACGGCTGGTTCCTCCCTTCCGCTAAGCCATCATTGCTCCCTCGTGACCTAGAATCTCCCTTGGGGGGGGCGCCGTCCGCAACTTAACCACTACAGGGGTTTGCAAAACTTGCCGATCTTGGTCAACGTTCCAGATGTAATAATGGCAGATCGACAGAAACGACCAAGGGCGCTACCCGGGGATTGATAGAGGAGGTTTTGGATGCAAGGCGGGTGGCTTCCTTTAGAAAGACACGGCTAGACTATCTAAAATGGGCGCCCAACAGGAACAAGTCAATTGCCCCCTGCTCGTATGTGCTCACAATTATGCACGCACGTTCTTTATCTCAGTCGAGGGCGTATTGATGCAGATCAATTTGACGGTATCGAGTTTTGCTACACTTCCCATTGCTCAATCTGCATTGGAAGACCATTGCGTAACGTTTCTCTAATTAGAGGCATATATGTTGGTTCAGCAGAAAAACACGAAGATAGAAACGTGCAGGTACTGTTTAGTTCGCAAAAAGGGGATTTGCGAGGTTTTCGGTGATCAAGATATTGAAACTATCGACAGGGTAGTGTGGAGAAGGAATCTGGTGGAAGGAGAGTGTTTATATCTTGAAGGCGAGGAAAGCTCTTACTTTTTTAACATCATATCAGGCGGGGCAAAACTCGTTAAAGATCTACCGGATGGTCGCACACAAATAACGGGATTTGTTTATCCTGGAGACACTATAGGTTTTTCAGAATGTGGAAAATATTCTTGTAGTGTACAGGCAATAACTCCGATTAGAATATGTGTATGGAAAAGAGAAGTTCTACTAAAAACGCTGGATTCGCATTCGAGATTTCGGTTTCATTTACTTGACCTGATTCAAAAAGATTTGGCAGTAATGCAAAATCATGCCTTGCTACTAGGGTCAAAAACAGCCTTAGAACGAGTGTCTTCGTTTCTACTGTTGGAATTAGAACGTTCTAAAGGACAAAACCTAGGTGATAAAAACCTATATTTGACTATGCTTCGTAAAGATATAGCAGAATATTTGGGTTTAACCGTCGAAACAGTTTGCCGTATTTTTAGCGAATTAAAAAAATTAGAAATAATTTACTATAAAAAACCAGGACGTAAAATAACCGTTAAAAATGTTGAATATTTAAAGAATTATTCATTAAATTGTCTTGAAAATACCCGCATATAGAAAGTTCATTTGCGCTTTTTTGATCTCGTTGATCCATATCACTTTCCAACAATAATCCCTGCCATACGGTAACTCTCTCTGATTCAAATAGGGAGAAATAGTATGACGTGGGAACTAGCCCTACCGCTTATAGTAATGCTTTTTACAATTCTGGTTCTAGCGGGAGTGATATTCGCATTTAGGGTCATAATTGAATCGCCCCGGCGGCAATTTGACAAAGATTCATCAGATTAGGTTTCTTTATTACGATAGTGTGAGTTTTTGGAATGCTCTGATTATTGCAACAGGATCACTCCCGTTGAAATAGGAGTTTAGTAAACAACGGATAACCCAAAAAAAAGCACCAAACGCATGACCGGAAAGCCGTCGGTAAGGCGTGTCTCGCGGCGCTAGAGCAATGGTCCGATGGTCACGGTGCGCTGTCCACGGGACAGGGTTAAGCCCCTCGGCCGATGACCAAGAGCGATGATCAAACGCCCAACCCCATGCAGGGCGAAAATATGAAGTTAACTTTAGTTAACCATCAAAAGCTCATCGAAGCTGGTAAGGCAACTCGGCTCGGTGCCTATTGGCCGGGTCTGAGATGCTTGGCTAAAACCCGCCAAGGCACGCCCTGCCAGAACCCCGTCGTCGCACACCGGAACAGGTGCCGGATGCACGGAGGCAAGTCCACCGGACCACGAACCCCGGAGGGCAAAGCACGGACGATAGCGGCGCACACGAAGCACGGGCGACGGTCCAGGGAGCACGTGGAGAAGGTCAAAGCTATCAATGCCGAACTGCGGCGGATCACGTACGAGCTTAAGCGGGACGGGCTTATTCCCTAAGGGCGGCCTTGGGTCGGGGACTGTCGGCCGCGGTACACGGACCAAGAACCACGGAACATTGATCAGCTTTGCTCCTTACCCTCGGATTGAGGATCGCGCAGCGTGACCCGTGGTGCACGGCTCGGAGAAAAGTGTCCTAAGTGTCCTAGGTGCCCTAGCATTTTTACAAAACGATTTATTAACATAACGCGGCCCAAGGGCCTTAAGTGACAGGGAGGGGGGTAACCTATTTCCCCTAGGACACTTAGGACACTTAGGACACCGCCTTACTGGCTCTGCCTTTGCGGTGCCCTGGCTACAAGCGGTGTCCTAGCCGCAGATGGGACACTGCTCAATCATCTGTGGGCCAGTCATGATCGCTTCTGGTTATATGGTCAAAGTGCCGCCTGCATGCCTGTAAATCAGGAATCCGGTATGCCCAGTAGCGATTCTTTTGCTTTTGAATTCTATCCCTTTCCAAGCCGGGAATAAGCGTCTTTAGCTCTTTTCCAAACGCCATCGAAGCTACTCGGCGTTTGATGCCAACCTTTTCGCTGACATCACAGTAGTTTTCATAAAGCGTGTCTGCACGGATGTCGGACTTCCAGTCGGTTCCGTCAGACGTCGTGTAGCCATCCATTAATCGCTCTAACCACCAGTTCTGAACGGGCGAAGCGCTGTGCTCCTTTTGATCCCTTAGAGCCTCTGTCCGGGGAGGCGATCCAAGGTCAATACCAGACAAATCATACTCGAGAAGATAGTGGAGCAGGGCCTCCCTCCCGCCGTTGTTCATCTGGTCGACGACGCCACCGAAGTAGGCGCGGTCCTGCATTCGGGAATTGCCAACGTCTATTACAAAAAAGCGCCGTTCTTCGTTACCGGCGGGAACCACCCATTCGCTGTTCGATGACACCATAAGGCGGATGTGATTTCGGAATGTGATGACATCCTTTCCCTTCATTTCTATCTGAATAGTGTCCTC
>CAYVIG010000030.1:0-17036 GCA_964451445.1 uncultured Dehalococcoidia bacterium
ATAAAACCCTTCGAAACGGGCCTTATTTACTTTGATCTGATCCATGTAGCCGGTGTAGCTGAATCCCTGGGCATACCGTTCCGGAGTAACAACGCTATCTTCTCGAGCCATGGCTCCTCCTAGATGAGTGCGAGATTTTACTGCCTGGTTCTGTTGGATACCGAATCGGGCCAACGGCCCGTTAGCCGATCTCTCAACCGGTCTGGCCTTCAAAGCCTACCTCAATCCGTCCGTCTGGGTAGATGATGATTGGAACGGTGGCGGCGTAATCAAGGGCAGTGTCCAGGTCATCCTGGTTCTGGTCTACCCGTATCTCTTGGTACTCTATGCCGTTGCGCTTCCAAGCGGCCCTAAGGGCGTCGCAAGCAGGGCATACGGTCAATGTGTAGACGATGGGGATGTCGGCCATGAAGAAGGCTCCCTAATCTTTAATAAGCGCCAGGTCGATCGATCGAGAATATTCTACAACTAGAGTCCAGCGGTGTCATCCTGCGATGACCTGGTAAAACGAGTTCGACACGGAGGCTGTTGTCCCCCCGATACCCTCGTGGCTATAATGCCCAGGCAAGTCATCGATAAAGAGACAAAAATGTTCGTGGAGGAACAATGTTCGCACTATTCGTAACCGCCAAGATCAAGCCTGGACACCGCGCCGCCTTCATCGAGGCCACCATGGGTGACGCCGTCGGATCCAACAACGATGAGCCGGGCTGTCTGCAGTTCGACGTCCATGCCGACCCCACCGACGAAAACACCGTCTATCTGTACGAGGTCTACCAGGATAAAGATGCCTGGGAGACTGCTCACCGATCCGCCCCTCACTACACCAAGTGGCGCGAGACGGTGTCCCCTTGGTTCGACGGCGACCCCACCCGTGTGGAACTAAGCCCGATCTTCACCAAAGACAAGGGCAAAATCTAGGTTTTCTTCGTAACCGAACAACCTGAAAACAAAAGGCGTCCCAATTCATTCGGGGCGCCTTTTTGTTTCTTGTCGAGGTATCCGTCATTCCAGCGGCCACCGGAATCCACTGCACCGAGACGCATCCTTAGCCGCTCATGGTGGGCCTGTCAAACCAGGCTATTCCTAAGCTACCCGCTCCCACCTGAAGTTCGACTGATACGCATCCTTCTGCGGTCTCAGGAGGAGTAGGATCGGTGTGCAATCCCCGGCACCGCCCACCGTTATTCCGGAGAAGGCGGGAATCTGCTGAGACATGACGTTACCCGAAGAATGACTCAGTTGTCGCGGAACTTAGGCATGATCTTCTCGCTTAGCAGCCGCAGAGACTTGGCAGTATTCTCTTTGGAGATCAGCCCGCGGTTGGTCAGCATCAAGTTCCTGATACCCATGTCCCGCATCAAGGCGATCTGCTCGGCTACCCGCTCCGGTCCGCCGATTAGAAGCTCTCCGACAGAGGGGTCCGGAGTCTCACCGTAGCCTTCCTTCTTCATGGGAGGGCGCTGGACGTTCATATCCATGCCCTCCGGGTTCCACTCTTTCCGTACCGCTTCCAGGTGCTCGTAGGCCGCATAGTGGGCGGGCAGGTATTCGTCCCAAGCCTGGTCGTTAGTGTCGGCAATGTGCATCTCGCGCCAGACCCAGATCTGGTCCAGGTTTTTCTGTACTGCTTGATCGCTGAACCCCGAGGCCGACATGGTGTCCCGGTAGGCCTGTATCTGTTCGGCCGTGGCATCAAACGTGCCACCTCTTATCAAGACAGGGCGGCCGATCTTCGCCATCTCGATGACTGAAGGCAGGGTCGAGGCAGCCCGGGACAGGGGCGGGTGGGGTTTCTGGTAGGGCCTGGGCCGGACCGATGGGAACGCCACCTGCCAGTATTCGCCGTCGAACTTCACATTGTCGGTGGTCCAAGCCTTTACCAGCAGTTCTTCGGCTTCGTCCAGCTGGGCCTTGCCAAGTGCGGGGTTACTGCCGAAGCCTACGTACTCGTAGGCGTTGTAGTTGGAGCCACGGCCGGTGCCGACGATAAGTCTTCCTTTGCACAGGTTATCCAGCAGTGCCGTCTGATGGGCCACCCGCACCGGATTGTGGAGCGGCAGTTCGATAATTCCGAAGCCTAGTTTGATCTTTGATGTCTTGACCGCCACTGCGCTGGCGAAGACCAGTGGGTCGCCGTAGACGCACTCGCCGGTGAAGTAATGCTCGGCGAACCAGATGGCGTCCATGCCCATCTCTTCGGCCAGCACCGCCTCATCCAGGCACTGGTCGATCTCCTGACCGTCCCGGGTGTCATCAAATTTCATCGGATACAAGAAATGGCCGAATTGCATGGCGGTAGTTCCTTACTGGTGGGTAGTTGGCGGTGGGTATTGTACTACCCTCCATGCCGGTTAGCGAAGGCGTCCCAGGAAGAATGTGGCGTTCAGGTACGGACCACTGTTCTAACCGCTGGCGCTATTCCCCTAGGATTTGGTCATGCTGAATGTAACGGCAAGACCAGGCGCGCTATTGAGTGTGTTGCCGGGGACCTGGGTTGTTTCGTCTACTCGGGCGACGATCGCATACTTGCTGTCGGTCGAAGGAACCTCAAGTATGTCCGAATCACCGAGGTTTGCCAACCCAGCGACCTGGGCGACGTTCTGGGACAACACCGCCCTCATCGAACCTTCGATTGCGATGGTGGGACCGCAGATCGGGAAGTTCAGGTTGTAGATGCCGCTTTAGCGGCCGAGCCAGGTACCGGAGAAATAAGACACGGTGGCTAGCACTGCAGTTGGGTCAGGCTTCGATGTAGGCGTGGACCTGGAGGATGATTTGGACCCCGCAATTGTCGAAGAATTCGACCAGGCAATTGCTTGATTAAGCAAAAACATGTCGGAGTGCGCAACTCTGGGCGGTATTTACCTGGCGCAGTAGCTAAGAAGTCGAGAAGGTAATTCTGTGGAAATTCAGGCAACACTAGCATACGAAATGTTAGAAATATTACGCTGTGAGGCCTCCAGAACAAGTAAACTCTCCTGGGCAATTGGATCAAAATCTTGCCGATGGGATACAGTTTTTCAACACTACGTATACACATAGGGTTGGGACGAATTGCTGGCCGCGAACCTGAAAGAAGCGTCGGGGTTCAGAGGGATTATTGGGACTTCCCCCTTACCGAATGATGACGTGATATCTAAAGCTTAGGATTCTCAATCGACGTGTGGTAACTAACAAAAACCACCAACCCACCTACCCCTTCATACTCAACCCGACCCTCTTGCGCTCCAAATCCACTTCTAGCACCGTTACCCAGACTTGCTGTTGGACTTTTACTTCGTCGGCGGGGTTGCTTACGAATTTGTTGGCTAGGTTGCTGATGTGGACCAGGCCGTCTTGGTGGACTCCTATGTCTACGAAGGCGCCGAAGGCGGTGACGTTGGTGATGATGCCGGAGAGCTTCATGCCGACGGATAGGTCTTCCATCTTGTTGATGCCCTCGGCGAAGCTCAAGGGTTCGTATTCCTGGCGGGGGTCTCGCCCCGGCCGGGCCAGCTCCTCGATGATGTCAGTCAACGTGGGCAGCCCGACCTTGTCGGTCACGTAGCGGTTGGGGTCGATATGGCTGGCGACGCTGGCGTTGCCCACCACCTGGTCCAGCGGCTGGCCTATGTCCTTGGCGATGGACCGCGCCACCTTGTAGGACTCGGGGTGGACCGCGCTGGCGTCCAGCGGGTTGTCACCCTCCCTGATGCGCAGAAACCCAGCCGCCTGCTCAAACACCTTGGGGCCAAGTCGGGGGACTTTCTTGAGGGACTCGAGGGTGGCAAAGGGACCGTTTTCGTTCCGGTAGTCCACTATTGCGTTGGCCAGCTTGTGGCCGAGGCCTGACACGTAAGAGAGCAGCTCGCCGCTGGCGGTGTTCAGTTCCACGCCCACGTTATTCACGCAGCTACCCACCACATCGTCCAGGCGTTCTTTCAGCGCCTTCTGGTCAACGTCGTGTTGGTACTGGCCAACGCCGATGGACTTGGGGTCGATCTTCACCAACTCGGCTAGTGGGTCCATGAGCCGCCTTCCAATTGAAACCGCGCCGCGCACGGTCAGGTCATGATCTGGGAACTCGTTTCGGGCGATTTCCGAGGCCGAATACACGGACGCGCCGCTCTCGTTGACCATCACGATAGCGATGTTTGAATCCAACTCCAGGGTCCTTAGGAAGGCCTCTGTCTCGCGGCCAGCAGTGCCGTTGCCCACCGCGATGGCTTCTATATCGTAGGTGCGGCACAGGTCGACTATCTTGTAGCCAGCTTCCTCCTCGGCCCGTTCCCCGGTGTGCGGGTAAACGGTGTCGTTGTGGAGCAGTTGCCCCTGACGGTCCAGGCATACCAGTTTGCAGCCGGAGCGGAAACCAGGATCCAGTGCCAGTACGTTCTTTTGTCCCAATGCCGGGGCCAGCAGTAATTCACGCAGGTTGTCGGCGAATACGGCGATGGCCGCATCCTCAGCGCGGATGCGCGCTTCTTTCCGTACTTCGGTCTCCATGGAGGATTCCAGCAGTGGCTTGTAGCGGTCTTGCACCGCCTGCCTGACTTCCTGGGAGGCCTGGGTCTCTCTGGTGACGAAGATGTCATGGAGCAGGGCGACTGCCTGCACGGCCGGCGGCGAAATATGTATCGACAGCATGGACTCCTTCTCGCCGCGGAGCATGGCCAGCACCCGGTGGGAAGGCACTTTGATCACGGGTTCTTCCCACTCGAAATAATCCCGGAACTTGGCTGCTTCTTCGCGTTTTCCGGAGACCACCGCCGATGAAAACGTGCCATGGGACCAGAACAACTTGCGAATCTCCCGACGGGCAACGGTGTCCTCACTGACCCATTCAGCGATGATGTCGCGCGCGCCGCCCAAAGCTTCCTGGATGTCGGCCACGCCATTGACTGTGCCGGTGTTGGAGTCGACGTACTCTGCAGCGGCCTGCTTAACGTCAAAGTCCTTTTGGCCCCAAAGGTGGAGCGCCAACGGCTCAAGCCCCTTCTCTTTGGCGATGGTGGCCCGAGTGCGACGCTTGGATCGGTAGGGTAGGTAGATGTCTTCCAGGGCTGCCTTGGTCTCGGCGGAGAGGATGGCTTTGCAAAGCTCGTCTGTCAGTAGTCCACGCTTTTCCAGGAATGCCAGGATGGCCGCTCGCCGGTCTCTCAGTTCTCTGATCAGGGAGAGACGGTCGCGGATGCTGGTGATCGCCACCTCGTCCAGGCTAGCTGTGCTCTCCTTGCGGTAGCGGGCGATGAAGGGCACCGTGGCGCCGTCGTCCAGTAACGAAACTGTGGCTGAGACTTGGCCTTGGTCCAGTCTCAACTCTGAAGCTATTTGTGAAAGCGCAATATCAATCATGTTTTTTATGTTAATCAATTCAGTGGAAATAAGTGCGCGGATTGTTAAGCCGGGGCGTCATCCCCTAGATGCGCTTGGCAATCCAGATGATGTTGTGACCGCCCTTCTTGCCTCGACTGCGGACACTAACTTCATCAACGTCGAACCCCGCCTGGCCCAGTCGTTTGGCAAAACCGGCGTCCTGGTCTGAGGACCATATTCCCAGGATGCCGTAGGGTTTCAGCGCGGCGTGGGCTGTCTCCAGGCCTGGCATGCTGTAGAGCCAGTTGTTCTCCATGGAGGTCAGGGCGTTGGGGCCGTTGTCCACATCCAGCAAGATCGCGCTGTAGCCGCCCCTCCCTCTTTTCATCATAGCCGCTACGTTGCCCTCCTGAACCGTCACCCGTTCATCTTGGAGAGGGTTGTCGGCCAGGTGGGCTAGGACTCCCTGGTTCCAGCGGACCACAGCGGGCACCAGCTCGGCGACGCGAATCTCAGCATTCGGTCCAAGTTCGTCCAGGGCTGACCGAACGGTGTAACCCATGCCCAGCCCACCGATCAGCATATTGGTTTTTGCGGTATCCGGGAGTTTCTGGCAGGCGAGGGTAGCCAACGCCTTTTCTGAGCCGAAGACTCGGCTGTTCATCAGCTCGATGTTGTCCGCCTGAATAGCAAACTCCTGGTCTCGCTGGTACAGGCAGAGTTCAGCGCCGTTGCCCGGTGTCTGTGCCGTGTCTAGTAATACCCAGGGTTTCAATGGTGTCTCGCTCACATGTGTTTGGCCATAGCTACAAAGACTTAAATAACTATCCACTAGTATGACGTAATTTTACGTTCTCGGGAAAACCGTGTGGGTGCAATCCTGAGGGAATAGTTGGCGAAATTCAAAGAGGCGTCCCGAAAAACTCGGGACGCCTCTTTGAATTTAGGGACAGAAAACTAACTAGTCTTATAGTTGAACCACGGCAGTGATTCGGGGTACGTTGCCAATCACACGGGTGGTGTGGCCGGATCCGGTCAGGTCTTCAGCCAGGTTCACGTCTCCGGCACCGAGACGGTGGATGGTGCCGTCTTTAAGGCCAATCACAGCTTCGCCGGACAGAGTGATGAGGTACTGGCGGCGCGGGGCGATGTGCCAGTCACTGAAGAACCCGGGCTCCTGGGACCTGAATACGATCTTAGTCGCGTCATGGAGAGTGTTCCAGGAAGGGTGCTCGGAGGGGTTGATCTCCTCGATCTTGGTGGTGCCGTCGTCGCCGGTGTACATTCTGATTGAACCCATGATTCTTTCTCCCTAATAACAGTTTTGAGATATGTGTTTATTCCGATAAGAACTGCTTGATGGCCGTATAGGACTCATCCGGCAGTTCCTCTGCGATGTAGTGGCCGCAGGGCAGGGATTGCCCTTTCACGTTGGTGGCGTAATCACCCCAGATCTTGAGGGGATTCTGAGTCTTGCCGACAAAGCCCGTCTGGCTCCAGAGGGCCAGCATAGGGCAGCTGATCTTCTGGTCAAAGTCGGCTTCGTCATGGACCAGGTCAATGCTGGCTCCCGCGCGGTAGTCCTCGCAGACAGCGTGGATGGTGCCCGGGATACTGAAGCACCGGATGTAATCGGCCAGCGCTTCGGGGGTGAATACCTTGTCGGCGTCCTTGGTGCGTTCGAAACCGCGTCTGGCGTAGAACTCAGGGTTTCCGCCGATGACTTTCTCCGGAAAATCAAAAGGCTGGATCAGGAAAAACCAGTGCCAGGTGTTGGTGGCGAAGTCTTTGTCTACGATTTGAAACATGGAGCGAGTGGGGATGATGTCCAGGGTCACCAGTTTCAAGACGCTGTCTGGGTGGTCTTTGGTGAGCCGATGGGAGACCCGGCCTCCCCGGTCGTGCCCCACCAGGTAGAACCGGTCAAATCCTAGGGCTTTCATGACATCCACCTGGTCCTGGCCCATGGTGCGCTTGGAGTAGTTCATATGCTCGGTGTCGCCTTCGACCTTGGCGCTGTCGCCGTAGCCGCGCAGGTCGGGACAGACCACGGTGAAGTCCTCGGCCAGGCGAGGAGCGATCTTGTTCCACATAGCATGGGTCTGAGGGTAACCGTGGAGCATCAGCAACGGAGGTCCACTGCCTCCTTTGACCAAGTTGATGGTGGTGCCGTTGGCCTCGATCTGAAGCTCTTCAAAATTCTGAAACATCGTTTCTTTTCCTTCAAGTGAGCCAGTTAGTTCGCTGGAGCCAGAGCCCTTTCCAGCACTCGTCGCAACGCTGCAGTGAAGGCATCGATCTCTGCGGTGCCTATCTCCGTGGAGACAGCACCCACCAGATTTGAGGCCATCAGGATACCCTCGTTGAGCATACCCAAGAATACCTTGTGCCTGAAGGCAGCGTCCTCAGCAGCGATATCCCGGTATCCCACCAGTTCTTCGCTGGTGAAGTGGATGCCGAACAGCGAACCAAGTCCGGTCACCTGGATTGGCACCTCCAGTTCCTTCCCTATTTTGAGAATCTCCGCCTTTAGGTAGTCGGTCTTCTCGGCCAATTTCTGGTACACGGCTGGGGTCAGTTCGTCCAGCGTTGCGGCTCCGGCCAGCATCGTCACGGGGTTGGCGTTGAAGGTTCCGGCGTGGGCCACCCGGGGGCCTCCGGCCTGTGATGGATCGTAAAGATCCATGATGCTTTTCTTGCCGCCAAACGCGCCGATGGAGAAGCCGCCGCCGATGATCTTACCTAGGGATGTCATATCGGGGGTGATGCCGTAATACTCCTGGCAACCGCCGGAAGCGGCGCGGTAGCTGATAACCTCGTCAAAGATCAGGACGATCCCGTTGTTTGTGGTGAACTCCCTGAGCATGGTCAAGAATTCAGAGGTGGCTGGGAGCATGCCCACCGACCCCAACATAGGTTCGACTATCACCGCCGCCAGGTCTTCCCTGTTCTCTTCCAGGCGTTGTTTGGCGATGTCGGTCTCGTTGAAGGGAACCACGACAACCTGATCCAATGTCCCCTCACCCAGGCCTTCGGTTGCTGGCATGGCGTCGGGGCGGGTGCGCTTCCCCGACTTGGCCGGGTTGGTTCGCACACTGACGCTGACCTGGTCGTGGCTGCCGTGGTAACCGCCTTCAACCTTGGCGATCTTGCTCTTTCCTGTAACGGCCCGTGCTGCTCTGATAGTGTTCAGTGTGGCCTCGGTGCCAGAGTTAGTGAACCGCACCAGGTCGAAGCTGGGTATCCGTTCGCAGAGCAGTTTGGCCAGGCGTACCTGATGGGCGCTGGGGGCGTTGTAGACCATACCCTTGCCCATCTGCTGGTCCACTGCGTCCACTACCGGTTTAGGCGAATGACCAAGAATCAGTGTGGTCATGGTGCCGATGAAATCCAGGCGGTCGGTGCCGTCGGAATCCACCACGTGGGCACCCTTGGCGTGGTCAACAAAAATGGGGTACGGCGCCCAGAATATGGAGTTCCGGCTGTCGCCGCCCGGAAGATAATTCTTGGCGTCTTCCCAGAGAGCCTTCGACTTGGTGGTGGATGCTAGGTACTGATCCAGTTCGCTGGTGGTTTCGGCCATGGGTGACTCCTAGTCTGTAGACCCCTGCGCCATCGATGACGGAGAAGAGGTCGGGATAATGATTTCTCCTAATCTGCTGCCGAGGCAACCGATGTCGGTTCGTCTGCCGGGAAATAGAGTTTTCGAAGGGACCCGCTGCCTAGGCTGATGAAAACGATGACCACGAAGGCCAAACCGCCCGCCACGAGTACGGCTGAGGCGTTGAACACGTCGGCGACGGCGGCGTTGGCCATGTTGGTGACGGCCATGCTGCCGCCCACGTGGACGGAATAGACCCCTGAGACGCGGCCCCGAACATGGTCCTCGGTCAGGGACTGGATGATGGTGTGGCTGATGGTCATGAATCCGGCTTGGTTGATGCCCATGATCACGGTGGCGCCAATGGACAATGCAGGGTTGCTAGAGATGGCGAGAAGTAGTGGCCCTACTCCGCTGAGAAAGGCGAAGATGACAAACAACTTGCCCCGCAGGGAATTGCTTCTGACACCGGCCATGAAGATGGAAGACAACAGTGCCCCGCCGCCGATACCGGCAATCAGGAAACTTGCTCCCACTGAACCAGCTCCTAGCTTGTCCTTAGAGATGGCTGGCAGTAGAGATTCGTAGGACATGGTCAAAGCACAATGCGCCAGAACTAGTAACACCATGGACATGATGAGGGGGCGCTTGTAGACGTAGACGAACCCTTCAAACAGGTTGGCCAGGAACCCCTGGCTCTTATCAATCACCCCCGTGGACCGGGTTTTGATTCGGGAGACATTCAAGAATCCAAAGAGATAGAACGAACTGCAGAGCCAGAACGCTGCCTCGATGTTGACGAATCCCAGGAGAGGGACGATGGCCAAAGCACCGACCATCCGAGCGCCCTGCTGTGTGGCCTGGTTCAGGGCGATGGCGTTCAGCAGGTCATCTTTTGCAACCAGGTTCGGTATTAGAGCGGAGACTGTGGTCATCTGGCTGGCTCTTAATGTGCCATTGATCAGAGCCATCAACGTGAGCAGCCAAGGTCCGGCATAGTCGCCCATCACCAACAACGCCAGCGCGGAGTTGTTGATCATGTTCAGGACATATATCCAACGCAACAACGTCTGCCGGTCAAATTTGTCGGCTAAGAACCCTGAGATCGGTGTCGAGAACACCCGTGGGACGATGGCTGCGAAGGTTACGATTCCGACCCATAGGGACCCGTCGGTGATCTCAAAGGCCAGCCAGCCCCGGGCGATGATCAGTGCCCAGGCGGCTGAGGCGGAAAAGGTGGTGGCAATCCAAAGATTTCGGTAGTCCTGATATTGCAGGGCCAGGAGAAATCGGTCTCGTGTCGTCGCAAGTAAAGCTAGCATATGTTTCCTAGATACGAATCGGCCTTCACGATTATATCAGTAGCCATGTTCGGGTTTGTAGGGGGCAGCCTTGACCGTCTCCGAGCGAACATCCCAAACTTCTGCCTTGACTGTCTCTACCCTGCTATCTACAATCGCCGAAGTTGCTAAGGCAACCTAGATTTGCCGATCGCGTAGGAATGATATGCCCTTCCAAGCTCCGGCAGAAGGCGTCCTGCTGCCACCTTATCGGGTACTTGATCTTACCGGGCCAGAAGGCGTTTTCTGCAGCAAATTGCTGGCCGATTACGGCGCAGAGGTCATCAAGGTAGAATCCCCAACCGGTGACCCAACCCGTCAGAGACCCCCATTCATTGCCGATGAACCAGGAGTTGAGCGCAGCTCCTATTTCCTCTTTTACAACACCAATAAAAAGTCGGTGACTGTTGACCTGGAAACCACAGCGGGACGGGATGTTTTCCAAAAACTGGTGGCTTCCGCCGACGTTCTGATTGAGAGTTTTCCGGTGGGGTATATGCAGTCCCTTGGTCTTGACTTCGACTCACTGAAAACTAACAACTCCGGACTGATCATGGCTTCTATCACTCCCTTTGGTCAGACCGGACCCTGGAAGGATTACAAGTCCTCCGACCTGATCTCACTGGCAGCTAGCGGCTTCATGCAGATAACCGGCGACCCAGACGGACCTCCGCTGCGACAGGGTAACGAGCAATCCCACTTCCCCGGTTCCCAACACGCCGCAACCGCCATCATGGGCGCGTTGTTCTACCGGGATATGCAGGACGGGCAGGGCCAGTACATAGACGTTTCCATGCAGGAAGCGATGATCACCTATTACACAGACGCGCACCCAGCCTTGGCCTGGATGCAGCGCGGTGAGAATGTGACTCGGGTCGGCACCAACTCGACCCTGGTGATCCCCCTGGGTGCCTACCCCAGCAAAGACGGTTGGATCTCTGCGGGGATCATCACCCCACGGGAGTGGGAGAACCTGTCCAGCTGGATGTTCGATGTCACCGGAAACGAGGAGATACTCAACGAGGAATACAAGGGCGGTAACCAGGACCGCGCTCCGTACAACGATATCATCACGGCCCTGGTCATAGACTTCACCACCCGGTTCACATCGGAGGAGCTATTCCACCAGGGTCAGGAACGCAACCTGGTTTTCATTCCGGTGAATACGGTGTCCGACCTTCTCACTGACCCCCAGCTTGATGCCAGCAATTTCTGGTTTAACCTGGATCACTCAGAGGTCGGCATTTTGAAATATCCGTTGGGTGTGTTCGACAGTGAAGAGGTCTCGCCGGTGGCCAAACCGGCGCCCCGCTTGGGCCAGGACAACGCAGCGATATTTGGCGAGTTGGGCCTGGGAGCATCGGAACAGGCGGCGCTGCGTAGCAGGGGAGTGATTTAAATGCCTGATCCGAAGAAACCCCTGGCAGGAGTCCGCATATTGGAGCTGGGCCCCTATGTGGCGCTGCCATTGACCGGCCGAATCCTGGCGTCATTGGGGGCTGAGGTCATCAAGGTCGAGACCAACAAGGTCCTAGATGAGATGAACTTCATCCCTGCCTGGTCCCGGGGTGGCGGGCAGCCTGAGTTCCAGCGGGCCAAGAAACGTGTCACCATCGACGTCCGTACCCCAGGCGGTTTGGAAGTGTTCAAAGAGCTGGTGAAAGTCAGTGATGTCTTCATGTCCAACTTCCGCCGCAACATCCTGGACCGGTGGGGAGTCGATTTTCCGGAACTCCGGCGGCTGCGTCAGGACATCATAATAATGTGGCAGACCGGACTGGGCGGAATCGGCCCCTATTACACCTATAAGTCCTACGGGATATTGGTGCAGCACATGGGCGGTGTCTCCCTGATGTCCGGAGAAGAAGGCGAACCGCCAGCCACCATCAACACATCGTATTCCGACTACCACACCGGCGTCTTTCAGCCGGTGGCCATAATGGGGGCGCTGCTGCGACGCAGGCTAACAGGACAGCCGGCCACCATGGAGTCGTCCATCTTCAAGTCGGGCGCCTTGACTGCCGGGCCATCGCTGCTCGAATACCAGTCCACCGGGCGTTTGCCAGAACGCATCGGCAACCGTGACCAGTTCGCCGCGCCTCATGGTGCCTACAAATGCCAGGGAGAAGACCGGTGGTGCGCCATCGCTGTGCAGACCGAGGACCAATGGGCTGGATTCTGCCAGGCGATCGGCAATCCAGACTGGTGTGCCGAAGACGCCTTTTCTATACTGGAAGCGCGTCTCGCCAACCAGGATCGGTTGGACGAACTTGTGGGGGAGTGGGCCTCTACTCTGTCCGCAGAGGACGCCATGGCTCGCTTACAAGAAGCTGGTGTGCCCGCCAGTATCGTGTCCCAAGGCAAAGACCTACATGAAAGCGCCCACCTGAAAGCACGGGGTTTCTACCAGCCGACACCGTACTATCTGGCCGACCGTGGCAATCCCGCCTACGACTGGGACCAGCTTGAAGGTATCGCCGCTGTCAACCCGCCCAAGCTGTCTGAGACCCCCATGGATTTCGGCCATTACAGCAACATTGGCGAGGACAATGACTACGTCTTCAAAGAGATACTAGGCATGTCCCAATTAGAAGTGGACAATCTCACCGAAGACCAATCACTGTACTAAAAACTGGTAGCTGAACCCTGAATTTGACAGCTTAAACCAAGAGGAACGATGTACGACTACAGCAAATACGAGCACATACTCTTTGACATCAAGGACGGGGTGGCCCTTTTGACCATCAATCGTCCGGAGGTCTACAACGCCACCAACTTCAAGCTGCACAACGAACTCAGCAAGGTCTGGTTGGACCTTGCCGAGGACGACGATGTGAGGGTTGTGGTGATCACGGGTGCCGGAACCGCTTTCTCAGCCGGAGGAGATTTTGATCTGATCCAAGAGTCCATCGGCAACGCCAAGGTGATCGCTGGGACCATGGAAGAGGCTCGGGACATCGTCCACAACATGATTAACCTGGACAAGCCGGTCATCTCTGCCATCAACGGCGTTGCGGTTGGAGCAGGACTGGCCGTGGCGATGCTGGCTGATATTTCAATCGCGTCCGACAAAGCCCGTTTCACCGACGGGCACGTCCGCCTTGGAGTGGCAGCCGGAGACCATGCCGCAGTGATCTGGCCCATGCTAATCGGCATGGCCAAGGCCAAGTACTACCTGCTGACCTGCGACTTTCTTGATGGCACCGAGGCTGAACGCATCGGCTTGGTCAGCCAAGTAGTGCCCCACGATGAGCTGATGGACAAGGCCATGGACGTGGCAAACCGGTTGGCCTCTGGTTCACAACAGGCTTTGAAATACACCAAGCGATCCCTGAATCAATGGCTGCGCCAGGCGGAGCATACGGCCTTCGATTACTCACTGTCCCTGGAGATGCTGGGGTTCTTCGGTGAGGATGTGCAGGAAGGTCTAAATTCAGTAAGAGAACGCCGCGACCCAAAATTTCCGTCGGTCCAGTAGAAGAGCTAAACAATAGATGAATTACAGGACATTTGGCAACACCGGTATACAGGTCTCAGAGATCGGATTCGGTTGCGGTGACGTAGGCGGGTTGATGGTCAGAGGCGAGCCTGCCGACCAGGTTAAAGCAGTTGCCAGAGCGATGGAACTGGGCATCAACTACTTTGACACCGCATCTCGCTACGGTGGTGGTCAGTCCGAGATCAACCTGGGTCGGGTGATGAGGAAACTCTCCACTGATATCCGTTCTGCTGAATTCTTCGTAGGCACCAAATATAGTCTTGGCGAGTCCAATCCAAACGACCTTAAAGCCGGAGTGATCGAGTCTGTGGAAGCCAGCTTGAAGCGACTGGGACTGGATCAGGTTGACCTGATCCAACTCCATGATCGAATCAGTTCCCAGACCGACGTTAGTGTCCGTACCGTAACGGTGGCCGATGTTCTGGGAGAAGTCCGAGAAGGGCTGGAAGTTCTGAAGGCCCAGGGCAAGGTGCGGTACTACGGCATGACCGGGGTGGGTGAACCCAGCGGCATCCACGAGGTTGTTGCGTCCGGTACGGTCAGCACGGTCCAGACCGTCTATAACCTGATCAACGCCAGCGCCGGGGCGGCTATGCCAGTCGAGTTCGACATGCCCGCCTACGACCGCCTAATTGACCTCGCAGTGCAGAAGCAGGTGGGGGTCATAGTGATTCGAGTACTAGCGGCAGGAGCTCTTTCGGGCACCAGCGTGCGGCATCCAGTGGCTGTGCCAACTGTGGCTCCCATCGGCTCGGGTAGAGACTTCCAGCAAGACGAATCGCGAGCGCAACAGTTTGCTTACTTGGTCGATGAGGGGTTTGCCGAGGATATGCCTGAGGCGTCCATACGGTTCGCCCTTAGCAACCCAGGCGTTTCCACTGTATTGGTGGGCTATTCAGACATGGACCACCTGGAGAAGTCAGTGCAGTACGCGGCGAAAGGGGCTCTGCCTGCCGAAGCGTTGGCCCGCTTGCCCCAATACTGGAACGGATTTGTGAGTTGAAGATGAACGAGATACTCGGTAGCCTGGATAGCCTGCGCAGCGCGATGGAGAACGGTGAGTTCGACGCGATCATCGCCATGTCCCCGGAGAATGTGCCCTATACCTCTGGGGTGGGTATCTGGTCCCAGAAGGTGATTCGAGACCGACTGGCGTTGGTTGTCTGGCCGCGAGAGGGTGAACCGACGCTGATAGTCGCCACCAATGAGGAGGGTTACGTTCAGGAGAAATCCTGGATTCCCGACGTTCGCGGCTATCGGCAGCACGCAGATTCGCCAATCAAATTGTTATCGGATGTTCTTGCCGAGAAGGGGCTAAGCGCAGGTAGGATCGGGTTTGAACCGGCCTATCTGACCACCGATTACTACCTCGAGCTTCTGGAGACCATGCCAGAAGCCAAATTTGAGTCCTGCGAAACGATGCTTCAAACGGTGCGGATGATTAAGACCGACGCCGAGATTGATATCCTCAGTCGCGCGGCGATGGCCACAGAACGGGCCTTGATGGCAACATATTCCACCTCCAGACCAGGCGAGAGAGAGCGGGATCTGGTAGCGAGGCTTGGCGCTAATATCATGCAGGCTGGAGCGGAGCTTCCGTCATTCTTGTTCTTCACCGTGGGGCCAAACTCCGGCTACGCCCACCCAGATCCCACTGACATCGAAGTCCAGCCAAACGACATTCTGAAAGCAGACTGCGGCGGCTGGTTCAACGGGTATTTTTCGGATATCGGTCGGACGGTTGTTGTGGGCAAGGCCACCGACGAACAACATTCCATCTACAACCGCCTCGCCGAGGTGCACCGGAAGACCATCGCCACTATGCAGACTGGGGTCCCCGCAAATGAAGTCTACCGGCAGAACGTGGAGTTCTACAAAGAGGCAGATATCGAGTTCAGCCTGCCCTTCGCTGGACACGGCCTGGGTCTATATATCCATGAGATGCCCATGCTCGCGGCCTACGATGACACGCCCCTTGCCCCCAACATGGTCTTCGCAGTCGAAACCAGAGTGCGGTGGCCCGGAGTCCAAGGTTTCCACATAGAAGACCTAGTCGTAATCCGGGAAGACGGCCCCGAGATAATCACCACCTTTATGGACACCAGCCGCTTGCTGGAGTTGTAAACCTAGGGCCGAATCAACCACACAGCCAAGATTAGGATGGTCACGGCGGATAGCAGGTTTATTCCGGCGGTCATGCGGCCTAGTCTTCAGGTCGGACTCTGGGGGTAGGACTTGTCCGGCTGCGCGTGCTTGTTCCAGCCGTTCGAGAACCTTGGGGCCTAGCCAGAAGTCGTGCATCAAACTTAGCACCACCACCAGTAAGACCAGGATCGACTTCGCTCGCAGTACCTGCATGAACCGGCCATCATCGGTGAAGAAGACATTGACTCCGATTCACCAGTGATCCGAGGCCAGGTACGATCCACTGACAGCCAGCAAGGCCATGGCCGCCCAGGCTATCGGCAGGAACCGTTTGGCCGCATTTTGCAACATGCCAAGGGCCTCGAGTCCTCCGGATTGCATGGCCTTTCGGGCGATGGGCAGCATGACCATCACTAGGAAGAGCATTCCCCCGAGCCAGACCACCGCCGATAGGCTAGAGCTAATTGGTACATGGTTACTGGGCCACGTAGCCTCCGTCCACGGTCATGTTGTGGCCGGTGACGAATGATGACGCATCTGACGAAAGCCACAATACCGCCGAAGCAATCTCCTCTGGCTGACCTAGACGACCCAACGGATGCCGTGATTCTAGCCTTTCTTTATACCCCTCAATCCTTTCAAACGCGCCCTCGATCAGCGGCGTTTCAATATACCCCGGACAGACCGCATTTACCCTGATACCTGTCTTGGCGTATTCCATTGCCGCTGCCTTGGTCAGGCCGGTGACACCGTGCTTGGCGGCGACATAGGCAACGGTGCCGGAAAGCCCTACCAGACCAGCGATCGAGGCTGTGTTCACGATGGCCCCTTTGCCCTGTTTCAACATTTGGGGTATCTCTGCCTTCATGCAGAGCCATACGCCCTTCAGGTTGACGGACATGACCCGGTCCCAGTCTTCTTCCAGGTAGTCGGCTGTGAGATTGCGGTCTCTGCCTCCGCCGATTCCTGCGTTATTAAAGGCGCAATCAAGGCTACCGAAGGCTTCAACCGCCTGGGCAACCATGGCCTGGGTGTCTTCGAGATTGGAGACGTCAGCGTGGACCAAGATGGCCTCACCGCCTGCTTCCTTGATTAGTTGGACCGTCTCTTCGCCGCCCTCGACGTTCAGGGCGGCCACCACCACCCGCGCGCC
>CAYVIG010000031.1:0-16806 GCA_964451445.1 uncultured Dehalococcoidia bacterium
GATATGTAAAAGCCGTTGATGGCGTCAGTTTCACGGTTAATCGAGGCGAAACCCTGGGTCTGGTCGGCGAAAGCGGCTGCGGCAAGACCACCACCGGACGCTGCATCCTGCAACTCTACAAACCAACTGGTGGGCAGGTCCTATTCGAAGGCCGAGACCTGACCGATTTGAACTCCAGGGAAATGCGCGGAATGCGACGTGAGATGCAAGTGATCTTCCAAGATCCCTACAGTTCATTGAATCCCCGGATGACAGCAGGGAACATCATCGGTGAGCCATTGATCGTCCACGGCTTGGTCAACAGTAAACAAGAATATCGGGAGAAGATTGCGGATCTACTCCTGAATGTGGGTCTCAACCCATACATGGCCGACCGCTTCCCTCACGAGTTCAGCGGCGGACAGCGACAACGTATCGGTGTCGCCCGGGCATTGTCAGTGGAGCCAAAGTTCATCGTCGCTGATGAGCCTGTCTCCGCACTCGACGTGTCAATTCAGGCTCAGATTATCAACCTGTTGGAAGACCTGCAAGAACAATACAACCTGACTTACTTATTCATCGCCCATGACTTGTCCGTGGTTCGCCACATCAGTGACCGGGTCGGTGTCATGTACCTGGGTCACATGGTAGAGATCGCAGAACGGAACGAGATCTATCGAAATCCAGTTCATCCCTACACCAAGGCCCTGCTATCTGCAGTTCCGATTCCCGACCCGGTGTTGGACGCCGAACGGGAGCGCGTATTGCTAACTGGTGAGGTTCCCAGCCCACTGAACCCGCCTAGCGGTTGCGTGTTCCATCCCCGCTGCCCGGTAGCCAACGACACTTGCTCCCAGAATCTGCCCGAGTTACGGGAGGTGGAGTCAGATCACCATGCGGCCTGTCTCCTGGCCAACGGATACGGCAGCTACTAACCCCACAACTATCACTCGGTAAACCAGAAAAGAGAGACTGTTGCAAAACAGTCTCTTTTTTTTGCAACATGATTGGAAGGTTGTTGACCGCAACACTGCCCGATCTTCATTGTTGGTGAAATTCGAGCGTGATAACATTGGATTAATATGGAACCAAGCCGCATCAGAAATTTCTGCATCATTGCCCACATCGACCACGGTAAGTCGACCTTAGCTGATCGCTTCCTAGAGATCACTGACACAGTTCGTGCGGGTGAGATGAAAGCGCAATTCCTCGACCAGATGGATCTCGAGAGGGAACGGGGCATAACCATCAAGGGTAAGGCTGTGACCATGTCACATGCCGCGCCTGATGGAATCGAATACCAGTTCAACCTCATTGACACGCCAGGCCACGTGGACTTTAGCTACGAAGTCTCCCGAGCCTTGGCCGCCTGTGAGGGAGCGCTGTTGGTGGTGGACGCCAGCCAGGGTATAGAAGCTCAGACCATCGCCAACACACTTCTGGCCATGGAGTATGACCTGGAACTGATCCCGGTCCTGAACAAGGTTGACCTGCCTCAAGCAGAACCAGACCGAGTATCCGCAGAGATTCAGCAGGCATTTGGATTCACCAAAGATGAGATTCTCTACGTTTCCGCCAAAGAAGGGACCGGCGCCAAAGAGATACTCGATGCCGTTGTGGAGAGAGTCCCGCCACCTACTGGCGTGATTGAAGGCCCCCCCCGGAGCCTGGTCTTTGACTCGGAGTTCAACTCTTTCAAGGGAATCATCGCCCACGTCCGCGTAAAAGACGGGACTATCAGCAAGACTGACAAGATCAAAGTCATGTCGTCCGGCAACTTGGCAGAGATAGTCGAAGTCGGAGTCTTCTCCCCTGGCCCAACACCGACAGAATCGCTATCAACTGGACAGGTCGGCTACATCGCCACCGGCTTCAAAGAGGTCAAGGAGTGCTCGGTGGGCGATACGCTGACCCTGGATCGCTACTCCGCTGAGGACCCGCTTCCTGGCTATGTGCCGGTTAAGCCTATGGTCTTTGCGGGCCTGTATCCCGCCGATGGTGAAGAATACGGGAACCTACGGGCCGCATTGGAAAAACTACAACTCAATGACGCTTCCTTGGGGATGGAGCCGGAAAACAGCAGCGCCCTTGGGTTTGGTTTCCGTTGCGGGTTCCTGGGTCTCATGCACCTGGAGATCATCCAAGAAAGACTTGAGCGTGAGTATGATCTGGACCTGATCGTTACCGCGCCGAGCGTTGCCTATCAGGTGGTGCTGACCAGCGGCGAAACGGTCATGATCGACAGCCCGGCCAAACTGCCATCACCTAATGAATTGTCAGAGATTTTAGAACCACTACTGGACCTGACCATTGTCGCCCCCAGCCGTCATGTGGGTGCTTTGATGGACCTAATGCACTCACGTAGATCTGATTTCAAGCGAATGGAATACATGCAGGGCGGCGGCACTCGCAAAGATGGCGAAATCGCAGACGATGAACACTCCAGGGTAGTGATGGAGTACACCGTGCCATTGGTGGAACTCCTGGCGGACTTCTTCAACCAACTGAAGTCAAAGACCCAAGGATATGCGTCTTTGGATTACAGCTTTGCCGGATACCGGGCCGCGCCACTGGTCAAAGTAGACATCCTGGTCAACCATCATCCAGTGGAAGCCTTGTCCATGATCATGCATCGCGATGCTGCGGTAACCCAGGGCCGCAAGATAGTGGAAAAATTGCGTGGCACAATCCCAAGACAGATGTTTGAAGTGCCGATCCAAGCATCCATTGGAAGCCGCATCATTGCCCGAGAGACTGTGCGTGCCATGCGTAAAGACGTATTGGCCAAATGCTACGGTGGTGACATCACCCGGAAGCGTAAGTTGCTGGAAAAGCAAAAAGAAGGCAAGAAGCGCCTCAAGATGGTGGGCCAGGTTGAGATTCCCCAGGAAGCATTCCTCAGCATCTTGGAAGTCGGCGGCAACTAGAGCAGCCGAACTACTCTAGATTGCCAGAGCCTCCCGCAAGGCCCGCAACTGCACGAGATGCTCCTGGATGTGGCCGTTCAACGTCCGCGTCAATATCATGTCGATCGAGCGTTCATCGTCTACCAGCCGCGTCTTCTGATGCATCATGACCGACTTGCCTTCCAGGTCGGCATCAGACATACCAGAGAGCGAGTTAATCAGGTCGTCGGTGCAGGCCTCTATATCCGCTGTTATCTGAGAAATGTCGTAGGCGAGCCTCTCCGGTGTCAGGTTCGTCAGATCGCTCCAGAGGTCGTACTCGGTGATCTCCCCTGAAAGCATGCCTTTGATCAGCCCGTGGACACCACCGGGGGGTGTGTCGATAACGTGGTAGACCAACTCCCTGGCAGACCACTCGGAAGGGTCTTGTTTCCAGTCCAGACAGTAATCCATGCCGTCTAGGACTGCCAATAGATCTTTCTTGATACCTTGAACCGTGTCTATGTGTTCCTGTTTGCCAGTTGCCAATGGGTTTCCTCCTGAACATTTAGCCTGTCTCTTTGTTGTTGGTTTACGGAAGCGGCCTGCTTTCCTAATCGGACCTATCCCGAAATTCCCGCAAGAGCATCTTTGCCTCTTCTGCTGTATCGTCCCTATCCAATGCAAACGCCAGGGATGCTCTCAAGAGCCCCATAGGGGTGCCGCCGTCGTAACGGGCGCCTATGAACTCGTAAGCGTATAGATCATGTTCTTGAAGCAAAGCCAGGAGTCCGTCAGTCAACTGGATCTCTCCCTTGGCGCCAGGTTTGGTCGTTTCAAGGTAGTGGAATATATCGGGAGGCAGTATGTAACGACCGACGATGCTCAAGTTCGATGGAGCTTCTTCCCTCGGCGGCTTTTCCACCAACCCGTGAATCTGGTGGATGCCATCTGATATTTTGCTGGCATTCACCACCCCATAGTTGTGGACGACTTCCCAGGGCAAAGCTTCCACCGCGACGACCCCTGCGTCCAATTCTTCTGACACCCGAACCATCTGGCTGATGGCTCCAGGAGAATGGGCAATGATGTCATCAGGTAGTATCACCACAAAAGGCTCATCACCGACTTCATCTTTGGCCATGAGCACCGCGTGGCCCAGTCCCAAGGCTTCGTGCTGGATCACAAAACTGACTTTCGCCAGGTTCCCGGCCTCCGTGACCTTGTCCAGCAGTTCATCTTCCCCGTTCGCCGTCAGACGTTGTTCCAAGTTTGGTTGGCGTTGAAAATAATCGCCGATGGACTCTTTGTCCGGCGAGGTCACGATGATGACCTCTTCTACACCGGCTTCAACAGCTTCTGCGATCACATATTGCAGGAGGGGCCGGTCGATGATCGGGAGTAATTCTTTTGGCACAGACATGGTCACCGGTAAAAACCGGGTGCCGAGGCCTGCGGCGGGTATGACTGCTTTACGTATCTGCATAAAAGATCGGCCAGGTTAAATCAGCGCGATTTCCCATAGTTCCGAGAATACCCATGGTAGCGGGGGCTAACTTAAGTGGGAATGGTTACCCTTGACTAGCGCACTCTCCCAATCCTACCATGTTAATGAGGCCGTACTAGACGGGGAGCCAGCGGTGCCCTATATCCGCAATCCGCTATAGCGGGGTTGAACTCCTCCCCTCGGCGTGGCCAGAGGGCCCATATTATGGGCGATGATACTGAGGACTGGGTCCCGCGCGACGTAGACTTGCGAACCCCGCCAGATCCGGAAGGAAGCAACGGTAAACAGGACCCTGCGGGTGCCGTGGGAGTGCCTGGTCTGAGTCATCATCTATGAAATGCCCGCTGGTTAATGACAACGGGAGGTGTACGGTCTTATCTCTACCTCATTATTTCCTGTCCAATCCACTTTTCTGCTCACCAAGGTCACGTTCTCTGAATCAGGTATCCTTTAAGCCGTGACATCTTCATCTGGCAAAACCTCCTCCCGCAAATCCCTTGGCCAGCACTTTCTGTCTGACATCGGCACTGCCAGTCGGATCCTCAGAGCAGCCGACCTTTCAGAGGACGATGTCGTTGTTGAGATTGGGCCAGGGCACGGTGTTTTAACCAAGAGACTGGTCACACGGGTAAAGCGGGTGATCGCTGTGGAACTCGATGAAGAGCTTGCCGCCGCCTTGCCTGCCCGTCTGGATCATCCCGATAACCTGACCTGTGTCGAGGCCGATGCCCGGACCGTTGATCTAGCCGAGATCATCGCTCCGGATACTTCCTACAAAGTCGTCGCTAACCTCCCTTACTATGCGGCAAACCCCATCGTGCGGCGTCTGTTGGAATCAGAACCTAAACCCAGCGTGCTGGTGGTCATGGTTCAGCAGGAAGTCGCCAAGAACATGGTTTCCCCGCCGGGCGAGATGGGTATCTTGTCGGTGGCCACCCAGTTTTACGCCAACGCTAAGATGGTCTGCTCCGTGCCGCCAAAGTCGTTCCGGCCGCCACCCAAAGTAACTTCGGCCGTAGTGAGATTGACGGTGCTACCCGAGCCTGCAGCTGAAGTTGCTAGTCAGGAAGATTTCTTCACCGTGGTGAAGGCTGGATTCGCCGCTCCTAGAAAGCAGATTCGAAATTCCCTCAGCCAGGGACTTCAAATAGAACCCGTCTCTGGCGGGGATATATTGAAACGGGCGGGCATCGATGCTACACGCAGGCCTCAGACATTGGATATAGCAGAGTGGGCTGCAATCTACCGGGCCTGGGCTGAGACGTCGGCAGTTTCCGGGGAAGGTGCTTAGACCGTGGAGATTCCGGCCTACGCCAAGATCAACCTGACCTTTGAGGTGCTCGACCGTCTGGATGATGGCTACCATCTGGTCACCACGGTAATGCAGACCGTCGCCTTGGCCGACAAACTCCTCTTTGAACCGGATACCGAACTAAAAGTTGAATGTGAGTACCCAGAACTGGCCGGGAATCAGAACCTGGTTTGGCAGGCGGCAGTTGAGTTGGCCAAGGTGGGCAGCGTCGATCCCGCAGCCAAGATAACCGTGGAAAAGCATATCCCAGTGGGGATGGGCCTGGGGGGAGGGAGCAGTGACGCCGCCACGGCGTTGCTGGGTTTGAACCGCCTTTGGGGCCTAGGTTTGTCGGTTGAAGAACTAGCCGTGATCGCTGCAAGACTTGGATCGGACGTTACCTTCTTTCTCTGGGGTGGCACGGCGTTGGCCCAGGGCAGAGGAGAGCAGATAACCCAACTCGCTTCTCTGCCACCTCTGGCGGTCACGCTGGTCTTTCCTTCGCTTGTCATTCCCAACAAAACGGCCAGCATGTATTCCAGGTTGACCCGCGCTCAATTCAGCGACGGCGGTCTCACCCGGCAGATGATACAGATCCTAACCTCGGGCCAGTTCGTAAGGGAGTCTGTACGCGGGTTGATCTTCAACGCTTTCTCGGAAGTCGCCGCCCGGACCTATCCTACATTGGTTGATATGTGTCGGGAGATCGTCGAGGACGGTGGCCCGGTGATGCATCTGTGCGGCGCCGGTCCGGCTTTATTTACCATCCCGTCCAGCGAAGAAGAGCACCAGTCGATAGCAGATGTGTTGCAACCACATAGCGCTGGGGTTTACCTTGTTAGCACGGTTCCACCAGAGCTATGCGGAGAGAATTCTATCCCAGAGTGACCTCCGGATATGGTGATACCGATAGGCGCGCACCCGACCAATCTAAATTGACATGGCAAAGGTTCAATCAATGGGCATCCTGGCCAGCATATCCATCGGAATAAACCCCAATCTCATCGACTTCTGGGGACTGACCCTATCCTGGCATGGTGTTATGACCTTTGTGGGAGTCGCGGTTGCGGTCTGGCTGGTAGCCCGATGGGGCGGTAGAGAAGGGATGGTCGTCGATTCCATCTACTCGGTTGCGGTTTGGGCCGTCATCGGTGGAGTGATCGGTGCCCGGATATTGCACGTCATCGACTTCTGGGACGAGGTCTACCGAGACGATTTCATGAGTGTCTTCTCGGTCTGGTCGGGTGGAATAGCGATCTATGGCGCCATAATCGGCGGATTCATCGGCGGCGCGCTGTACATTATGGTCCGGAATTCCGATTGGTTCCTGTCACTATGGAGAACCGTCTTCCCGTTCATGGGGGAGGCCCACAAGGCCAACCTTCCCGGAATCGGGCGGCTGGCTGATGTCACAGCTCCGGCGCTCTTGGTTGGTATGGCGATTGGCCGCGTTGGAGATGTCATCAACGGTGAGCACTTCTCCAAGGTGACTGAACTCCCGTGGGGTGTCATTTACACCCACCCCAACAGCCCGGGTGTCTTTCGGCCGCCCACGCACCCGGCGGTTGGCTATGAGCTTTTGTTTGACCTGGCGCTGTTTGCCGCCATCTGGCCGCTGCGCAACAGGTTGCGTCCTAATGGGATGTTTTTCGCCCTCTACCTGGCGACCTATTCGATAGGCCGCTTCTTCCTCAGTTTCCTGAGAGAGGAATTCAACGAGTACTTTGGCGCTCTGAACGAGGCCCAGGTCGTGGCGATCATTGTTGTGCTCGTCACTGTACCGCTGCTGGTCTGGAAGGCCCAATTGGTACGACCGACCAACAACCAGCCGCGTCCTGAACCGCAAACCGAAGACTCAAGTTCCGAGTAGGTTGCCGCGCTTAGATGGAGAGGGGTTTTAGCGGCGGGTGAGATTAGACTGAAGGTTTGAAGTCGAGCAGCCGCAGGGCAATGGCCCCTTTCCCACGGAAAGAGTCGTTCATCACCGTGAAGGCCAAGTCCACAAACTCAGTGTTTGGCTGCCATTTATCGGCCTGATTGAAAGCCAAAGCGGTGAACTCGGCGCCATTGGTCTCGACCCTCAACCGAAGGTGCTGTTGTTCCCGACCCATGTGGAATGTCTCCAAAACCCTGACTTCCATGCTGGCGAAGGCCGGGCGTGGATTGGCCGGTCCATAGGGTTCCAGGTCATTGATCCAGCGGATCATGGTGTCGTCTAACTCATCCAAGCTGATCACTGCGTCGATATCCACCTGCCTGACCAGGCCTTGGGTGTCCAATGAACCGGCGCTGTAGCTCTCCAGACGCGATTTAAGCTGGGGAATGGCCTCTGTTGCCACTGTGAGGCCTGCGGCCTGGGAATGGCCGCCAAATCGGACGAGAAGGTCTTCGCACGATTCGATAGCGGCTACTATGTTGAACTCCGGTATGCTGCGGCCACTGGCAACGCTGAATTCTCCCTCGACTGCAATCACCACAGCAGGACGCCGGTACTTGTCCACCAGTCTGCCTGCGATCAGTCCTGCCACGCCACGCAAAAAGCGTTCGTCGGAGATTACAATCACAGACGGAAGCTCGCCCAGGTCTTCGACACGCTCCGCGGCTATAGCGTAGGTTTCTTCTGTGATCGCCCGCCGGTCCATGTTCAAGGATTCCAACTTGCGAGTCAGGGCGCCGGCTTCTTCCTGTGAGTTGGTGGTCAGGAGGTTGTAGCTGTCCATGGGATCGCCCATGCGGCCGGCAGAGTTCAGCCTTGGCGCGATCTGGAAAGACACGGTCTCTGCCGTGATGTCATCGGCATCGACCCTGGCCAGGCTATACAGAGCCCGGAGACCTGGTCGACGGGTGTTCGCCAGTTCGCGCAGTCCTTCTTGCACCAGGTAACGGTTTTCATCCAGGAGTGGCACAAGGTCGGCGATGGTCCCCATGGCGGCAAGCTCCAGCAAACCCGGGTCCCAAGGCTGGCCGTAGAATTCATATAATCCTTGGACCAGTTTGAAACCGATCCCAGCGCCGCATAGCTCGAAGAACGGATAGTCACTGCCGGGTATCTTGGGGTTTAGTGAAGTGACTGCGTTGGGCACGCCATCGTGGGGGATATGGTGGTCGGTGATGATAACGTCGATTCCCAGACCCTTGGCGTAATCCACCTCTTCAAATGAGGTGATCCCGGTATCCACAGTCACTATCAGGGTCACGCCCTGTCCGGCGAGGGTATCGATGGCCGAGTTGGAAAGCCCGTGGCCCTCGTCCACCCGGTGGGGCAGGTACGGGAAGACTGGGACTCCAAGGGAAGAAAGGCCCTCACAGATGATGGCAGTCCCGGTGATGCCGTCCACGTCAAAGTCGCCAAATACCCCGACTTTTTCGCCTTCTTTGACCGAGGCATAGAGGCGTCTTAGGGCGGTTTCCATGCCCGTTATGCGCATAGGGTCGTAGGGCAATTTGTGGGGCGGGAGTAGGAAGGTCTTCAGTTTCTCCGGAGTGTCGATATCCCGTCTAACCAGCAATTGGGCGATTGCTGGCGGCACATGCCCGGAGAGGGCTTCGGTATCGATTCCAGACGGCAAAGACCACGGATGACCTGATTCACCGTTTATCACTGTCTAGCTGGCCGTCTCGGATTTGCCGAAGACCAACACCGAGTTGTGACCACCGAAGCCGAAGGAGTTACTGACTGATACATCCAGGTTTTGGGGCCGCGCCGTGTTTGGCGTGTAATCCAGATCGCAGTCAGGGTCCTGTTCTGCCAGGTTGATGGTCGGTGGGATGATGCTGTTCTCCATGGCCAGCAGGCAGAAACAGGCTTCTAGAGCACCACCCGAACCAAGGAGGTGACCGGTCATGGACTTGGTTGAACTGACCGGAACCCGATACGCGTCCTCACCCATGGCTACTTTGATGGCCATGGTCTCGTGATGGTCATTTAGGGGGGTGGATGTTCCATGGGCGTTCACATAGTCGACATCGGAAGTATCGACTCCCGCTTCTTTCAGGGCTTTGCCCATGGCCTTGGCGGCGCTTTCTCCAGTAGCCATCGGCTCGGTCAGGTGATGAGCGTCGGAGGTCGCTGCATAACCCTTGATCTCACCCAAGATGGTTGCTCCGCGGCGTTTGGCGCTTTCTTCGCTTTCCAGCACCAACACAGCAGCTCCCTCACCTATGACAAAACCGTCGCGGTGGACGTCAAAGGGTCTGCTGGCACCGGCCGGGTTTTCGTTGAATCTGGAGAGGGCCCGCAGCGCATTGAAACCGGCCACGGCGACCGGGACCACCGGGGCTTCGCTGCCACCGGCCAGGACAATGTCTTCCTGACCTCTTCTGATCATAGCCCAGGCCTGACCAAGGGCGTCGGCGCCACTTGAGCAAGAAGAGACGGTGCAGTAGTTGGCCCCCATCGATCCCGTGACCATAGAGACCTGAGCTGATGCCATGTCGCCGAGCATCATGGGAATCAAGAATGGGCTGACGCGCTTGGGCCCCCGGGAGATCAGTACCTCGTGTTGCTGGGAGAGTGTGGAAATCCCACCAATACCACTGCCGATGATCACGCCGACTCGATAGGGATCGACGCTTCCAGTTTCCAGGCCGGCCTGTCGGCACGCCTGTTGGGCGGCCACGGCGGCGAACTGGGCAAACCGGTCCATACGCCGGGCTTCTTTGCGATCCAGGTAATTCTCTGGGTCAAACCCTTTGACCTCGGCAGCGAAGTGGGTGTCGTAGCCTTCTGTATCAAATGCGGTGATCAGGTCCACGCCGGAGCGACCGTTCACTATGCCGTCCCAGGTTGTTTCAACATCAAGCCCAAGGGGACTGATGATTCCCATGCCGGTGACCATCACCCGGTGGTTTCCATTCATATTTTCCCAGCCCATACACTTGCAAAGGCCCAATTAAGGGCCTTCACAAATCACAATTAGAAATGGTTTTTGCATCCTGGACCAGTTCACTCGAACTCATTCGAATCGGTTCCAGGAATGTAGTAGCTATTAAGTGCGTTGGTTAACGGCTTTTACTTCTTGGTTCCGGACTGGGAAGTAACTGTCACCGTGTTATCGATGAGTTCGGTCAGTTCGGTTATTCGCCCTGAGATGTTCAGAGCCAATTCCTGGCTGCCTCCCGGTCCGGTTAATTGCTGGAGTGACTCCGACAATTCATTGACCCGTGTACCGATGACATCGGCTGCTTCTTTCCTGGCGTTGGCCAGCGGCTGTGACACGGAGCGAATCTGCTCGATGAGTTCAGCCATCTGCTCGGCAATGTTATCGCCGAATTCCAGACCGGTCAGTGACGCAGTATCAGACCAGTTTCTTAGCGACCCTGATGCGTCGTTCAGTTTCGTGGCCAGTGTCTCACTCATATCACGGCTGGTTGCCGCCAATCTGAGTTTGTAGGTGCGGAGAATCCGGAAGATACGTCGGTAAAGGTCGTCAACCGGGTTCAGTTTGGCCGTGTACCGGTCAAATAGGTCCCTGCTCTCTTGCATGGTCCAGCGCTTGTCCTGGTGGACAAACTGCCGACCAGTGTAGAGATGGTACGGACGCATCTCGCCCTCGGCTAGCAGGTCACCGTTCTCGTTCAGAGGAACCAAGGTGTCCCAGTTGGAGGTTGCAGGAAGAGGCGTTAGGAAATTGACGGTCTGGTATTTGCTGACAGTCGTCACCCAATCCGCCAGATCCATGATGCTTTTCTCGGTGTCGAACGGTAACCCGATGATGGTCATTGCAACGACGGCTAGACCCTCATTATTGAGGTAATCCAGGTCCTTGTGCATCTGACCGGGTTCTTGCCGTTTGTTCACCGCCAGCAGGTTTTCGGCGTTGTCCGACTCCACACCAACGTAGATCATGCTGATGTTGGCGTCCTGCATCGCAGCGGTGAGTTCCTGGTCCTGGCCGACTTCGGCCCTGACCTGGCAGATCATGTTCATGCTGTCGGTGTGGCCCTTCCAGCCTTGCAAGCGGGCGAGGCGCTCATCACGGAATTTGACCGCCCGCTTGGGCGGGGTGTGCAGGTCATCAGAGATGAATACCTGGAACTCGCCGTTCCGGGAGGAGTGAATCAAACCGTCAGCGGCCAGCTCACGGAGTTGAGCCAAACGTTTGAACTCAGTCTCACGTGAGATCATCCGGTAACCCAAGAATTGCTGAATCACCTGACAGTAGGTGCAGTTTTCAGTGCACCCTCTGATGGTTTCTATGACTGCGCCGACCATGGGGTTGGCTGAATTTAGGTCTTTGATAGAACGGAAATCCGGCAGTTCTACGAAATCTGGAGTGACCAGACCCGACCGCCGTGTTTCGACGATTCCGCCATCTTTCCGATAGGTGATGCCTGGAATCTTAGCCAGATATTGGTCACGGTCTCCAGGGCCGTGCTCCAACAACACATCAGACAACTGGCCGATGATATCTTCGCCCTCTCGGTTTACGATGACGTCGAAGTTGCCGTAGTTGAAGGCTTCTTCGGCCAGGGGGCTCATCTGAGGGCCGCCACCGATGGTTATGATATTCGGATGGAATTCTTTGGCTAGTTTGGCTAACTGATACCCACGGGGTGCCTCATTGATGAGGGCCGTGACCATGAGGATATCGATGCCTTCCAGGTCTTTTTCCGGATCCATGAGGCCGGACCGGTCTTCAAACCAAATCTCGCGCTCATAGATATTGGGGCCTTCCCACTGAGCTAACGCTCCGGAAAGGAAGAGCATTCCCTGCCTGGGTATGGCTACGTATTCAAAATTCCCACCGGCTGAAGCTGGTTGAAACAGCATCACCCGTTTTATTCGCGACATCTTTGCTCCTGCTGGCAATCGCCAGACCATGTAGTAGGCCTAGATTGGTCACTTACAATCTGCGAGTATCCTTGGGCTAACTGCGGTGAACATTGGCAAGCTGTAGCTAAATCCACCGCTGCTTGGTTTTGGTTCGCGCCCCATTATACAGGACGACCCGTACCCAAAATAACTGATTTTCCTACCTGAGACACTAGGTTTTTGAGTGTTTTTATAGGGAGGAACGCCCAGTTATTCTATAGTTGTTATTTGTACGATTCGTTGACCATATGAACTCCATCATATTCTACGCTAGAAAAGCCAAATTGTCATAACGTTTGTATCCGTTTGTGCCTAGCTTTACGGTTTGCTCACCATCATTGTCTATTTGCTTTGGAAGCGGGGTATCAGTTCTTTGGCGATGACCTCTAGATGGCGTTCCCTGTCTTCCATAGGGCAACTGATGCTGAAGACGATGTGGCGCGCGCCAGCGTCGATGTATTCCTGAAGTTGTTCGACGCAATTTTCAACGGTCCCAAGTAGGCAATACTTCCTGACGATGTCCAAGAACTCTCCGCCATAGAGATAGCGACCGCCCAGCTGTCTTGCCGCAACCTCCGCGGCCTCCTGCTCTGTGGGGTAAATGGCGATGTATGGGAAGTGTGCCCACTGGAAATTTGATATCTCCCGGCCCGCAGCGGCGGCGAAACCTTTGATCTTTTCCACGCTATCGCGGTATCTGGGAGCATCATAGAAATAGGGCATCCAGCCGTCCCCGTAAGTTGCGGCGCGTAGCATGGCCGCATCCCGTCGACCCGAAACCCACACCGGCGGGTTTGGTTTCTGAGTAGGCGTTGGGTTGATCATGGCGTCGGTCATTTGGAAATGCCGCCCTGAGAAAGTCACCCGTTCCCCGGTCCAAAGTTGGCGTAGCACATCCAGGCACTCGTCGGTCCGGCGGCCTCGTTGGTTCACCTGGAGGCCGGCAGCTTCGAACTCGACAGGGAATTCGCCACCAACACCAACTCCGAGGGTCAAACGTCCTCCGGAGGCAATATCCAGAGTGGCAGTCGTACGCGCCAGCATCAATGGATGGTAGAAGGGTGTCAGGATGATTGAAGAAAGGACACGCAGGTTTTCGGTTGCTCCTGCGGCCACCGCTAGCAACGGCAGGGTTGCATGGGTCGCACCCGGCGGGTCTCCGCGCATGAAATGCTCCCCTGAGGAGAAATATTCGTAGCCCAATTCCTCCATCCAGCGTGCTTGCCGGGCGGTTTCACTGGCCCCCAGTGCTATCCCCGCGCCAAAGTGCAGGTCCAAATCTTCCATGTGCTGCTCCATAGATGGTGCCGGATTTCCAATTGCGTTGCGTTGCGCCAATTCTACCGCAGCATGTCCCCTTGGTTCTTTTCTAAATCGGCGGCTTCCGGTAGACTTTGTCCGAGATTCCCTTGACACGACGCAGACGGATTTGCCACCGTTGTTGCAATAAACCCGCCGCAATCTTCCTATCCGCCAAAGGCTGATTCGGTCAATGGAGAAGTAGACTTGGTTGTTTTGGTTACCGGCGCCACCGGGTTTCTTGGCCGGAGAGTGGTCCGTGAATTACTGGACCGTGGCCAACAGGTGCGCTGTCTGGTTCACACACCTGGCCGGGAACGCATGTTTCCCCACCGGGAGGTAGAGGTCCAGTACGGCAGCATAGGCGACCCGGCTTCGTTGAAGAACGCGTTCTACGACGCCGAATCGGTGATCCATCTGGTGGGAGTTATCCGGCCGACCCGGCGAAACTCCTTTGACGCGGTTCATCGGGAAGGCACGGCGAACGTGCTGGCAGCGGCAAAAGAAGCCGGAGCCAGACATTTTCTGCATGTGAGTGTCATCGGCGCTGCCAACGACCAGACCTATCCTTACCTCTACACCAAATGGCTGGGCGAACAGGAAGTCGTTAAAAGCGGGATGCACTTCACGATATTCAGGCCGTCCATGCTGTTTGGTGAGGGTGATGAATTCCTGAACGTCCTGGCTGGAATGGTGCAATTGTCCCCAATTGTCCCGGTTATCGGGTCAGGAAGGAACCGACTGCAACCTCTGGCCGCTGATGATCTTGCCCGTTGCATCGCCATAACCCTGGGTCGGGAAGACCTCAAGGGAAAGACCATCGACATCGGCGGTACCGAACGTCTGAATTACAACGAATTGGTAACCGAGGTGGCCAGAGCAATGGGCAAACGGCGTCTCAGGTTTCATCTGCCAGTATGGTTGATGCGCGCCGTGGCGGCGGTCAGCCAAGGAATCCTGCCCAGGGCGCCGATAACGACCGAGCAGATCAAGATGTTGGGCATCAGGAGCGTGGCTGAGATGGGTGAAGTGGAGCGGGTGTTTGGGTTTACCCCCCAGTCGCTGGCAGGTAACATTGATTACGTGAACTCCATCGGCTTTGGAGACGGTCTACAGATGCTGCTGGGCGGGATGCCCAGCAGCATTCGAGACGACTGATACTTCACAGATAGCTTCTTCCAGACCTTTACCCTGACTCTCACCCCGCCCGATTTTAGGAGCCAAGTGGACTACCCTCAGGCAATAGCTCGACTGCTAGCTCTGGTCGACCATGAAAGGAACGCGGTCACTGGCCCACGCCAGAAGGCCATCTATGACCTGAGCCGGATGGAAACCTTGCTGGAACGACTGGGCAATCCCCAGCACCAGGTACCGGCTATCCACATCGCCGGTACAAAGGGCAAAGGCAGCACCGCAGCCATATGTGACGCTGCGATCAAAGCCTCAGGGTACAAGACCGGGTTCTATTCGTCCCCTCACCTGCACACGTTTAGAGAGAGAATCAGACGTGACTCGGAACCCATATCTCAGGAAGTATTCGCAGGTTTGGTAGAGGGGCTTTGGCCCATCCATGAGGAACTGAAAGCCGATGATGCGATCGGGCCGTTGACTCTGTTCGAATACCTGACCGGTATGGCTTTTCAATGTTTCGCTGAAGATCGGGTCGATGCCCAAGTGATCGAAGTGGGGCTGGGCGGAAAGCTGGATGCCACCAATGTCCTGGACGCTGGGGTTTGCGTCATCACATCCATCAGTATGGACCACATGGCCATCCTGGGAGATACCATTCAGGAGATAGCTGCCGACAAAGCTGGGATCATCAAACCCGGATCAACGGTCGTGGTTGCCCCGCAAAATCCCGAAGCTTTGGCTCCGATTCTGGTTGCCTGTCATGAGAAAGAGGCAGCGCCGATCTTGGTGGGCCGTGACGTTACCTGGGAAGAAGGCCGCAGCGGCACCGACGGCCAGAGGTTCCAAGTTAGAGGCCGGAATGGGGAATATGACCTATACATGCCCCTGCTTGGCGACTACCAATTGGAGAACGCGGCATCTGCAGTTGCTGCCCTAGAAGCGCTGGCCAGCCAGGGGGTAAAAGTCACACCCCATGCCATGGAAGTAGGCTTTGAACAGGTCAGTTGGCCTTGCCGGATGGAGGTATTATCGCGTTCTCCACTCTTGGTGGCTGATGGGGCCCACAACGTATACTCAGTAGAGAGCTTGCTTAAAGCGTTGCCCAAGTACCTGAACTATGAAAAGCTGATCCTGGTAGCCGGATTCTCCAGAGACAAGAACATCGAAGGTATGGCCCAGGCTCTGGATAGTAAAGCCGACTCGGTATTCGCGACGGTCTCTCGACATCCACGGTCGCTGGCCCCCGAAGAGGTTGCTGGACTGTTCAACCAATCAGTGGTGGCAGTGCCAACGGTGGCTGAAGCCCTCAGGATGGCACTGGACTCGGCCCGAACGAACGACCTGGTGCTGGCGACGGGCTCACTGTTTCTCACAGCCGAGGTCAGAGAATCGGCATTGGGCATCGAACCAGAGATATATCCCGGACTTTCCAAGTCGGGTTCCACGGGTTAAGAGATCAGAGGCATCAATCAAACAACCAGGAGCGTCTTCAGTGGCAGATGAGCGGGTTAGGGTAGTAATCACCGGAATGGGAGCCATGACTCCCTTGGGCGAGACCCCTGAAGAATATTGGCAGAATCTGGCTGCAGGCAAATCAGGCATCGGCCCGATGACACTGTGCGATCCGGAAGGTTATCCCTGTCAGATTTCCGGTGAGGTCTCGGGTTTCGATCCAGGGACATATATCGCCAGTAGAGAAGCCCGCAGGATGGCCCGCTTCACCCAGTTGGCAGTCGCTGCAGCCCTACAAGCCGTGGAAACAGCAGCCTATGACATCTCCAAAGACGATCCCTACCGCGTGGGCGTGATACTGGGGAACGGCAACGGCGGGTTCCCAACCCTGGAGGAGAATTGCCGGATTCTGGCCGAGCGCGGCGGGATGCGGATGTCTCCCTTCTTC
>CAYVIG010000032.1:0-3146 GCA_964451445.1 uncultured Dehalococcoidia bacterium
TATGCCTATATCTTCATAGCAGATCACGTGTTGGGTGCAGACCCGGCCCACCATGATTTTCCGGCCCTCCGTACCTACAACCACAAGTCAGTGGTGCACGAGACCATGACACTGATGGGTTATCTGTCGGCCATCACCGAGCGAGTTGGCCTGGCTACCGGCATATTGATCCTGCCCCAGCGCCAAACGGTGCTCGTGGCCAAGCAGGCAGCCGAAGTTGATGTGCTATCCGGAGGACGGTTACGCCTGGGAATCGGCGTTGGCTGGAACTCTGTGGAGTTTGAGGCTCTGGGCGAGGATTTCCATAACCGAGGAGCTCGCAGCGCGGAACAGATAGAGGTGATGCGGGCGCTCTGGACCCAGGACGTGGTGGATTATCACGGCAAGTGGCATAACATCACTCATGCTGGGTTGAATCCGCTGCCCATTCAGCGGCCTATCCCAATCTTCCTTGGCGCTGGCAGCTCTGCCACGCCTACCATCGCCGAGCCCGTGCTGAAACGCGTGGCAAGGATCGCGGACGGCTGGTGCCCCAATTTCAGTCCCAATGAGACCGGCCGGGGCTACGTGGAAAAGGTCCACGGCTACATGCGTGAGATGGGCCGCGACCCAAGCAAGCTAGAGTTGGACGGACGGCTTCGCACCAGCGACAAGCAGCCGGAAGACTGGATGGATGAGGCCAAAGCTTGGCAAGAACTCGGTGCCCGTTATCTTTCCATAGAGAACCGACAAGGTGGGCTGACGACCGCCGCCGAGCACATCGAGGCCATACGGCGGTTCAAAGATGCCACGGACCTCAAATTCTAGACGTGGCTTTGATTGAATTAACCCGGCGGTGTCTTATCGTTGACTAGATTCGAGCCTAGAGACCCTGATTTCGAAGCCAAAGTGCGGAGGAGTTTCAGTCGTCAGACGGCCATGCAAACCTTGGGCGCCGAGTTGGGGCGCGTCGAGCCAGGTGCGGTCGAGATCGAGATGCCCTACCGGGCTGATCTCACCCAGCAACACGGCTTCGTCCACGGCGGAATCGTCACCGCGATTCTGGACAGTGCCTGCAGCTATGCCGCGTTCAGTCTCAGTTCCGCAGACACTGCCATCTCAACTGTGGAATACAAAGTCAACTTTGTGTCCACAGCTAAGGGAGCACGTCTGCTGGCGCGAGGCGAGGTTGTACGTCCAGGGGCCACGATAACAGTCTGCAAAGGCGAGGTTATCTTCTATGACGGCAGCGAAGAAAAGCTGGTTGCTACCATGCTCATGACCATGATGTTCTTATCCAACCGGCCAGACCTGGTCGACTGAACCAGCTAATTCTCCGCGGTTGGACCCTGCCGTTTAGTTGGAGACTACCAATTTGCCCTACATTGACCGGTCGTGGCTGGGGACGTACATACGAATTGGTAGGTGCATTTTGCGGGCACGGTGAAAGTAACCTTGCCACGTTGACCCCACCAACAATCCCATCTTGGCGATTGAGGTTAGTCGAACATCATTACACTGCGTGCGACTGAACCTTCTTTCATGTACTTGAATGCATCATTTACGTCTTCAAGTGTGAGGCGTCGGGAGACTAATTCATCCAGTTTGAGACGGCCCTGCAGGTAGAAATCTACGTAGCGGGGCATGTCTACCCGAAAATGGTTGGAGCCCATGCTGCTGCCCTGAATCCGTCGTTCCCTCAAGAATGACGCGCCGTCCAGTTCAATCTTGACCCCCTGCGGGATCATGCCGATGATCGTAGCTGTGCCTCCGGCCCGGAGGATACCAAATGATTGCTCGGCTGTTTCCTTCTTGCCAATGGCTTCAAATGAGTAGTCTACTCCGCCACTGGTCAGGTCTTTCACTTTGGTTTCAACGCTGCCACTGGAGGCGTCTATCACATCGGTGGCTCCAAATTCGCGGGCCAGCGTCAGTTTGTCCTCCACACCGTCGATGGCTATTATGCGCAGTGCGCCAGCCAGTTTTGCACCCTGGATCGCGTTCAACCCCACACCGCCGCAGCCGATGACCGCAACAGTACTGCCAGGCTCAACCTGGGCTGTGTTCAAGGCTGCTCCCAGCCCAGTGGTAGCACCGCAGCCGATCAGAGCCATCTGCTCGAAACCGATGTCCTGGTCAATCTTCACCAGAGAGTTCTCGTGGACCAGCATCATCTCGGCGTAGGCGCCGAGGTTGGCAAACTGGGTTACAGGATTTCCACTCTGACTCAGGCGTGGCTCTTCATCTCGACCGCGCACTAACCCAGTTCGAGAGCAGAGCACCGGACGCCCGGTGGTGCAGCGTTCACACTGGCCGCAGAAGACCGAGAGACAGCAAATAACCCGGTCTCCAGGCGAGACGTAATCCACCTGGCTTCCCACCGCTTCCACAGTGCCAGCTGCCTCGTGCCCTAGAACTACCGGCATGGCCGTGGTGTAGAGTCCCTCCACAAAGTGCAGGTCGCTATGGCAAACTCCAGAGGCCCTGGTGCGCACCAAGACCTCTCTGGGCCCGGGCAGCGCTACATCGACATCCTCCATCAGCAACGGTTGGTTCACTTCATGCAACACAGCGGCTTTCATGGCCTGTTACTCCTATTAGGGATTATAGATTTAGACGTCCAGAGAATATTAGGAAGGCATATTACGCTGAAGTACTAATAAAATATAAACAATTATTTTGGTATTCTGAGAAGAAAGAACTAAATATTTAGTGGGTCCGTAACATAGCATGCCTTTCTGCCCATCGAAGTTGGGTAGAGATATTTAACGCTAAACGGTAACACCAGTGAAGTTGAAGCTGCTCAGTTTTAGGGCTGGCACCCTAGTGGCGAACCCAACCTCGTTCAGCACCAGCTTGGAATCGCGGCCGACCAATTCCACTCCGGCCAGGGCTTCCACGTACGACTGGGTAAAGCGGAGGTCCTTCACCGGATGGGTGATTTGACCGTTTTCGATCATAAACGTGCCGTCACGGGTCATTCCTGTCATGACACAGCCCTTGGAGTGGGCCAAGCGGGTGTAGAAGAACCTGGTGACGTAAATGCCCCGCTCGGTGGAACCGATCAAGTCTTGGAGGGATGAGTCGCCTTTTTGCAGGAATATGTTGCTGGCGATGGGGGCGCCTGTGATATACGCCTGGTGTCCTGTGGATAGGGTGCCTTCTTT
>CAYVIG010000032.1:3156-16740 GCA_964451445.1 uncultured Dehalococcoidia bacterium
GCCGGCGGTGTAGGAGTTGTGGACAGGAGTGTTAATCACCCCTGTGGTGATAACGTCCACCCGGCGACGAGGCATCCCTTCTGCGTCGAAGGGCACCGGCCATCCCTGGGTGTCGGACCCGTCATCCCAAACGGTGATGGCGGGGCTCATGGCCTGCTGGCCGATGAGGTCGTTCATCCAACTGCGGCCTTCCTGGACTGCCTGAGCGCCCATTCCGTACATGCTAAGGGCCTCAAGTATGTCGTCCACGGCGTAGGTGTCCAGCACAACGGGGTAACGTCCAGGCTCTATAGCCACAGGATCACGGCCTTCTACAGCTTTCGAGACTGCTTCCCTGCCTAGTGCTTCTGTGTCCATATCAGATAGACGCCAGCCTCCGCCCTTTGCCCAGCCAGCAGAGCTGCCGCTCATGGTGTTTATGATCAATCCGGCAAACGTTCCTGCGTGATAGGCGCGTGTCCCGCTGCTGCTGACCACTGAGATCTCCTGAACGCCGGTCCGGCAGGCTCCGGACACGTTCAGGTCGTGCTCTTTGCCCTGGAGGCAGACCTCACGGACGATCGCGGCCCTGGTTTCAGGATTGCAGAACGCGGTGGCTTCGTCCCAACTATCTACAGTGGACGCTTCAGATGGTTGTGGAAGGCCGATAAAGTCCCCGTCTTCAGGCATCAATAAAGCGTTTTGGTGGGCTGCATCCACTGCTTTCTGCACACCGACATCGCTCAAATCGTTGGTTGTCGCCCTGCCGAGGCGTTTTCCCACAACCGACCTAACGTTTAAGACCGCGTTGCCGTGGGCTACGTTCTGGTGGATGGCCCCTCCGGCAAACCTGGAGAGGCTTAGGTCCTGGGAATTGAGATAGATATCGATCTGTTGGGCCTTGGATAAACCCAAGGCCTTGTCCAACAGGGCCAGAGCGGCCTCTCGTCCCAGCATTATTTCATCACCCCTACTTGAATGTTCCGGAACCTTGCCGGGGCTGCTCCGTGTCCCGTGTGGCCAATCTGGCCTGGTTGCCCTTTGCCGCAGTTGGGGATTCCCCACATGGTCCAGAGTTTGTCGTTGCAGACGGCGTCACAGGAGTTCCAAAACTCCGGGGTGATGCCGGTGTAGGTGCAATTGCGGAGGACCTGGCCGAGTTTGCCCTTTTTGATCTCGTAGCCAATCTCTGTCCCAAACTGGAAATTGAATCGTCGGTCATCGATTGACCACGAACGGTTCATCTCCACTAGTATCCCGTCGTCGGTATCAGCAATCAGGTCGTCCAGCTCCCAGTTACCCGGTTCCAGGCTTACGTTGGTCATGCGGATCAACGGAATCCGGTTCCAGGAAGCTGCCCGCATTGAGCCGTTGGGAGTCAGTCCCAGGCCTGATGCGGTCTCCCGGGACGTCAGGTAGCCGGTGAAGCGGCCATTTTGGACTACCGGAGTCGATTGGGCCGGAACGCCCTCGTCGTCCCAACCGTAGGAACCAAGTCCAGGCAGTCGGACACTGTCGGAGGTGATGTTCACGTGCTCCGAGCCGTACTGGAAGCTGTTGAGCTTATCGGTAGTGAGGAATGATGTCCCGGCATAGGCCGCTTCCGATCCCAACACCCGGTCCAGTTCGATGGCATGGCCACAAGACTCATGAATCTGGAGGCCCAGCTGTGAGGCTCCGACGATCAGGGTAGTTATTCCAGATGGGCAGTGTTCAGCCGACAGCAAGGAGACAGCTTCTGAAGCTATCCGTTCGGCATTGCCAGCCAGGTCCATGGAGTCCACGAACTCCCAGCCGGCACAGCCCTGCTGTCGCATTGACTGAGGATAGGAACGCCGCTGTATCTCCCCGTTGCCCCTGGCAGTGGCCATGATGCCACCACCGGCCTCATAGATGGTCTGTTCTACGTGGGCGCCCTCGCTGTTTGCGAAGGTCTTGTGCTCTTTGCTGAAGATGAGATTGCCAGTGCGGGATGAGATCCCCTTGACTGAGCCCATCCGAGCGTCTGCTTCCAGCAACAACCCGAGTTTGTCTCCTGAGGAGATGGTGAACGGATCAACTTGTACAGGGGTGGTATAGACGCCCTTGCTGGTCACCGGAGGGCCTAGTGAGACAGGCCCGTTACTGGATTGTGCAGAGACCTTGGCGATTTCCACCGCTAGGCTGGTTATTCTGTCGATTTCAGCAGAGGAGACGATGTTGCTGGATGCGAAACCCCAGGAGCCATCGACCAATACTCGCACGCCGATGCCCAAAGACTCGTCATTACTTAGGGTGTCTACCGCGCCGGAGCGTACTACGAATCGTTCCTGGTCGGTCTCGACCAACCGGACATCACAGTACGACGCACCTTGCACAGAGGCCAAATCCAGGGCTCTGGATAGAAAATCGTCCAAAGGCATGCATCTCTCCTGGCGCTGGCTTTAACTTCCGAGTTAATCTTATCAGACCTGTCGTTGGCTGTAGTCGATCGCGTTTTGCGTATAAACCTATCGTTTCTTATGCTTAGCGAAGCTACGATACCGGTTAAAAATGGGTATATTGATCATTACTTCTTAATCGGATGAGAGAATTCACTCCTGAGTTAGCAGCAACGGTCATTTTGATTATCGGTGATCTGGCAAACGAAAAGACGCATGATTTCTTGCAACCACTGTCAAATCCGATTCTTGAGAAGCTGGTCTCGATTCACGAATTAGAGCAAGCTCTGCTCACATTCTTTGAGACCGACAGGTCCCATATCTAGAGGCCTGCCCGGTCTTAAAGAACTGCCTCTGCCACTTTCTCGATAGCCTCATGCGCCGACCTTTCGTCGGCGGTGTTCAGCATGTGGACCACACGGTTGGCGCCTGCATCTGCAAAACGGCGGTTCATCTCTTTGTCTGCAGGCGCGTCCCACATGGTGATGTTGAATTCAGAGGCGTTCCTACCTTGCTGAATCATAAGTTCTTCGATGTGTTTCCGGGCTCCGGAGAGCTTGTCCGGGTCCTGGTACTGAGAGGTGTTTCTTGCCCTGGGCAGCCACCCATCGCCATAACGAGCGATCCTCCTAGCCGCGCTCTCCAACTCGCCACCCACGAATATGGGCGGGTGTGGCTTTTGAACTGGTTTGGGGGAGCAGACCAACGGCGGAAAGTCGATATATTCGCCGTGGTATTCAGTAACTTCGGTGGTCCAAAGTTCCTTCATCACGTCCACGTATTCTCGGGTCTGTTTCCAGCGGTGGGGGAAATCTACACCCAGTATCTCTGACTCGCCCTTCAACCAACCGGCACCGACGCCGAAGAGGAACCTTCCCTCTGACAGGTGATCCAGAGTCGCAACCTCCTTGGCCAAACGGATGGGATTGCGTTCCGGTACCAGGCAGATGCCGGTGCCTAATTTGATCTTCTTAGTCGCGGTGGCGGCTCCGGCGAGGAATATCAACGGGTCTTGTATCTGGTTGATTCCACCTTCGGCATAGAATTTGGGGATCCCTCCCTGACGCCCGATGGCGGGCTCGACCTTGAAGTCGATGGGAACTATACCGTGCTCCGGCGCCCAAAGGGATTCAAATCCCAGTTCCTCCACCTTGCAGGCCAAATCTATGGTATTGAAGTCGTGCTGTGTCATTAATAATGCGATGCCGATGTCCATGTTTCTCCTTAAGTAGTGCTGGGAGTCGTGCTGAAATCGCGCCCAAATCAAAAGTCCTCCCCCGCGCTTTGGTAGGGAAGGACTCACAGTTTCAAATTACCTGGCATTGTGATTAATCGTATGGTATGTGTTTGGTCCCAACGGAATTCTCCTATGGGAATAGCTGCTCTCCAGTATTAGCGTCGGTGACGGTGATGGCGGCTACCGGGCAGTTCTCTGCGGCTTCTAGAATCAGTTCTTCGGTATCGTTATCGGGGTTGGCTGGAGCACCTTGGCGGTCGTCGTTCAGCTCAAACGCCTTGGTTGCGATGGTTACGCACATTGCGTTACCGACGCAGACGTCATGATCAACAGACACCGTAATCTTTCTTGCCATGGTGTACATACCCCGCATATGCAACGTTGAGGCCGAAGACGTGAACCAGGCTGATACAACGTTAAGGCAGGCTAGTTGTGCCTGAAAACAGCGGCATCACCAAGTTGGACGCATTCTAACAGGGGGTATATGGGGGGTCAAATGAGGTCTGGGCCTGAAGAGTAGAAGGTCTAACGAGGTTTTGCCTGGACTAACGGACTAAGTTGCATCAACTGGTGAATCTTGCCGTTGAGCATCAACTCTGTGGTCATCTCTGCCAATACCGCTGACATCAGAAAACCGTCAGTGCTTGGCACTGCCAGGAATACGCCGTCGGTGCCCGGAAGATTGCCAGCTAGCGGTATGCGGTTCGGAGTGGAGGCAGCAAAAGCAGCGATTGTCTCGACTTCCGAGGGTTGGAAGCCAGGCATGATTGAGGCCACTTGAGCCAATAGCCAATCACGAATTTCTGCAGAGGGTTTGGATTCGAACCCGGCAGGGTCGTATTTGCTTCCCGCATGTACAAGGCCATCTCTACGGCCAACGATGTTGACCGCGTTCCAGCGCACGGCGCAGTTAAGGGGCGCGCCAACATCTAGGCTGATATGCACTTTTTGCAGACCGTGGGGTTCAACAGGCAGGTCATAACCCAGCCACTCTGACACGATCCTCTGGGTCCAGGCTCCGGTGGACAGCACCACGGATGAGCACGGCAGAGTGTTGCCGTCATGAAGGGATACACCGGTGACGCGGCCACCCGTTAAGTTCAGATTGGTAGCCTGATTCTGGCGCAGGATGGTAACGCCTTCAGACTCGGCCGCGTTAGCTATGGCCGCCATGAACAACTTTGGGTCCATCTGGATGCAGTCTTGGTGCAAGGTTCCGCCGGTAATCGAGTCTGAGAGCCTGGGTTCAATCTCCAGTGCAGCCGGGCCATCCACCCATTCTGCCCGAAGGCCGGCGGCTTTCAGGTCGCTCAGCACCTGTCGGCTGGTTTGCTCCTCGTCGGCGTTGGTAGCCGCATAAAGGTAGCGGACTTCCTGCTCGAGATAATCCGTCTTGCCAGCTTCTTTGATGCTGGGCAGATGTTTACGCCACAGAGCCAGGCTCTCCGCTCCCAGGGAAACCTTGTAGGTGTCATCGTCGCCCGAGGCAGGTTGGACGTTCCCAGCGGAGTTTCCGGTGGCTCCAGAGCCAGGCCCGCCCTGTTCCACCAGAGTTACGGATACCCCCTCACTGGCCAGGCGATAGGCTATAAAGCAACCGACCACGCCGCCGCCGATTACGGCAACTGTTCCGTCCAGTATGTTTTGAGAGTTGGTCAAAGTATCGCAGTCTATAAAATTCGAGTTAGGGCATCTGGCTATAGTGGATTAACATCAACCACGACCTTGCCGATGGCGCCAGCGGCCACGGCCAGATGGGCATCTTTCAACTGCTCTAATGGGAAGTGAGGTCCTGCAAATGGGAACAATTTACCCTGCTCCAGCCAGGACGTGATGTCCCTTGCTGCATCGGTTTTGGCGGTCTCAGGCATGTCATATACCAGTACCATTCGGACAGTGACGTTGGTGGACCTGAATTTCAATGGAACGGTGGGTGCGGCCGAACTGCCCGCCGAATAGACTGCCAACACGCCACCAGACTTCAATACCTCTTGGCTGACCGGGAAATTGGCAGCCATGTCTACCTCCGCTATGTGGTCAACGCCGCTGCCGTTGGTAAGGCTGAAGATATGTTCTGTAGTGTTGCCATCCCGGTAGTTGATGGTGTGGTCGGCGCCAGCTGCCAGCGCTATTTGAGCCTTCTCGTCGGAACTGACGGTGCTGATGACCGTCGCGCCGCCCAGTTTGGCTTGTTGGATGGCGTAGTGGCCCACCGCACCGGCGCCTCCTGGAACCAATAGGGTCTTGCCGGTGACAGGTCCATCGGAGAACACGCACCGGTGAGCGGTCATGGCGGGAACACCGAGCCCAGCTCCCATAGTGAAATCGGTTTGGTCCGGTAGTCGGACCGCGTGACCGCTGGGTACCGTGGTGTACTCAGCGCCAGTGCCGAATGGCCGACCGAACTGGGATTCAAACACCCAGACTCGTTCTCCGATCCTGGATTCTGGGACCCCCGAACCGACGGCGTCGATCACACCCGCCCCGTCCTGATTGGGTATGACCCGGGGGAAGCCGATAAGGTTTGTTAGCCCCTGGCGGCGTTTCCAATCCGATGGATTAACGCCTGATGTGGCCACTTTAACCCGTACCTCTCCCTCCTCAGGTTGGGGGTCGGCCATGTCTCCGTACTGGAGGATGTCCGCATCGCCGTTCTGCTCGTACCAAACCGCTTTCATGGCATCCTACCGGTAGAAATCTGTACTGAGAACAAGCCTGTCTCAGCCCCTGGAAGCGTAATCTGATTTGGCACGGTCAATGGCTTGAACGCGCCCGGCGGTAAGCACCTCACGGTGTTCGAACGCCCATTTGTTTGAGGCTGCAGTGCTTAGAGCAGTGCCCTGGAACTGAGGCATCACGTAACGGGCGATCAGCTCAAAGCTGTGTAGGATGTCTTCCCGTTTTGCCCAGTCGATGGTCTGAACCATGAACCCGCCAAAGCCGCCGCTTCGTTCTTCCAGCCTGCGGATGCCGGCTATGCAGTCGTCGGGGTCGCCGATGATCCATGTGCCGTTCTCCACCATAGCGTCGATGATCGTATCTTGGGGGCCATCGGTCACCGGGTCTCGGCCCATGGTGTTCTGGAAATATTCCCCCTGGTAGCGGCCTGCGCCCAGCCTTGCCTGGTCAAAGGCCTCTTTTCGGGTCTCGGCGACGTGCACCGGAATGACCAGACGCCAGTCGTCCCTGTTCACTACCTGGTTGTGCTCTGCGGCCGATTCCTCGGCGATGGACCACAGTCCGGCCAGGTCAGACTCCACGGCAGATGGGTCCCTGGGACGGGTGATAGTCAGGATGGATGCGCCGTATTTACCGGCCAGAGCAACCCCGGCAGGAGACTGAACCGATGCCACGGACAGAGGCATGTGGGGTTTGGTATAAGGGCGCAGCTGGATCATGGCTTCACGGAGTTCGAACCACTCGCTCTTGTAGGTGATGGGTTCGGTCTCGGTCATCAACCGCAGGACGATGCCTAATGCCTCATCCATGCGCTGGCGCTGGGTGGTTGGGTCGATTCCCAGCATGTAGGCGTCGCCAGGTAGTGCTCCGGGGCCAACGCCCAGCATGACGCGACCGTGGGTCATATGGTCCAGCTGCACCATTCGGTTGGCGACCATGAACGGGTGGTGGTAGGGCAAACTGATGACCCCGCTGCCCAGTTTTATGTGCTTTGTGCGGTCTGCGGCCACCGCCATGAACAGTTCTGGGGAAGATATGGTCTCCCAGCCAGCGCTATGGTGTTCACCGATCCAGGCCTCGTCGTAGCCCAGGTGGTCCAGCCACTGCACCAATTCCATATCGCGGTCCATCGCCAATGTGGGGTTTTCACCGACTCGGTGGAACGGTCCCATGAATATCCCGAATTTCATCCGCTCAGGTAGAGCCATGTCGTTCTACGCTCCTAATCGATTGACCCACAGCGTCGATCCGTCTCATTAGTGCAGGTCGACATAAATTGTCATCTGTGGGTGAGATTGGGCGCATTATAGCCTCACGAACTGAGCATTGCCAATGAAAGCCACAGCTAAATACTTTAAAATCAACATCCGTTGACGGTAGGTAGTTTGACGTGGCCCGTTCCCAGTAGTAGTCTAGCCGCCTGCACCTCGACGCAACGCCGCGCCGGGTACTAATCAACCATGGGGAACAACCCCAAGAAATCATCGAAGTTTCGAAGTTAAGGAAGGATCATTCATGCCGTACGAAGGATTAATGGCGGAAACCGTGCTCATCAATGGACACGAAGGTACCCAGATCGATGCCTACCTGGCCCGACCTCTGGGCGCTGGCCCCGTTGGCTCAGTGGTTTTGATTCACCACATGCCCGGCTGGGATGCAGCCTCCAAGGAAATGGCCCGCAAGTTGGCCTATAACGGCTTTGCAACCATCTCCCCCAACCTCCACTTTCGCGAGGGCAAAGGCTCTCCCACCGAGAACAGCAATAGCATCCGCGAGGCCGGTGGTATGCCTGATGTCCGAACCATGGGCGACGTCTCGGCTGCCATGGACTACCTCCGCAGCTTGCCCTATACCAACGGAAAGGTTGGCCTGATCGGCTTCTGCTCCGGCGGACGTCAGACCTACCTGGGCGCTTGCACCTTGGACAACGTCAACGCTGCAGTCGATTGTTGGGGCGGCGGAGTCACCAAGGGCAACGATGAGCTCACCCCCGCTATGCCCGCCAGGCCCATCGACTTCACCGACGGCCTGAACTGTCCGCTTTTGGGATTGTTCGGCGAAGAGGACGCTAGGCCTTCGCCGGCAGATGTTGCCGAGACTGAGGCCGAGCTGAAACGCTTGGGCAAGGACTATGAATTCCACATGTATCCCGGCGCTGGTCACGGTTTCTTCGCCGTAGACCGCCCCAGCTACCATCAAGAAGCCGCTACAGACGGCTGGCAGAAGGTGGTTGGCTTCTTTGGGAAACACCTCAGTTAAGCCTGACGATAATCGTCATTGAAAAAGGGGCTGTCGATCGACAGCCCCTTTCTTGTTTCATACCTATTTCGATGTGCTCACAGGGCTTGGTAGGTGAGTGTCAATATACCCGAACGAGTTCCATCGTTATTCCAGCGAAAGACTGAGTCCAGAGGTACTTTTGCTCGACCAATGTACATAATTGGGGCCCATATCCGCTCATGGTGAGCCCGTTGAATCACTGTTTCAACGACTACGAACTCCACCCGATGATTGACCAATGCGGATCCTTCAACGAGGTCAGGACGAACGGTTTTTTAAATCCTGGCTTTAAAACCCGCCCCGTCTTTCCTGCGTAGGCAGGAATTAAGGAAATATTTTCGGTAGCCAATATTGGGTCGAAGGGAATCTATCTGGATTCCAGCTGCCGCTCAAAAGACGAGTAGGAGCGCGGTGGATGCACGATTGAAAATACGGTGTGATTTGTCGGAGACAGTCTCCGATTACCGCCTAGTTGTAGCGGATGCGGGGGTCTAACCAGCCGTAGAGCAGGTCCACTATCAGGTTGATCAGAAGCACTCCGGTTCCTATGACCACGATCACCGCCTGGATCATGGGAAAATCACGGTGGAAGATTGCTTCGATCAGGATTCGTCCCACCCCTGGAATAAGGAAGATGGTCTCGATGATTATTGCGCCCTCAAACAGCCGGGCGAACTGCCAGCCGGAGATGGTCAAGATGGGTAAGAACGCGTTTTTGAGGCCGTGTCTGACTAGCACAACCCGTTCCGCAAGACCCTTGGCACGGGCCGTGCGCATGTAATCTTCTCGTAGGACCTCCATCATGGCGGAGCGCGTAACCCGAGCGATGAAAGCCATGTCGTAGATTGCCAATGCCAAAGCAGGGAAGATCATCTGCTGGAGATTCTTCACTGGGTCTTCCCACAGTTCCACATACCCCAACGGCGGCAACCAATTGAAGACCGCCAGCAGGACCAGGATCATCATGATCGCCATCAAGAAATTGGGGATGGCGATGCCTACGATGGTAAAAGATCGTGCTCCAAGGTCGAGCCAGCCGTCTGGTTTGATTGCCGAGACCACTCCCAGTGGCACGGATAAGGTCGCCGATATCGTAATGGCCAAGATAGCCAGTTCCAAGGTTCTGGGCATCCGGTCGCCTAGTTCGCTCATCACAGAAGCCTTGAACCAGAAGGAGTCGCCGAAGTCTCCCTTGAGTATTCCACCCAACCAACTGGCGTATTGAACGCCCAGGTTACGGTCAGTGCCAAGCTCTGCCCGTAGATTTTCCAAGTCCTGAGTGGTGTAGGAACCCCCTCCGTCACCCTCCAACAGGGCGATCGCCGGGTCTCCAGGGATGACTCGCATGACGAAAAACACCAATATCGTCATCAACAGCAGTGTAGGGATAAAAAGACCGATTCTCTTGAGGGTATATTGCCGCATATAGGGGGAACTCTTGCAGTATTGGTGCTTGGTTATGGTAAAAGCTGACCATCGGGGTGGATAGGAAATCGCACTCGATGCTCAGCTAAATATCGTCACTTGGGCCTAGATGATAATGTTGCTCTCCCATTATAACAAAATGGTGGGTCAATTCGAATTGCCAGTCCAGACAGGAGAGGTTGCGAAATCTGCCGTTCCAGCGGATTATGTATCCAGCATCGTCTTTCCCTGTTTAAGAACACGATATTCAGTGACGTAACTGACCCTGAAGGAGGGAACATGGCTGAGATTGTATTGGGCCTAGGCACTTCCCACAGTCCCATGTTGAGTCTGCCCGGAGACATGTGGGGCGAGTACGCCGCACGGGATAAAGGCAACCCGATGTTGCTCTCCCTGGAGGACGGTTCAACCAAGACCTATGACGAGCTCTTGGCTGCGGCTGATCCCGCAATCGCCACCAGGCTCACACCAGAAATTTTCCAAGCGCAGTATGAAGCGTGCCAGAAGGGTATCAATGCCCTTGAGGACGCGATGAATGAGGCCAATCCTGACGTTGTAGTCATCGTAGGTGATGACCAAGAAGAGCTGTTCTTTGAAGACAACATGCCTATGTTCTCGATCTATTGGGGGGATACCATGCACCTGACCCCCCGCGGTATGGGAGAGGGCGCTTCTCCGGCTACCAAGGCCTCCATGTGGGGCTACGGCACCGAGGAGTTGGATGTGCCGGTGGACTCTGCTCTGGGCTTGCACCTGATTGAAAGCTTGATCGAGGACGATTTTGACATTGCCCATGCGCGTTACATGAACCACGAGGCCGGCGGCGCTGTCGGACCCATGGGTTATGTGAAAGAGAAGATTGTGACCGAACCCAGGCACCAGGCTATGCCCCACGCTTACTCCTACGTGGTCAAGCGCATCATGAACAACAACATCCGGCCCATTGTGCCGGTTTCTCAGAATACCTTCTATCCGCCGAACCAGCCCACTCCCAGGCGGTGCTACAACTTGGGCAAGTCAATAGCCAAGTCGATCAAGGCCTGGGACAGCGACAAGAAAGTAGCCATCGTCGGCTCCGGCGGTCTCAGCCACTTTCTGGTGGATGAAGAGATCGACCAACTGGCGCTCAAAGGCATGAAGGAAAGGGATGCCGAGGCGATCGCCGCCCTGCCCAGGTATCGTCTGAACTCCGGCAGCTCGGAGATCTTGAATTGGGTCACCGCCGCTGCGGCCTGCGAACACCTGGAGATGGACTTGGTAGAATATGTTCCGGTGTACCGCTCTCCCGCAGGTACCGGTGGCGGCTGGGGATTCGCTGTCTGGCGTTAAACCGACCCGCCCGCGCAAAAGATCAATACAACGGCTCTTCCTTGTTTTCGATTGGAAACGAGGAAGGACCTGTGTGAATCAGGGATTAACGGGCATCTCTCACACCGATTAGAGGTTTCAATCCATGGCACAAGCCCCTAAAGATGATTGGGTGACAGTCGACGGCATGAGTTTTCATTATCGGGACTGGGGCGGCAAGGGCCAACCCATCATGCTGTTCCACGGTCTGGCGTCTACCTGTCATATCTGGGATATGGTCGCGCCGATATTGGCCCAGGACCACGCAGTTATTGCGGTGGATCAACGGGGACATGGCCAGACTGATAAGCCCGATGACGGTTATGACATCGAATCGGTGACCCAAGACGCCTTGGGTGTTATCAACGGACTCGGCGTTGAGAACCCGGTGGTCATCGGCCACTCCTGGGGCGGCAGCATTGCATTGAACATGGCAGTGGAGGCTCCAGAGTCGGTCAGAGGCCTGGTGTGGGTCGATGGAGGCATGATCAACGTTTCAAACCGTTACCCCAGCATCGAAGAAGCCAAATCCGAAATGGCACCGCCCGACTTCACTGGCGTGAAGGTCGAGTCTTTCCTGGAACGTGTGCGAACCAGACACCAAGAGACCGGCATGTCCTCTGAAGTGGCTAATATTGTAATGGCCAATTTTCAGGTCTTAGAAGACAACACCATTAAAGCCAATCTTAGCCGGGACAACCACCTGAGGATCATTGAAGGGCTTTGGGACCACAAGCCCAGGGAGCTTTACGGCCAGGTGCAGTGTCCGGTGCTGATCATGCCAGCCAGGCAACAGAATAACCTGGCCACCCACGAGAGGGGCAAACGTCGGCTGATGCTGGTGGAAGAGGCGGAGGAAAGACTGCCCACCAGCAAGACCGTCTGGCTTGAAGACAGCATTCATGACGTGCCTATCCAGAGGCCAGAGCTGGTGGCTGATGTCATCAAAAGCCATCTGGCTGACGGGTTCTTTGGCTAATATCGGTTACTAAAACGCCCGTCTGAAATAACGGAGAGAGTAATGGTCCAAGTGGACTACTCGGCGCTGGATGACCCCAACATATCGATGAATTCCTTCTACCCTAGGCAGGGTTGGACGCCGCCACCGGAAGGTGTTCAGGACTACACCATAAACGTTGGTGATGATATCGGATTGTCCTGTCGGTTCTTCCCCGCCGGCAGTAGCAGCCCCACAATCTTGTTCTTCTACGGTAACGGAGAGACAGCCATCGACTACAATTCCATCGCGCCGCTGTACAACCAGATCGGCGTGAATTTCTTTGTCGTTGACTACCGTGGCTACGGGAGAAGCGGCGGAACCCCGTCATTTACCACAATGCTTTCTGACGCCAATACCGTGCTTGAATCCATGCAGATCGTGCTGGGAGCTGGTGGTTTTAACGGGCCAATCTACGTCATGGGCCGGTCCATGGGCCGTCATTCCGCCTTTGAGTTGGCGGCCAAAGAGGACTCGGGTATCAATGGGGTGATTATCGAGAGTGGCCGTCCCAGCTTGGGCCAGTTTACTGGTGGCCTAGCCCCACAGCAGGCATCAGAGTTTGAAGACGCCTACCGAGCCAAAGCCGCATCCATCGGAATCCCCGTGCTGGTGATCCATGGTGAAGTAGACACTCTGGCACCTCTGGAACACGCCGAAGAGATGTTCCAAAACTTTGCCTCGACCAATAAGAAAATGATCAAGATACGGGGCGCCGGTCACAATGACCTGCTCTTCAAGGGTATTGACGAATACTTCACAGCCATAAGAGATTTTATTTTCGGGTAATCGCTCGTCGATTACTGACTCAGGAGACGATATCAGATGATAGCCACATGTGTAACCCACGTTGGGGTTTGCGTTCGTGACATGGAAGAATCCTTGAAATTCTACCGGGACGCCTTAGGTATGACTGTTATTGGTGAGAAGATCACCGACATCACCGAGGGCGGCACCCAGACAGCACGCTTGGATAATTACGCCTTGGAACGCAACACCCGCCACTGGGTCAGTCTAGCCTACGGCGACGACCTGACTCCGACCTTGACATTGACCAGTCATCCCGGAGAGAAGTCAGACGGCCAGCCCATTCTCCTTGATCAGGTAGGCATCAGCCACATATCCTTTGGCGTTGCCGACGTGGCTGCTTTGGCCGACGAACTAGAGGTAAAAGGGTATGAATTGGCCGGAGCCAGGGAGACTTACCCTGATTCCACCGG
>CAYVIG010000033.1:0-16254 GCA_964451445.1 uncultured Dehalococcoidia bacterium
TAACAACCACCGCATCCAGAAGTTCACTGCCGAAGGGGGGTTCATCAGGAAATGGGGCACGAAGGGCTTCGGCGACAGTCAGTTCTTTAATCCGAACGACGTTGTAGTGGCATCCGACGGCAGCGTCTACGTTTTAGAGGGGAACATCCAACAAATCAAGAAGTTCACATTCGGGGACGTGTTCGTTAGCAAATGGGGCACGTTTGGCACCGGTGACGGGCAGTTTATGTATCCTCTTAACATAGCGGTTGCATCCGACGGCAGCGTTCACGTTGCAGACACTAATAATCACCGCATCCAGAAGTTCACCGCCGATGGTGTGTTCGTTAGGAATTGGGGTACGTCTGGCTCAGGCGACGGAGAGTTCCGGGACCCGACTGGCGTATCAGTGGCATCCGACGGCAGCGTCTACGTCACAGACAGGAGCAACGGGCGCATCCAGAAGTTCTCAGTCGGTCCTTAGCCGCTTATATGGTACCCGGCCTCACAGGTTTATAAAATTGTTGAGCGCTAGTCCGATTTCTGGATACTGCAGATCAGCAACTCATATGCTCGACCTCTAAGAACGCCTCACAGACTGATACCATCACCCACCCGCGTGATATAATTGATATTCATAAATCAGACTTCTATATTAAATTTCTGTTATGTAAATGATACCTGAGCTGAGATTAAATGGAGAAATTGATTGCAGTCTGATTGGCCAAAATCTATGGATTCGATAGGAATAAAGGATGGACTGGTTTAGATGCTTATAGATGGGTTAAAGAAGGTGTTTTCGCGCTTTCATAATGAAAAATCAGGTATTACTGGTTTGGAGACTGCCATTGTTCTGATCGCGTTCGTGGTAGTTGCGGCAGTATTCGCTTTTACTGTCCTGACAACAGGCCTATTTACGTCGGAAAAAGCGAAAGAAACCGCTTTAGCCGGAGTGGCCACCACATCCTCATCCTTGACGATTAAAGGCAATATCATCGCTCAAACAGACCCAAATAACACAGCTGTTGTGGAAACAATACGGGTAAAACTTGCTACCGCAACAGGGGTCGAGAAAGTGCAATTTACACCTGCAGATGTGCTCCTCACATACCAAGATGGTAGGAACGCCGAGCAATTCGTCTATCCAGGCGATACTCCCGGACACCTTAATGCTGCCGGGGGTGATTTCGACAACAACCTAACCGCCTGTAAAGGCCTTGCACCCCTGACTTGGTGTTACGACAGAGATGGGGATGATTTATTCCTTGACCCGGGTGAAGTTCACGAGCTCTATCTAATAGTGGCTCCACTGGCAAACAAATTAGGAGCTAATACACAGTTCACTCTCGAATTAATCCCTCAAGACGGAGCTGTTGTTAAGATACAAAGACGTACTCCTATCAGCTTATCCGAAGTCATGAATCTCAATTAGTTAATACAGGGATAACGCTGCTGGAGTATCTGAATACTTAATTGTTTAATGAGATTTAGCCGGAATAGAATTCTATTCCGGCTAAATTTCTGAAACAGAGATTCTAATAATCGCAACTGAGGTATGGAATGGTTGGTTCGAATGGAAGACAAGATGACCGGCTGGAGTCGCTTGAATTAGAGTTCAATCTTCTCAAAACTGAGATTAAGCAGACTTTGATTGATGTGAAAGAGTTCGTCATGAAAGGGAGATCTGTAAATCCCGCACAAAGACCGGAGCCCGCTCCTCCAGTTGTTGAGACACCTACACGTACATCTGAAGTAGTTGTTGATGAATTCCCGGCTGATCTGCTCTCCGAAGCGGACATGAATTGGGAACCTTCTGAGCCACCTGCTGCGTCAACTTGGGATTCGATTCCTCCGGAAAAAAACACCGCCCTTGCACCGAATAACATGAATGATGCCACCATGATGAAAAATATCATATGGTGGCTGGGAACGGCTCGAAGACGTGGTATTACCCTGGGACAACTTAGTCCGTTCATAGAAGCATATGAGATGTCTGGATATATGAGCCCACTTGTGTCCAAGTTGATTTACAAAACGATGGCACAACTTGCTGATGATGAGGCGTCTCCATCTAGCAAACAGATGCCTCAAGATTTCTCAGATGGGCTTATGCAGCTAAATGAGATTATTACGGTGCCTGGATTCGATATCCAGGACAAAAGCTTAACTCCAGACCAATTGGGTTCAGGCGATCTGCCGAATACGATATCTGAAACGGGCGACGATTGGGGTAGCGTGGGCCAATCTAGTTGAAATAACGTTCTGCCAGCTAACTGGGATTACTTTAAAAAGAATCGAGGATTGGTGATCAACGGTTATTAACATGTCGCCATTTGATAGGTAGATCCCGTCGCATAACAGCTCGATAGCTCTAGGCTACTTGTCTAACACTGAAAAGGTTTTAATCACTCTGTATGGGATCAAGTCTAGCGGCGTTGCTCATAATGGCTGTTTTCTTCACCGGCGTTATCCTGATGTACCGGACCACACTTTCAGGTAACGTCGGAGTCTCACGTTCTATAAGAGAAGCATCCAATGATTCTTTAGAAAGAACTCGGACTAACCTCCAAATAACCTCCCTGTTTACTAGCGACCAACGTGGAGAGCAATGCAACGTATTTGCGGGAATCGATAATATAGGTTCGATCGCGATCGATGATTTCGCAAACATGGACGTAATCGTAACGATGGATACGTTTAACGGGAGTCTGGATACTAGAAGATTTCCAGTCACTTCCCCAGCGTCTGCAGTTGATAGTGATTCATGGTCTCTATCTATTGATACCAACACATACCCTTATGAACCATTAACTTTAAACCCAGGCGAATCTGGCTTGATTTCGATTAATTGGCCGATGACCGGGAATGGTATCCCGGTGGCTGTTCATGACACTGGTAGCGTGGGCAATGCAGGAACCGTAGTGATTGAGGTTCTCGACAACGATATAGACGCAGACGGGGAAGTTCGTGCGGTGACGATTGGGACAGCTAATGGCGTCACTACTGAACGTGCGGCTAGTATCGGGGAGCTTATGGGGCTATGTACGAACCCAGGGGTTGATACGCTGACCGTCGATTCCGTAACCCAAGGCGTAAATGGAACGGTGTTTATCGACTCAGGAGGTAGTATGGTGGCCTATATCCACGATGGGTCAGCTACCACCTCAGATTCTTTCACCTACACGGTGAGGGATGGTAATGGTGGTACAGATACTGGAACAGTGGTAGTCGTTATCGCACCTTGATTGCCAATACCGACCCCTACAGTAAATGAAAGAAGATACTCGTGAATGATTGTGGGCAATTAGATTTTGCCTTGGGAGGCATCGGTCATATCGGTTGGAATAACTATGGCGCGGGCCAACTTGTATCCTGTCTGAAACAGCCTTTAGGTAGTGCTATCGTCGTTCCAAATGAGACCTGTGCTCGTTTGTTTGGAAACCCTGAAAAGAACTTATTTTGATGCACTATCTACATTAAAAATGCCATTAGATGTCACTCGCGGGTAGGTTATGTTTCATTGTGCTAGGATGGTTTTGCCTAGCTCTATTACAATCTAAAGACGCCCGATAGCCTGGTTGGAGGTAATATCCAATATGACAAGTAATGTATCAGTTGACGAAAATCTTTCAAAAGTGTCTACCGGTAGCTCGGAGATAGATAGACGTTTAGGCGGTGGAATCCCGTATCGTACTCTGATGCTGGTCGAAGGCCAGCCAGCATCGGGTAAAAGTACTCTTTCACAGCAACTGCTTTGGGGCGCGCTTAAGTCAGGAGAGGATGCGTCTATATATATTACGGAACAAACAGTTCAAAGTTTTCTTAGGCAAATGGACAGCCTTGGATTGGGAGTCACTGATTATTTCTTACTAGATCAACTAAAAATCTTCCCGGTCAACATCGCAGAAGACGGGGCATCGCCTGAACAAGCATTCTCCATGATGATTGAACACATCTCGCGTCAGTCATCATCCAGAGTAATAGTTATCGACTCCCTCACAACCTTAGGGGGACAGGCTAGTAGCGACGAGATTATACATTTCTTCTCTGACTGTAAATCCATGTGTGACGATGGAAAAGTTATAATAACCACAGTGCATACTGAAGCATTTGACTCTAACGTTCATACGCAGATACGGTCGATTTCTGACGCATATCTGACATTAGAAGTCCGGGCCGCTGGTTCCCAGCTTGTGAAGACCATACAAGTGGCTAAAATACGTGGTGCAGCGTCTGTTACAGGAAGCATAATTGGATTCGAAGTAGAGCCTGGGTTCGGGCTTAGAATTATCCCACTTTCGAGGGCAAAGGCTTAACAACTTAACTATATCTGAGACTCATGGTCTTAGATTTATGGGCTTGGGAATAAGATGTTTTGGATTAAGAGCGCTATTTCATGTCATTAAAAAACGTATTTAGGTTCAGAGAGTCTACTCGTACACCAGAAAGTAATGCAGGTGTGGCGTCTCAAGATAGGGCCGCGATGGTATCGGCTCCGCTATTTCAGTCGCTGCCTCAAGATATGCAGGAACAAGTGTTTTTAAATCTCCACTTATGGTCCTATCTGGAGATGCTACATTCGGAAAGTCGAGATATTCCTGAGTTCGTATCGAGGCTAAATAAGAGCTTTAAAGGTAATGCCTCAAACAACCTGATCTATCCGGTAGCTAACAAAGTTTTCGTTCATATTTATACGGCAGAAGGAGAGGCGCGAGATGTTTATGCACCGATAGAACCGGCGTGGGGAGGAGTAACCGCTCGGCTGATGGACGATGTGGATCAAAAGCTTATTGACCACGTAGGTGAGCTTCAATCAGTTGTGGGTGAAGAACAAGAAAAGCGAATTGAAGTTTTAACGTCAATCCTTGAAAAAATATGCGATACGAGCGGAAATGGCAAAAATCGGTCTGCGTTAAAAGTAACGGTAGATGAACTAGACGAGCTCAAATACCTCATGATCCGGGACAAAGAAGGTATGGGTGCTATTCAACCGTTGGTAAGTGACCCATACATAGAAGATGTGAGTTGCAGTGGTGTTGGTGCCGTATTTATTGAGCATAAGATATTCGGTGGATTAACTTCAGCGATCACTTTTGATACCACTGAGGTGTTGGATCAGTTCGTCATTAAGCTTTCTGAAAAAATTGGTCGGCCAGTTACTGTAAGGAATCCTATCGTAGATTCCACATTACCTGACGGATCCAGAATCAACATAGTTTACGGAGACGATGTATCTAAGAGAGGTAGTAACTTCACCATACGGAAGTTCCAAGCAACGCCTTTTAGTATATTAGATCTAGTTAATTCGGGAACCCTTTCTTATGAAATGGCTTCTTATCTGTCGTTGATGCTTGGTGCAGGGATGAACACCTTTGTATCTGGTGAGACAGCATCAGGTAAAACAACCATGCTGAATGCCATCAGCACATTCATCCCACCGGCATCTAAGATTGTGAGCATAGAAGATACGCCGGAGTTGCAGGTTCCTCACCCGAACTGGACAAGAGAAGTAGTCAGAAACACCGTTGATGGATCGTCATCAGTTACCATGTTCGATCTACTTCGCGCAGCTCTTCGTCAGCGCCCGAACGAAATAATTATTGGGGAGATCCGCGGAGAAGAAGGTGCGATAGCTTTCCAAGCGATGCAAACCGGTCACTCATGCATGGCTACTTTCCATGCTTCGTCCGTTGAACGGTTGATTCAGCGCATGACAGGCCACCCTATAAATGTTCCCAAAACTTATGTAGACAACCTTAACCTTGTCATAATCATGAGTGCTGTTCGCTTGCCCGATGGCTCTACAGGACGTCGAATATTGAGCATAAACGAGGTAATTGAATACGACACAGAGACCGATTCCTTTGGCTTCATTGAAGTTTTCCGATGGGACCCTGCAACTGATACTTTTGAGTACCCTGGGTACATGAATACTAATCTGTTAGAGAATGTGGTCGCAGAGAGACGGGGAATGCCACCACGGGAACATCGGCAGATTTATACGATTCTAGAAGAAAGGGCGACCATATTACGTAATTTAGCCGAACAAGACATAACTAATTTTTATGAACTCCACAACGTCATCACCCAAGCAAATCGAGAAGGTCTCTTCAGATAATGTAGTTATCGGGTTTGATCTGCTATCTAACTTAACGTATATGCTGGTGTTAAGTATTGGCGGTCTCCAAAGGGACCGTGTCCTGGAAAGCTGTGGAGAACTTAAATTAAGGTCTGCCATATTCTTCGAGTATATATACGTACTCGCAAATCGAGTCGGTTTAGAGTATTCGGAAGCGTTTCGGTTGGTGGCTGCGAGGGCAGGTGCTTCGAGGGTAAAGAGCTTGTTGCTGAGATTCGCTGCAGCCCTCGGGTCAGGGGAATCCGAACAAGACTTCATCTTAGAAGAGACGAGGCTCGAGGGTGATCGTTACGGTAACGAATACGAACGTAGCGTAGAGAACCTCCGCAAATGGAGTGATGCTTATTCAGCGATATTAGTTTCAGTCTCCTTGATAATGGTGGTTTCTTTAGTATCGACTTTACTGGGGTCGTTGGACGTCAATTTTGTGATACTCATGGCTTTCACTCTTTTTTGTATTACCTCTATCGGGGTATTTCTGATATATAAAGTCGCACCTTTTGAGGACTTTACATATGATTCTCCAGATGGAAGTCCGCCAGACCGTAAACGGAGTCAGAAATGTCTCTATATTGGCGTTCCAATAGGAGTTGTACTAGCGATCATATTTGGCGCCCAATTTGACGTCATTACCGGGTCTGCAATAGCGTTTCTGGTATTTGGCATAGCCATCTTTCCTGCAGGGTACTATGCATGGAAGGATGATGCGAATGTAGCTAACATTGATTCAGAGATTCATGTCTTTATCCGAAGTGTAGGTGGTATAGCAGGCGCTACCGGATCTACTTTAACCGAGAGTATACGTAGATTTGATGCGCGCTCATTGCGGTTTTTGGAACCATATATAAATCGTCTCCATACCAGATTAGCAGCGTCAATCCCAACGGGGAGTTGCTGGGAACGCTTTAGGGCAGAGACAGGAAGCGAATTGGTGAATCGCTCCACAGTAATGTTAGTCGATGGATCCGAAAGGGGCGGTAGAGCGGATAGAGTAGGCGACATTGCAGGCGATTTCGCAGGACAAATCTCGCAACTTAGAGCTTCAAGAGCCCTCGCGGCATCAACGTTCTCATACCTTTCGTTTCCGATGCACGCGACCGTCGTATTTATTCTAGTATTTGTGTTTCAGATCGTCGCAGTATTTAGTAATAAACTAAAACAGGTTCAAACAGAAGCGCTCGACGGTACAATAGGGGAAGCAGTGGTCAAGGTTTCCAATATAGATGCGCCACCCGGAATAACATTGCCGACCGGTGGCGAAGGGTTGACTAACCCTCTTGGTTCTATGTTTGGGGTTAATGATCTTGGGACGATGTCCGTAGTAATCGTATTTTGTATCGTTATTTTAACTATAAGTAATTCATTAGCTCCGAAATTCGCGTCTGGCGGAAGTAACCTGAAAATCGCTTCCTACCTTTCAGTGATGTGTATCGTTACCGGAGGACTAATGTCTGTGATTCCAATGATAACTAACGTCTTATTTACCATATGATTACTAAGAGGGAATAATGGGAGATTCTATTTTCATACAACCAATAAAACGTTGGCTTTCTTCTAGGAAGAGTAGTAAAGATGCCGAAAGCACACCTGCGGGATCGTTCCTGACACCGGAAGAGCAATATGCTCAATTGATGGGGAACGCCGCCGGTAGCCCGCCGGCACAAATGGGAGCTGGTTTAAGTGCTCCAGCCCTTACTGCAATGACACCAAACATATCTACGGAACCGTCTATCGTTTGCGGGCAATGCGGACAATCTATTTCGGAAGATGCGAAATTCTGCCCGTATTGTTCGAATAAGATAGCCCAGACTGCTGCACCAACAGCGATGCCGATAGAGCCACCTGCCGTTCAACCAATCCAAACAGCGCCACTAGAAGAAGAACGGAAACCGGTGATGCAACGTATTTCAATCGAGTCTACCGACGAAGGCTCACCTCATGACGAACAGACGGTTCAAGTCGTTGGAATCCCATCTGAAGACGAACAGCCGATTCAAATTGTTGAGAGGGTATCTCCTGAGATTCCAGAGCTATCTGATGACGATGCTGATGAGTCCACGAATGTAGCTATGGCAGGTTCTCTTCGAGGGATTTTTACGAATAAAACTGCAATTAATCCAGATACCGTAGCATTTCTTGAACGCCACGGAACGGTGGGGACCCAAGAATTATTAGATGAGTTGATTAGTCTGCACCGTGCGTTAAGATGACACAGAGGTACATGATCAACTCACGTCAATGCAGTTCAGGTTAACTGTGTTGGAGGGTTAATCAAATACTGTTAGTCAGCCCAACGAGATCTCTTCTAGATGCAGTAAGGTTTCTTCCGGGATTGCCATCTCTAGCAGATCCGGATTACTGATTGGATCTCCTCAGAGTATAGGACCGATCTACTGTTTCACTTGCCTCACCGGCTTTCGTACGTGGTTTGATTAGTAGTGCCCCATATGCTGAACCTGCACACAGCCCCTGAGTGGCTTTTTGCAGATATAATCCACCCCGAACGCTGCCCAGGTGAGTTCAGGTCAGGTACTTGCTAGTTAAATTTGTTTTGGAGCGCGAGCCGCTGCAAGCGACTGTCGACGATATAGAGTTGTTGGATACTTAGGGTTATATCCTTAGCTCTCGTCAGATTCGTATACCACTTGAGTGAACCGGTTGATAAAATGTTGCACTGCCTTTGTCCGACTGTCTAATCCGTCCTGATTGAGGATCCCAAGTTTGGCGGTCGCTGATGAAGATATTGCCCTAATGTCATCCACGGCTAGTCGCAGGGTTCTGGCTATATCAGAATCTTCGAATCCGCCGACTAAGAGCTCATAAACTTCACGTTCGGTGGCGTCTAATTCAGAAATCCCGGTGGTTTCAGTCTCAACCATGAGCCGGACTATTTTCTGAACTAATTCTTGGTCCAGCACAGTCCCGCCTTGTGCTACAGCTTCGACCACTCTAATAAGCTCACCGATATCGTCAAGAGAAGTTTTTAATATATACCCTCTTCCATTTGGGCCATCCTTTAGCAATGTTCTGACGTAATTCAAGTCATCGTACGCGGATATGATAATGATCCCAATACTGGGATTTGTTGAAATAATCTGTTCCGCAGCTTCAATCCCAGTTAATTTTGGCATCCGGATATCTAAAATTGCGATATCCGGAGTTAATTCTTTTGCGAGACGAACTGCTTCCTCTCCATCTTCAGCAATACCGACAACTTCAAAATGGGATTGAGTATCGAGGATTCTTTTATATGCCTGCCTAATATATTGAGAGTCGTCTGCAAATATTATGCGAGTATTAGCCATGATAGGCCTGTTCTCCTTATTCACGTTGGTGGAATAGAAAGGTTAAATATTCGTACTGATCATATACTTGTGAGTGTTAAGCTTTTTTAATTGTTACTTCGTAGTTGCCTTTCAGGTCCGGTATGTCTGTTCGGTTAGAAACCAAGATTGCCCCAGTTACCTTAGTACCAGAGGTCGCCGCATTACCAATCTCGAAGGACCCTCCATTTCTTTCTATCCTGTCTCTCATATTTCCGAGACCAAAGTGGCCACCCTTAACAACATCCCGTGGGTCTATGTCTCCGATTCCGCGCCCATCGTCCTCCACCGTAAATCTACATTCTAGGCGAGTCCATACGACAGATACTTGAATCGTAGATGCACCAGCATGCTGGATAGCGTTGGAAATCGCCTGTTGTACCACTCTGTAAATGTTTGTTTCTATATTTAGAGGTAACCGCTGGTCTCCGAACCCTTCCGACCGCAGGCTAATCTTTAATTCCGTTGGATTTACGATTGATTGATTTCCCAAGTCCTCTAGATGAGACCTTAACGCGGTAACGAGACCGGAATTCACCAACTCTGCCGGATGTATTCCTCTTACAATTTGCCGGAGACGCGAGTTAGTATCTTTAAGTTTTGTTGTAACCGAATCTATATCTTCTAAGATCCCATTGTCTAACCCTTGATGAAACTTTAATAATCCTAGTTCCATGGTTATGCCTGTTAGGTCCGCCATCGTTTCATCATGTAATTCTTCGGCGAGACGTTTTCGTTCTGCTTCCCTGGCTAATTCGGTTGCATCAAATAAGTCGAGTCTTCGTAATCGTCGGCTTAGTACACGAGACAATTGGCGAATTATGCGCAATGCTACTGCTGGTTGTTTGTGAGTCAGCTCTGTGAAAGAATCTGCGTTCAAACTCGCTACCAAACAAGGCGTTTCAGCGGTTACCTTTGCGCTTCGTGGTTCTCCATCTAAGAACGATTGTTCGCCAACCACCGTCCCAGGAGAAAGCAAGAATTTTTTAATGTCCGCATTAGGAACGGCTATTTCGATGCTTAATTGGCCTTTCAATATGAAATAGAGATCAGAAGTAGTTTCTTGATTAGATATCAGAATATCTGATTCGGCGAGTTCCTGTATCCGGGCAATCGAAAAAATTGAAACTAGTTCGTCATCCGAGAATTCTGTGAATTCGAACCCCTGTGGTCGATCAGCTATCGTTGGATCTAAAGAAGCCAACGCTTGACTTACAGCCAATGGTAATCGTTCTATTTTGTCTTCCATATTGTGTCTAACACCCTAATGTCTTACCGGAGGGCATCACCTTTGCAATATCGGATCGTTCCACATAAAACCTTTCTAAACGCTGCCTTTCAATTAATCCTTACTGGTCAGGGCTTCTAGATAAATTTAGCTAGTTATCAAATCATATCTCAGAAGGTGGGATGACAATATGCTGTCAGGTCCATCACTCAAGCACATTATCAATCAGTGGGTTTTGAAACAGGTCAGGGTTATTACAATATCACGCCAAATCGCAGAAGCGTCTTGGCCTAAATGATTGTATGCCTTAGGTTGAGTTTTTAATAAAAACGTTCTCTCCGAATAGCGTGATTATATACGATTGATATGCTGTGATGGATACTTCAAGATGTTTAAGGTCATGCCGTCATCAAAAATCTGATCTCCGATTACGGCTACACGAAAGGCAGCGCCTGATGGTTCAATCACCGTACATGGTCACGAAACGGGCGTAGGGATGTCAGAAACAGCAGGCCGGCTACATAGTGATTCTATTGCGAGAATCAGGGCTACGATGTTGAAGGTAAGCTTTAGGGAGCGTTGAAAATATGACTGGCGTAATTATCGCCTGCCATGTTTATAGACAAGATGTAATCGCGAGATGCCACGGGGGCAAGTATTAGTTTAGCTCTTGCTTGAAGGGTTTCACCTGGCCTCCATCTGCGGTCGCTTCCAACCACCTGCCAGGTATGTTGTGTCGAGGTTAGTGGATTCGCGCTCGAGTATTCAATGTAATCATGTCTGGTCCCATTTAGATCAGATATCTCAAATATTAGATTTTCTATCGGTTGTATTTCGATAGACCCGGTATTTCTTGCCCATATGTCGAATACTGTGCCGTTATCGACAGCGATTATTTCCATTATCGTGATACCTGTTTCTGCTTGTAATGATGCTTGGTCTTGTAATCCGGTTGCTGAGCCGGCTGATTCTTGGATAGATGTACGAAAAACCCCGAACAGTATCATTACGGTTATAACGCTGGCAGTTACTAAAAGACCTGTGATGAGCACTTTATCCATAAACGTTCACTAAAGCGCTACGGCGCTACGGCGCTAGGATCTCCCGTGAATCGGTAATCGGCAGTTATATTGTTGCTGCCATTTATCGAAATTCGATAACTAGTGGCCAAGATTGGATTGGCGCCCAACGAGGCCCGGATTCTAAGGGTTTTTCCGGGTGCCCAAATTGGGTCTGCGAATGCCACGTCTGACCATGTGTCAGCACCCGCAATAGGTCCGGAAGGCGAATAATCTAAATACTCCCCCCATGTTCCTTCCACATTTATCAAGAATAATTCGAGGTCAGGTATCGCTACCGGATCTATGCCAACAGTGCCGGTGTTCTTGATCCATATGTCTAGAACCGTGCCATTGTTTCCATTGCGGGCACTTATTATCTCGAGTTTGGTCTGAGCTGCTATGCCTGATTGTATTTGGGTTTGCTGATTAGTTTCCGCAGCTTTATCAACCGATTCACGTAGACCATCAAACAGAAATAGCGAGGCGACTATTCCAGCAATAGTAAGTAGTCCTGCGATAAGTATTTTATCCATATCTAATAACTAATACTGGTTGATGTGGGCGGCTTAGTATCGTGGTTCTCTAATGCGGCGAGTAAACGGTTCGAAGTATGAGTGGTTTTTGGAAGCGACAGATGAAGTGTTAGATTCACAACCCGGACTGAGTTAGAGCTTGAGATTGGGTTGAGTCAAGACCTAGATGCGAATCAGAACTTAAACAAAAGGATTACTGCTAGAAGGCTGATTACGGCTTTACCTTTTGAATCCATACCTCCATTTTGTATCCCGTTAGGGCATCGCTACCAGGTTGATCTGAGGTATACAAGTAGCTCGATTCGAGATAGATCTCGAATGGCCCGTCTGCAGTATTAATTGTAATAGGAACGCCTAAAGTGATTGGCATTTCTAGTTGGTTCGCAACCTTCACCGTAACAGGTGCAGAGACCATCATTTGATCAGTATCATTCTGTACTGCGGATTGGACTAAGGTTAAATCGCTATTTATATTTACGCTGCTGAGCGGCTCTTCCGAAAAATCGTTTGTATGAGCGAGAAACACGGTTCCATTTTCATAAATCTTTGTTTCCTTGTGAGTTCCCGCAATATTGTGAGAATGGTTGAGAGATAACCGACCCCTGAATGATCCTTCACGCAGTTCTGTCATCAGAGAAGGCATTCGATATGCTATGAGGACAAAATCCTTGCCATCAATAAAGGCCGAGATCGTTGATTCTCCGGTTGTCACGAGACCTTCGCCGTCAAGTACCCCGTCAAACATCACATCGTTCACCGAAGCGATAAGTTCAGGGACGTCGTCATCTATTAGTTTTGGAACATAAGTGCTGGGAGGGATTTTCGTTGCCTCAACTAATGGTTGATTTATTGGTGCTGGCGTGTGCTCCGTGACCAATGGATGGTCGATGGGTGTCGGAGTTATAGATATTTGGGTCGGTCTAGTCTCAATTTGTGGTATGACAGGTGCGGCAACAGATTCTTCGGGTGTTGCTTGCTGGCCGCACCCGAAGATTGTGGACATTAGAATGGTTAACAGTAGGAGTTTTTTTATGGTCCGCATTCAGGTCTCCGAACTAGCCCTTTAGTATCGTCCCAGCAAGACCTAAAGTCTAAGATCATATTACCCCATTGGTCGTAGTCTCTGGACGTTCCGATTGTTCCGTTTGGATTTCGCTCACTGCCCGCTGAGTTACTTCCGTACTCTTGCACTCGCACGCTATATTCCCGGAGGATATCGTGCGCTATGACCTCATGTTGGCCATCACCATTAAAGTCTAATGCGAAATCGTCGCAAATGCCTTTATTTTCATCTATAGATGCTTCCGCAATCGGGTTTAACATCCCCTGGCTGAATGTGACCGGTCCACCAGATCTGCTATTTGGCACGCAGTCTGTTGGCGTTCCCCCATATGAATACCGGTAGTTCATTATCGAGTTGAAATTGATTTTACCGTTGGTATGGTCAAATACATCATGCGGTGTCAGACCACCGTGCGCAAGCCCGATATTATGCCCCATCTCATGAGCTAAACACTCGCCCATGCTGATATTGCTTGTCCACGGCTGAGCACAAAACATATCATCTCCCGATAAGTTGCCATTCGGGAATTCGGCCTGTCCTCCAGCTCCTCTTACGTGCCGGTTGGCTAAAATCGTATAGTGGAAAAGTCCTTTTCTTGAGCTGTTATAAAATCCGGGGCGTCCATTGTAATCGTCCCTATAGTCATTCATATTCACACAGCCAGAAACGCCACCGCAACCGTTGCCCATAGCCATGTAGGTATGATTAGGTGTTACTACATCGCCGCCTTCGGTGAATTCGCCGCCCTGACCGTGATCTATGATCAGATTGACCCCTGAGGTCCCATCCGGATTCAATACTGGTGCGCTTTCAAAAACACCGGACAAAAACGGCCATAGCCCACTGTCATAATTTGCCGTGCCTGGTGCGGCATCACGTGACCAGTCAGCTTCAAGTAGTATGTCTTTCTTGTATTTAGCGGTCCCCATGGCTGCTAGATTGACGGTTTCGCCATTATCTGCGGTATAGGCATCGTCTTCCCAAGAATCTAATAGCCCATCGCCGTCACTATCAAGGTCTTCCCATCGCGCAGGCAGGGGATAGCTCTTGCTATCGGATTGGCCGTCGTTATTAGTGATCACTACTTCCAAGACAGACCCTATGGTCGGGTTCGAAACTATACCTCTCATAAGCGCGTAGTGATATACGGGATACCCGAAAGTAGCCGGGGTACGGTCTATCAGATACGCGATCGGTAGTGCGCTTGAAAGATATCTGGCCGATATCTCCGTCCCGTTGACCGTTAGCTGAGCGTCTGAATCCATGTTAGCGGCTGAGATAGTGATTGCTATATCGGAACCATCTCTTCCGTTCAGGCCAATATCTTCAATCCGTGGTGCCGGGAAGTCACCGGAAGACGCTTGCACGGTCACACAGACGATATTAGATGTCCCGACTTCGCTCCGTAAAGCTACCGGGTGTACTCCGGGCCTGGCACTTGCAGGTATCTGAAAATATCTTGTACCGCCTTGGCCAGTGTTTATAGTGATTTCATTACCGTTCACTACACCGGCGTCCCATATAACGTTCGCTCCAGTAGTATCACCATTCACGGCTAACATCTGGCGAGGGTATCCAGTGCTGCTCGCGATCGAGTTCAATACCGGTGCGGCACCAGGTGGAGTCGCATCGCATGAATTAGAGGATGGGGGCGCCGGCGTTGGCGCTGGCGTTGGGGTTGGAGGTGCGGGCGTTGGAGTTGGTTCTCCAACCGGGTCAGGGGTCGAAGATGAGACTTGAGACCATGATGATGTGTAGTCACCCGCATCGTGGTCACTTTCATTCGTCTGTCCAGACCCATCGGCGTTCATGACGTAAATTTCGTAGTTGCCGTCCCTGCTCGAGGAGAAGGCAATCTGAGAGCCGTCTGGTGACCACGATGGGTAGTAGTCAGCCGAATCGTCAGAAGTAAGGCGGGTCTGTTCGGAGCCATCGGCGTTCATGACGTAGATGTTGATGTAACCGGATTCCCAACTTCCGCGAATAATCGTGTCACTGCCTGAGTCAAAGGCGATCTTTGACCCATCTGGAGACCAAGATGGGTAGGAATCAGCTGTATTGTTTTCAGTAAGCCGTGTTTGTTCTGATCCATCAGAACTCATGACGTAAATTTCGTAGTTTCCGTCTCTGTTTGAGGAGAAGGCTATCTGAGACCCATCTGGAGACCATGACGGGCGTAGGTTCATAGTAGGGTTATCGGTAAGACGAGTCGGTTCTGAGCCATCGGAGTTCACGACATAGATATCAAGGTTACTACTGTCGCCAGAAGAGAAGGCAATCTTAGACCCGTCCGGAGACCATGATGGGTGGGAGTCGAACTTATGGTTTTCTGTAAGTCGAGTAAGTTCTGAGCTATCGGCGTCCATGATGTATATGTCGGTACCAGCGACGTCAGTATCGGAACTTGCTCGCACAAAGGCGATCTTTGAGCCGTCCGGAGACAAAGCTGGGTAGGTGTCAGCTACATCGTTTTCGGTGAGGCGAGTCTGCTCCGAGCCGTTGGATCTCATGATGTAGATCTCGGGATTACCGTCCCGTTCCGATGTGAAAGCGATCCAGTTTTCACCCTCTCCGATACCACCGACCCGACCGGTGATACCGTCACCGCAACCGATGATAGCTGCCAGAGCCACCAGGATGACGAAGAATCTGACTGAGGACTTAACAATGGGGATCGAAAAGAGAGAACGGTTCAAAGGAACCTCAACAGATTGTTCAGATTTGGCTGGATGGTTTTGTTGTCTTTGAAGATGATTCATTATCAAACTATCGAATTCTACTAATTATCAAGTCTTTCATCAATGCACAGCATAGTAAGTTGTTCCCAAAAGTAGTAGGAAGTGGTGATCGGCTAAAGTCGCCGAAAGAATGAATCCCTAGATACTACACCTATTACTTAGAACTGGATTAAACCACAAACGCTCTATA
>CAYVIG010000034.1:0-4173 GCA_964451445.1 uncultured Dehalococcoidia bacterium
ACTCAGCATCGGTTCCTATTTCTAGGTCACAGCAAAAACCCCCTGCCAGTTTGGCAGGGGGTTTTTGCTGCCTAATTTCGTGGTGGCCAGCCTCGGGATCGAACCGAGAACCTACTGATTAAGAGTCAGTAGGAAATCATCCTCATAGGATTCCGCGCGTACATTCTGTCATCAATTTACTATGACTCCGGTGCCAGTCGGAAGATCCCAAGTCTCGTCCTGTAGTCCTCTAATATAGTCAATTTGACCATGATGATTGTTTTGATGCGTAATTAAATGACGCAGGCAATTGCCTAATGTAAATATGGGCCTGTCCAAACTAATGGGTTGGTCTAACTCATCGGAATGCAAATCATATACATATTCAATATTGCGATTATGCACTGCTTTAGAATACCCGAGCAGGACGTCAAGAGAAGGTATCGGCAATGCTCTCAATCCCATTCGATCTCCAGGATCTGGCGCATTCGGACTCTGAGAAAATTCGTGAAACCATTTGTCAGTGATCCACATATCGTGTTGGCCTTTAGTTGCTTTTGTTATTTGGCTATCTTGATGGCGGCTCATGTGCCACAGTATGAAACCGATATTGTTTGCAGTTGGAGCTGGACGCCAATTAAGTTGTTCTTCTGTTAAATCTTTACATGTCGAGGTAAGTCTAACGTGCACAGAAATAAGGCATTCAGATATCACATCTAGTGCATTCATAACATCCTTTAAGCTAACAGGCTGCCTCGGGTAATTTGAAATTCAAACTGTTCTGTGGTGCGTCCAAAATTGTTAATTCCGCTTCCAACTCGATTATTGGTCCGGGGTTCATCATTATTGGACGAACCTTCAGGCATGTCTTCAGCGTTCATGATGGATAAGAAATCTCCGCCAATTACCACCACCACCAACAACAAGAACAACAATTTGTATTGAAACCTATCTGCGTCTGTGCGTGGGTTTATGGTGAGTTCTGGATCGGGGTTTAATGATTGACCTAATTTGAAAGTTCCGTGTGTATCTCCAGAAGGATCATGAGGTCACAACGCGGTGATAATCGATACCAGTCGCGTGACCAAGGTGAGCGCAGCTATTTTCCTAAAACCCCGGGCAGCCGGTCTCCAAACATGGTCGCCTTCTCGAATGCATTGGCCAACTGAAGCACACTGAAGTCATCGTGGTGACGCCCAACTATCTGCAGGCCAACTGGAAGTCCTTCGGGGGTAAACCCACACGGCACTGATGCAGCTGGATGTCCAAGCGAACTGATGTAGTAGCACGATTTCATCCAATCGATATACGACTCCATCCGGACTCCATTTATCTCGGTTGGGTACTCGGTCGTCGCATCAAAAGGAGGGACCTGGTTCACGGGCATAACCATGAATTCATAGGTATTCATGAAAGAATTTACCCGGTCGAAATACGCCGTTCGCATCTTCTCGGCTCTACCAACATCCCTCGCTGTCAGCTTGAGTCCCGCCTCAATCTCGCCAATTATCGTACCTTTGATCAAATCCCGGTGTTGTTCCAGCAACTCCGACCTTTGGGATGCCGTCCCCCAAGCTCGGAGGGTCTTGAACACTTCGTCTGCGTCGCTGAAATCAGGGGTCGTCTCTTCTACAATACAACCCAGAGATTCCAAAACCCCGACGCAGCTTTTGATTACAAAGGCAACCCTCGGATCGACGGGAAGGCCATCAAGGTCGGGCATATACGCGATACGGACTCCCTCGAAATCTCGATCCAATGGCGCAGCGAAACCCTCTCCTGGCTGCTCGATGGCAATAGGAGATCGGTTATCCGGCCCTGAGATAGCGCTCAGATGGAGGGCCAAATCTCCTACTGTACGCGCCATAGGCCCTGCCACTGCGAGAGTGCTCCATCCCAGAGGCGATACCCCTGGCACCCGGCCAGGAGAAGGCCGCAGCCCTACTACATTGTTGAAATTGGCGGGGTTTCTTAGCGACCCACCCAAGTCGGTTCCATCAGCTATGGGCAGCATCCGGCAAGCCAGTGAGACTCCTGCCCCACCGCTACTGCCACCGCATGTCTTGAAAGTGTCATAAGGATTAAGTGTTGCGCCGAATACGGGGTTGAATGTGTTTGATCCGGCGCCAAACTCAGGAGTGTTCGTTTTGCCGATTATTATTCCGCCGGCCCTTTTGATTCGCTCGACTATGATCGCGTCCTTGTCCGGGACGTTATCTTTGTAGATCGGAGACCCGAATGTGGTTCTGATTCCCTTGGTTAATGTCAGGTCCTTCACTGCCGTGGGGAGCCCGTGGAGTGGACCCAAAGATTCTCCCTTGGAAATTGCTGCGTCCGCGGCTTTGGCACCTTCTAATGCTTGGTCGGGGTGAAGCGTGACGATCGCATTTACGGTCGGGTTCACCTCCTCGATTTGGGCAAGGTGTGCTTCCATAACTTCAACCACCGATAGGTCGCGGTTGCGGATCTTATCCCTGATTTCCCTGGCTGTTAGGTAGCAAATTTCATTGCCAGTCATATGAATATCCTTTTGTCGCCGTTTCCTCGTTTATGTCAGAGTCCAGGATCATCTCGCCTACGATTAATGGACATCAGTGAATCACAGATGTCACGTTGACGAGTTTGAAGTCTACCGTTTACATCAGATTTAGTTCTGCGTATCCGCTTTCAACAACTTCATTGCAGCGCTTGCGAAAAGTAGATTGAGTACCGCTGTAGCGGGCGACGATTCTCTTATTCCTGCCTTCCAGATTGCTGTTTACGCCCGTCATCCAGGAGTCTATTTGATTGATCAGGAGCCCTTCTCCCTGTTCCAACACGTGCTGATACCAACTGGCGACTGCATCAGGCGTAGCCTCGGCTCGAGACAGATTTTGTGCCTTCATATGTTCTAGCAAGTCTGCTATCCATTCAACGTTGAATTCGATACTCCGCGGGTTGTTACCCAAGAGTGCGTGCGGGCCAAGGATCATGAACAGGTTCGGGAAGTTATTGATTTGAATCCCAAGAAACGTCGATAACTCCTCGTTCCATTGGTCCTTCAATCTGCGACCATCAACGCCCTGGATGTCTATCTTGTTATAACTACCCAGTATGGCGTCGAACCCGGTGGCGTAGATTATGAGATCGAACTCAAATTCTCTATCGGACGTAACTATCCCACTGGGAGTAATCTTTTCGATCGGCGTCGCAGTGATATCTATCAATTCGACATTCTCCCGATTGTAGGATTCGTAATACCTGGTTTCCAGAGGCACTCGCCTCGTACCAAATCCATGATCTTTGGGAATCAGTTTCTCCGCAGTCTCAGGGTCATCTACTCGCTGCCGAATCTTGTCCGCAACGAACTCCGACATCGCTGCGTTTGCCTTGGGATCAACTAAGACATCTTTGAAATTTCCTTGCCATATGCCAAAGCCTTTGCTCGCGTATAGGTTCTCCCAAAACTCATATCGCTCTTCTTCCGAAACCTCAAAGGTGGACCTTGGGTCGGCTGTGTGTAGAAACCCTGCCGCCGTTTGGTTACAAGTCTCAAATATCTCTTCGTAATTAGCCCGTATATCTTTCATCTCATTGGGCTCGATCTTTGCGTTGTGTAGGGGAGCGCACCAATTCGGCCGACGTTGGAACACCGTCAGACGGCCGGCATCTTTACAGACCTCTTGAACCGTCTGAACGCCGGTAGCTCCGGTTCCGATTACCGCAACTCGTTTCCCAACGTAGCCCACAGGTTCACGAGGCCATCGGGATGTGTGAAACGCCTGACCTTTGAAAGAATCTATCCCTGGAATCCTGGGTAGTGTCGGTTGGGACAGCAGGCCGATCCCTGTGATCAGGAACCTACTTCTGAACCGGCTGCCGTCTTGCAACCGGATCTCCCAGCTCCAAGTATCATCGTCATAGACCGCTGCCTGAACTTCACTAGAAAATTGGATGTCTTTGACCAAGTCGAACTTGTCTGCAACATGTTGAAGGTAACGAAGAATCTCAGGTTGTGAAGCAAAATGTTCAGACCAATCCCATTCGTCGAGAAGTTCCTGGGAAAAAGAATATCCGTACGAATAACTTTCCGAATCAAACCGAGCACCCGGATAACGGTTCCAATACCATGTGCCACCGACTCCAGCCCCAGCTTCTAATACGCGCACCCGTAGGCCCATCTCCTTTAAAGGGTAAAGTTGGTATATCCCCGAA
>CAYVIG010000034.1:4183-6472 GCA_964451445.1 uncultured Dehalococcoidia bacterium
CCAACCCCTGTACCCGCCTCAAACACCCGTACCCTCATTCCCATGTTTCGCAATTTATAGAGCTGATATAAGCCTGCCACGCCCGCTCCGACCACGATTGCATCGAAGTCAAGATTGGCATCTGGATTTGACGTACTGGAGTTTGTCATAGGTTGAGTCATTTCATTCTCTATTCTATCTAGGTTAATTTGTGGCCAGTCCATAGTTTATTCGAATTAGCCTACGATGGGGGATTCTCGGGATACCGGAACCAGATCGTTTCTACCGCTAGGGCTCGCCGGAACGCGCATCAGATGGCGTTCAACTCATGTTCTTGACCCTTTTTGCCCGCCCGTTAAACCGAAACGATTCTTTGGCAGCAATGATGCACTGCTATCAGAGTGATGTATTATTCGCGAAAGTCCTGTAAAGATCGAGTTGGACAGCAATTCAAGCTGAGGAGTAATTCTGTGGCCATCAAGACCATTGCGATTATCAGCCCGGGAGACATGGGTAGTGGCATCGGAAAAGTACTTGTACAAGACGGATATCAAGTTCTTACGTGCCTACAAGGAAGAAGCTCACTGACGAAAGAATTGGCACTAAAATCAGGGTTCCAAGACACCCCGGATATGGCGTCACTCCTCAGCCAAACAGATTGCCTGATATCTATCGTGCCCCCTGAATCGGCTCTTACAGTTGCCCAACAGGTAGCAAGGCAGATCAAATCAGCAAAGCCGCGACTGATATACGTAGATTGCAACGCGATCTCCCCCCAAACGGCCCAAAAGGTATCGGAGGTCATTGCCGGAGCAGGAGTGCGCTTTGTAGATGGCGGGATTATAGGATCTCCGCCTGAGAGAAGGGGTTTAACCCGCGTCTACATCTCAGGTCCTGACAGGTCTGAAGTACTGGAACTACACGGGCATAATATGGAATTCCGCGACTTGGGAGACAAGATTGGGACAGCATCAGCCATTAAAATGTGCTACGCGTCGCAAACAAAAGGTACCACTGCCCTTTGGCTTCACACCATCATCACCGCGCAATCCCTTGGTGTTCTCGATGCGCTGCGAAGCGAATGGTCATCAAGCCATCCTGAATTGTGGGTCCGCATGGAAGGCAATCTTCCCACCGTTCCACACCGGGCTGGAAGGTGGGTAAGTGAAATGAAAGAAATCGCTCTCGCTATGGAAGGAATCGGGCTGACCCAAGACACTTTTCAGGGAGCTGCCGCCATGTATGAACTGGTAGACTCCGTGTTTAATCAAAAGGGCTACAGTGAAGGACCTCCGCTAGAAGAAATCCTCACGCTGATCGATAACCATTTTCATGACCGTGATGAATAGCCAGAGCGCACTCGCCCAGACCGTTTTATCACAATCGGAATCTCGGCAGCCCAAACACAGAAAGCCCCCTCGCTTGGAGGCTTTATTAGTCCTAGTTTGAAAACTCGATTCGGCAAACTGGATGTGACCGTTGCGCCTGCCGTCGATTCCTAAGAGAATGCACTATCTGAGATTGGTGAAGTGAATGATTGATCAAGAGCCGTCCGCACCAAAAAGACCACAGGAATTCTCGAATCACGGTGATACCAGGAGCGACCCGTGGTTCTGGCTCCGCAATATAGACGACCCTCAAACCATTGAGTATCTCAAGGCCGAAAACGCTTATAGCGAAGCAATCATGGAGCCGGAGAGCGAGCTTCAGGAGAAACTATTCCAGGAGATGCGAAGCCGGATAAAAGAGGACGATTCCACCGTTCCCCAGAAGGACGGTGATTATTACTACTACACCCGCTTCGAAGAGGGGAATCAATACCCTATTTTCGGACGCAAACACCTATCTCTGGATGCCCATGAAGAAGTGCTTCTAAACGTAAACGAACTGGCCAAGGACCTGGATTATTGCCGCGTGGGCAGCTTGGAGTACAGCCCCGACCACAAGTTATTGGCCTATTCAATGGACTCCGACGGTTCGGAGATCTACACGATCTACATCAAGAATCTGGAGACCGGGGAACTGCTGACAGATATTATTCCCGGTTCCTACTACTCCCTGGAATGGGTCAACGACAACCAGACGTTGTTCTATGATGTACTGGACGAGAACCACCGTCCGATCAAGGTTTTTAAACACCGCCTCGGTGACGACCCTTCACAGGATGAATTGGTCTACGAAGAGATGGATGAGCGTTTCTTCGTTGCGGTCTTCAAGTCCTCCAGTAAGCGCTTTATCTACATCGGGGCCTCGGGCAACAACATGTCTGAATGGCGGTTCCAAGACGCCAACGACCCGGGAAGCGCCCTG
>CAYVIG010000034.1:6497-15977 GCA_964451445.1 uncultured Dehalococcoidia bacterium
CGAACCGCGTCGTGAGGGTCTCGAGTACGATGTAGCCGACCACGGTGATCGGTTCCTGATCCGCAATAACGGTGATGGCAAAAAAGACTTCCGAGTCTCGGAAACGCCCATCTCCATTCCTGATTCAGCCAATTGGCAAGACTTGGTGCCCCACGAGCTGGGCCGTCCCATCGAGGGTATCACCGTGGTTCAGGATTACCTGATCCTCTCACTGCGCTATAACGGTCTGCCGCAACTTCGGGTCATCAAACACGCCACCGGCGACTCTTTTGACCTAACCTTCGATGAAGAAGACTATTACGTAGGGCTGATCGAAGGCCGGGAATGGGTGACAGACACGCTGAGGTATTCCTACACCTCGATGACCACTCCTTCGACGACCTACGACTACAACATTGGGACCCATGAGCGTGAGTTTAGAAAGCAGACCGAAGTCCTGGGTGATTTCTCTCCGGATAGATATGAAACCAAAAGGGTGTTCGCGCCCGCAGAGGACGGCACCCTTATCCCCATATCCTTGGTCTATGCCAAAGAAACTCCCATAGACGGGTCAGCACCCCTCTATCTCTACGGCTACGGCTCTTACGGGATAGTGGTCGATTCAAATTTTGGTTCAGCCCGACTGAGCCTGGTGGACCGGGGGTTCATCTTTGCCGTAGCCCACGTCCGAGGCGGAATGGACCTGGGATGGGACTGGTACGAGGACGGCAAACTTCTCAAAAAGCGCAACACCTTCACCGATTTCATCGCCTGCGGCGAATATTTGGTCAACCAAAACTACACTGAAAAAGGCCGGATCATAGCTTCGGGCGGCAGCGCCGGTGGCATGCTGATTGGCGCCGTGGTCAACCTACGTCCAGACCTGTTCAAGGCGGTTGTCGCCGACGTCCCATTCGTTGACGTCCTGAACACCATGCTCGATGACACCCTCCCTCTAACCACCATGGAGTACAACGAGTGGGGCAACCCCCAGGTGAAGGATTACTACGACTACATCAAGACATACTCGCCCTACGACAACGTGCAGGCTCAAGATTACCCCCATATGCTAATCACCGGCGGCATCAGCGATCCCAGGGTGACATATTGGGAACCTGCTAAATGGTGCGCTAGCTTGCGGGACTCAAAGACCGACGACAACCTGCTGTTGTTGAAGATCCACATGGATTCGGGGCACGGCGGGGCATCGGGCCGGTTTGACCGGCTGAAAGAGGTTGCCCTGGAATATGCCTTCGCCCTGAAGGTCTTCGGACTGAGCGAAACAGCTGATTCAACCAACTAAGAAAACAAGCAGCTGGAAAGGAGATTCTGATGGTACAGATGTTAACGGTCTATCCAGGCCTCGACAGAGAGTCACGTCTTGCTGACATAGCCACGGAAACAGTTCGCAGAGGTCATCAAACACATCGGAGAAGGCCCTACAAGACTGAACAGCAGCCCTTCACCTTCATTTGGCGACTACAACAACGCCTCTCGCCTTCAGTACGTGATGCACATGGAGGGTATCTCGGAGATCGAAGTGGTCGATGGCACGGCCGCAGCTCCACCCGGGAGATATCTTGATCGCCCAGGACACCACCGAACATGGGCACATCACCCGAGAGTTGGGAGATGGCCTTCGCATTTCCATAAATGTGCCATTGGAAGATCGCCCATCGCTCCCCAATGGCTGAGCTTCAACATCACTATAGGGAGATCCCAAGATGCCAACCACGATTGAGAACAAGGTCGTTGCCTATCTAGATAACGACGACAGTCCCGATATCACAAACCCAATCCACTCGACGGAGGTCGCAAAGGCTTACGGGTTCGATGGCCCCCTTGTGGGTGGAGTCACCGTTTGGGGCTGGGCCACGGAGACGATCCTAGAGGCCTTAGGCGAGGGTTGGCTGGGACAAGGCTGGGCCGAGTATTCATTCCGACATCCTACTTTCCCCAGAGACACGCTAACCATCAGAGCAGTGATGGATGATGAATCGCCAGTAGCGTCTTGGACTGTGGAAATGATTAACCAGGATGACAAAGTCTGCGTGTCTGGCTCGATTGGACTCGGAAAAGCCGCCTGGCACCAAGAACTCGTCCGGCCGGGAAACATTACTCCAACGCCAGAGTCTGAATCCAAAGGACCACTGACCCTGGAGACCGCGCAGACCGGAAAAGATTGGTCGGCAGCGGAGCTTCATTTCTCCGAGCAGGAATTAAGGGAGTTTATCGCCAAGAAACAACATACCGATAACCCATTGTTTGTCGGCGGAGACGCCGTTGCCCATCCTTCCTGGTCCGCCGCCTGGGCCGAGAAGCTACTTCGGCACAATTTCGCCATCCCAAGCTCCATGCACACAAGAAGCCGGGTGCAGCACTACAACAAGATACCTGTCGGCTCCACAGTGATCGGAGGCGCGCACCTGTTGGAGGCCTACGAGAGAAAAGCCCACCATTTCGCCAAGTATGATGTCCTACTAACGAATAAAGATGGTGCCGAATTAGTCCAGCTTCGCCATTGGACCATCTTCAAGATCGCCACAGTAGCGGAACGGGCTAAGGTCACCGGTTAGACATTCGCAGCAGGCACAAAAAAGCCTGGAGTTCTGAACTCCGGCCTTTTCTTTTTGGCCGTTAAATATCATTCCGAACATCTTTGGAAGGTTTAGCCTCGGGGATTACTCAGCAATCACATTGTTGCGGAGTACCCCGATCTCAGGTATCTCCACCTCTACAACGTCTCCATCTTTCATCCCTTCAACCGCGCCAGGAGCACCGGTCAGAATCAAATCTCCTGGATGCAGGGTGACGAACTCGCTAATCCTACTGACGGTCTCGTAGCAGTTGAAGGTCATTCCAGAGGTGCTGCCTCGGTCGGTTTCCTTGCCGTTGACCCTGGTGATGATCTCAACTCCCTGTGGATCGAGGTCGGTTTCGATATACGGGCCCACTGGGCCAAAGGTATCGCTGGTCTTCTTTCGCCAGTTGGAGGGGTCATCATGCCAGGAGCCCTCGCTGCTGACATCGTTGGCGCAGGTGTACCCCATGATGAAGTTGGGCGCCTCTTCAGGCGTGACCCTTCTAGCTGGCTTCCCAATCACGATGACCAGTTCACCCTCGTAATGGACGTAGTCTGACTCTTTGGGCAGGACGATCGTCTCGTCTTGGCCGATGATACAGCTGACACCCTTCTGCCACGGCCTGAACACCTGCGCCTCGCTCAAGAACCCGGCGTCCAGGTTCTCCACCTGATGGGCGACGTGGTCTGCGTAATTAAGTCCCACAGCCCAGAAACTCTTGGGCATCGTGGGCGGTAGGATTTTGACATTGTTGATCGGGTAGCGCGCGTCGGTGAAATGATGGCTGCCGAAGATGTCACCCTGGATCACTCTGAGTTGGTCACCTTCAACCGCGCCAAAACTTTGCCAACCGTTGATCTCGAATCTAGCGAACTTCATAGATGCTCCTCATGCCGATGAATTGATAGTCCTTGGGGCAGGACGCAATCATAAATGAATCAGAGTGAGCCCGGTACCCCTAATCATCAGGTCCCACTTAGAATCACCTGCTCTTGATCCAGGCCACTTGGTTCACTGACGGCACAGTGATAAGCTGAACCCCAACTTAGGATAATTACTAGGAGTCAACCATGGTCAAAGCAGAGGCGCTCCACGAATTGGAACAAGGCGATTACAAACTGCCCGATACCGGGCGCCCGGTTGTCCGGTCAACCAAGGGTGTCATCTCCAGCGGTCACTACCTCACATCCATGGCCGGAATGAAGATGCTTCTGAACGGCGGAAACGCTTTTGACGCCATGGTCGCCGCCGGTTTTGCCGCCGCGGTCATCGAGCCAATCGCATCGTATTCCCTCGCCGCAGAGGGTGTTTTCATGCTCTACGACGCAGGAAGCGATGAGATGCTCTCGCTCAGCGGACAGGGCACAGCCCCTGGCCTGGCCACGGCAGATTTCTATAAATCCAAGGGCTTTGAGCGTATCCCCACCGGCCCAGGCAAAGATGCGCACCTGTCTTTCACCGTGCCAGGCATCGTCCACGCCTACATCTCCATGCTGGAACGCTACGGCACCATGACCATCGCTCAGGTACTGGCTCCGGCGATAGATTACGCCGAGAACGGCATACCCCACTACGAATACATGCTGAACCGCCTGGACAATGCAAACACCGGAAAGCAATTCGACAACTACCCTCCAGGTGGTTGGGATGTCTTTTACGAGAACCGAGAGGTTCCCAAACCTGGGACGACACTGCTTCAGCCTGGACTGGCCAACACGATGAAGGCCATGTCTGCGGCGGTAGTTGAAGGCGACCGAGAAGCTGGCTTGAAAGCAGCTAAAGAAGTCTTCTACAAGGGCTCGGTGGCCAAGACAATCGTTGATTCCGCCGCAAGCGTGGGTGGGATTCTCACCATGGAAGACCTGGCCAACTACACGAGCATCTTCGGCGAACCTGTCGCCAGCACCTTCCAGGGCTACGAGATCCTGGGTCACGACACCTGGACCCAGGCACCCATGGTGCAACAGACTCTGAACATACTGGAGCACTTCGACCTCAAGGCCATGGGCCATAACAGCCCCGAGTATATTCACACCGTTTCCGAAGCACTGAAACTGGTATTCGGAGACCGTGAAGCCTACTACGCAGACCCGACTTATGCAGAGGTTCCCATTGACGGCCTGCTCTCCAAGGAGTATGCCGCCGAGCGTGTAGGGCTGATCGACCCGGAGCGCGCCCTCCTGGAGCAGGCAGCCCCCGGCGACCCCTGGAAATACTCCCACGGCGTTGGCGCTGTTCCCAATGAACCGGTTCTGACAGCTGCTCCGAACGGTGCCCACGATTCCAACAATCACGAAGGAACCACCCACGTCTCGGTAATCGACAACGACGGCAACATGGTCTGCGGTACCATCAGTGGCGGCGCGTTCGTGAAGTCGGTGTTCTTCCCGGAGCTTGGCTGCGCTTTGAGCACCCGCATTGAGATGTTCAACTGCGAAAAAGGCCACCCCAACGTCGTAGAGCCAGGCAAACGCCCTCGTACCACGCTGATCAACTACATGGCGCGCAAAGACGGCAAAGCCGAGATGACCATTGGCTGCCCCGGCGGCGATAACCAGGCCCAAGCCAACGTGCAGCTGATACTTAACACGCTGATCTTCGGAATGGACCCTCAGTTGGCCGTTGAAGCGCCCCGATTCGCCACCGCCAACGTCTCCAATTCGTTCTTCCCCCACACCTATCTTCCGGGAGTGTTGGAGTTGGAGGACGGATTCTCCCAGAGCACCATCGATGCTCTGGAGGCACGAGGTCACAAGATGGCCCATTCCGCCAACTGTGGCCTTGGAGCCACCGTATCCGTAAAAGACCCCAAGACCGGGAACCTAAGCACTGGCGCAGACCCTCGCCGCGCCTGCTACGCCATGGGCTTGTAGACCTTAACTCTAGAACCTCAATCTGAAAAGCTCCAGTTCTTGATACAAGAACTGGAGCTTTTTCTTGACTCGAACACAGATTTACGCCGAATCAATTAGGCATTGCTATTCATACACCAATATAGATGTGTTCGAGGACCTGATAAAAGATTAACCAGCCCGCCGGATCTCCTTCGTCACAGAATGGGTGGAACCGCCGAAGGTGGGCACCCAGGAAGAATGCTTGCCTGGGCCGCCCAGGACTATGATCGTTAGCAGCTCGGGGTCTACCACCATTGGCACTGGGCCGTCTGGTATCTTGAGAAACCGCTCCAGCATGGTCTCTTCAGTGTAGCGCTCCAGGGGAATTCGGGCGTTACGGTGGAGCCACCCTCTGATCTCTTTTTTTCCGAGGCCGTCTCCGGCGATGGTGGCAGCGTGCTCCGGTCCAAGGGCCAGCAGAGTCTCGCCCCCGGTGTAGGCGTTGTTGGCTCCGGTGATGGAGATGGCTCCGGCGACGATAGTCAGGATGTCCTCAGCGGTACTGCCCGAGTGATCATTGATGTTATGGGGCGGCTCGCCGGCCAACACGGTGACAGTATTCTGGTCGGGACGGAATCCACGCTCAACACTCAGGGGTTCCCACGGATTGGCCTCTTCATTCTCCGCCACGCAGTAAGTGTACTTGGACGGTGCGCCCTGGGTGGACATGTCCCCCACACCCGGGTTGGCCCCACCTACGTTCAACTGCACCAGTCTGACTGCGCGGCCGATGGTAGCGTTTGGCTGCCAACCGGGGCCGTAAGCACCAGAGCCACCATGGATCCCTAATTCCTCACAGATCGGCCCGTTGACGATGATCAGAGGGGCGCAAGGGTGGGTGGTGGCTTGGATGGCGTAGAGATTGAATGCCTCATCGCACATGGCTTCCACGGCTGCTACTATCACCGGCAAGTACTCGGGCTTACAGCCTGCCATCACCGCGTTCACCGCCAGCTTCTCCACAGTGGCAGAACCCCAATTGGGCGGAATCTCGCCAATAATGTCCTGGGGTTTCAAGGGCGTTGCGGCCAACATTGCGGTCACACGTTCCGGTGTGGGCGGGACAACGGGTAAACCGTCGGTCCAACCACGCTCCAGGTAAAATTTCTGGACCGTTTCAAAATTGTCGTCGACTTCCAGTTGTTCGGAGAGAAAGTCTGGCAATGGAGGCCTCTCAATAATCGATACCCGCTCTTTGCAACGGTACTAGAATACAGATGGCGAGCTACCAATATTCATTGAATTTTACGGAGAACCATTGATTGAAGAATCGTTTACCGAGCGTTTTGCAGCAGATTGAATCCTCTCCTACTACACTGACGCATTCGAAATGAGCACGCCGGCGGTCATCCATCTGGCCAATGAGCCATCGGGCGCTCTGAGCGGAAAATCGACCGTGGATGCCTACTACATCAAGGCATTGGAATTCAATGCAAAGCAAATTTTGATTTCGAGCTGATATCGACATTGATCCGCGGCAACAGCATCACCTTCTACTACAGGAGGCACCGAGGACTATCCGCAGAATGCTTCCACTTTAACGCCGACCAGGTGGTAATCATAGCCTATGCCAATTACGAGGCCTGATTAACGCTGTTCGGTGAGACCATATACCACCTGATCAAGCAGGCCATCGGCCTTCTGGAGCAGTTTCTTAGCCTGCAAGCCCCCCAGCGGGTGCTCTGCAATGGCCATAGTCAGTTCCGGCATCCCCAGGGAACGTCGTTCCACCTCACCCAGCCGCTTGAAGCGGTCGGTGCCAACTACCACGGTGCGGACTCCCCGTTTTTCCAGTTCTACTGCATCGTGGATACTCCACGAGGTGCAGGAGCCTCAATCCGCGAGACCAACAATCGCTGCTTGAACCGAGCCAACTAGTTCATCAATCACCTCTTGCTTGGCCGGTAGAGATGCCGTCGGCTTACGTTTGTAGACCACGTTAGCAATCTCGTATTTCTCCCGGAGTAGCTTCTCCAGCCGCTCAAAGAGCAGGCCGCCGTTGGGCTTGCTGTTCCAAAGGAACCCGATTGACCGCCCTCCCAAACCTTCCAGCACCGGCGCCATGGCCTGGACCATCTTTCTGGGTGCCGCAGTGGGATCAAGGACAACAAATTTCGAATTTTCAGTGGTGGTCATGAATCACCTTCAGCTAGCCTAACCAAGGCTAGGAATCTACCAGAAGGCTAGAGCCTGCCGATTTTCATGTCAAGCAGGCCCAAGCCCGATTTACCCTAGGGACTCTTGAAGAAAGGCGACGGCATGGGTCCAACCGGCACTTCAATCAACACCGGAGCGTCCAGAGTCAGCGCTTTTTTCAGGGTTTCTTCCAGCTCTGTGGGGCCGTTGGCGACAAAGCCCACAGCTCCGTAGGCCTCGGCCAGCTTCACGAAGTCGGGGTTGTGCAACTCAACGCCGATCGTACGGCCGCTGAACTGGTTCATCTGGTCACGTTTCACATTGCCGTAGGCGTTGTCGTTGAAGATTACCACTACCACGTTGATGTTGTGGGCAACAGCGGTAGACATCTCCTGGGAGTTGAACATGAAGCCGCCGTCTCCAGAGAGGCAGACCACCGCCTTGTCAGGCTGGGCCACCTTGGCCCCCAAAGCCGTGGGATAAGCGTAGCCCAGGTTTCCGGAGTAGGACGAGGTTATGAACGTGCGCGGTTCGTAGACCGGGAAATGGGCCCGGCTATAGTAACCAAGCTGGGTCATACCGGAAATCAGGATGCCGTCTTCAGGCACCGCTCTCCGAACGGCCTCCAGCAATTCACCTTGGGGCTCGACCTTAATGATGTCGTTGTCTCGCTGCGCCCTCTGGGCATTGACCGCAGCGGTGTTGTCTTCCCGGGACGATGTCTTGGCAGAAAGAGCTGTGAGCAAACTCTCCATGGTCAACTTGGCGTCGCCTTCCACGCGCAGAGTGTCCGCATAGCCTCGACCTATCTCCTCGGGGTCGATGTCAATCTGGACAACCTTTTGGCCGTCTAGCCACTGGGAGGTGACCAACCTGGTGCCAACGGCCAAAATCACATCGTGACCGAACTCTTTCTTGGCGATGGTGTCGTTCCTGAGCCAGAGCGCTCCCAAGCTCAACGGATGGTGGTCTGAGATGGCACCTTTGCCCTCTGCAGTGGTCACCACCGGGGCCTGCAAGAACTCGGCCAGTTTAGTCAAAGCCTCGGAACCTCCTGATGATATGACACCGCCGCCAACCCAGATAAGCGGCTTGGCAGCGCCAGCCAGTGCCTCAGCCGCGGCTTCGACTTGATTGATGGGAGCGGAAACAGGGCGTGGTGCTTCCGGCTCCAGGAGTTCTACTTCTCCGACCTCGGCCAGGGTCTCCGGCGGAATCTCTATCTCCACTGGGCGAGGACGGCCATTCTTGAGGTTGTGGAAAGCCTCATGGACAATCTCCGGTACTTTGGCAGGGTCTAGCATCCGCTTGGCCCATTTGGTAACCGGCCCGATGGCGTCCAGTTGGTCATTGACCTCGTGGAGCATGCCCCGGTCGCCGCCAATCTCGTCTTTTTCGATCTGTCCGGTAACCATTAGCACCGGCGATGACGCGGAATAGGCAGTGGACAATGCCGAAGACGCATTCAGGAGTCCAGGACCAGGCACCACCAACGCAGTGCCGACTTCACCACTGGCGCGGGCATAGCCATCGGCCATGTAGGCAGTGGCCTGCTCATGACGGACCGTTATGAACCGGATGCCTGGTTCGTCGTAGAGACCGTCCATCATGTGGTAGAGCTGCACACCTGGCAGTCCGAATATCACCCGGACACCCTCGCGGTATAGGGACTTGGCCAGAGCCTGGCCGCCGGTCATCTTAACCATTGATTCAAACTTCCTTTATTGTTATTGATCTTTTTGAACTTGCAGTTCTAGGGCCGGTTGAACTGCACCAGTATGCCGTCGGGGTCTCGGACGTAGATACTTTTGATGTCGCCACTGGCGTCGGTATACGAATCTCTTGAGCCTGCTAGCTCATAACCCTTGGCGATAAGCTCATCGGCCAGG
>CAYVIG010000035.1:0-15554 GCA_964451445.1 uncultured Dehalococcoidia bacterium
ATAGCAGTCAACGTTTCCAGCGAGCTGGGTGAAGGTGGGGCTGATGCGCTGTTTTTGGAAGTCCCTGCTCTAAACCGCTACACCGATGGCAGCTTGGTCTTCTTTGGCATATTCGGGGCGATGATGCTGGGTATCGCCTACCTGTTCTGGAGTGTGAAGCGAGAAAACCGCCGCCGCGCTACCCCAGCCGAAGCTGAACTTGGTGAGGCTGATGGCAAGTCCAAAGCGTAATCAGATGGTGAAGAGAATCTGCCGCGAAGTACTATTCGCCCTGCCTGTGTTTGCTGCTTTACAGTTGTTTTTGGTGGTGCCCTCGGCCTTTGCCGATGGAGGTATAGGACCGGGCCAAAACCCGTTCATGGCCTGGAACTGGAACCCGCTTTCTACCCTGTTGGTCCTGATGGTCGCCTACCTGTACCTGAACGGCCTCAGCAACTGGAATCGGCCCAGCCATCCCATCAGCCGGTGGCAGCGTGCGTCCTTCTTCACAGGGTTGTTCCTGATTTTCATCGCGTTACAATCGCCGCTGGATAACCTGTCGGAGCACATGCTGTCGTTCCACCAGTTGCAGCACTTCCTGCTGCGGATGCTGGCCCCACTGCTGATCCTGCTCGGCGCGCCTCTAACCCCCATGCTCCGCGGGCTGCCGCCTTGGGCGTTGCAAGGAATAGTAAAACCCACGGTGCGCCACTGGTTCGCACGGGCCGTCTATGACAAATTGACTAATCCCGTGATCTCGGTCTCGATCTTCATGGGTGTGCTGTATTTCTGGCAGATACCAGGGCCGTTCAATGAGGCTGTACAGAATGAATTCTGGCACGCCGTAATGCACATGACCATGATGTCGTCGGGCTTCATATTCTATTGGGCGGTGATCGACCCCAAACCCCACCGTTCCCGTGTCCATTATGGGGTCCGAGTACTTTATCTGGGATTGATCGTCCTGCCCAACACCATCTTAGGAGCCGTGATCACTTTCTCCAAGACGGTTGTATATTCGGCCTATGAAGGTGTCTATCAGCCCTTTGACATGTCTATCCTGACCGACCAGCAGATCGGCGGTCTGGTGCTTTGGGTGGCAGGCGACATGATGAGCATACTGGTCGCCGGAATCGTCATGGTCATGTGGTACGAGAAAGAAGAATCTGAAAACCCCTCCGTCCCGCCAAGACCGCCCACACCCACCGCTGTAGAATAGTCCCTTCGGTACAGCCAAACAGTCCCTTCTCATTCGCAAGGGATAAGGTTAGATCCCCCCGATTCATCGGGGCGACTCTCGACCTAGTCGAAGATGAGGGTACTCCCTTTCACACTGGACCAGCGCTCACCTAGCAATCCTCACGATCCAGACCGTTCGGCCCTTGACCACCATTCCCACCGTCCCTAGGATGTATCTGACCCAACTCCACGGCGGAGGCGTAATGTGACCAACGGTAACGGTGAGACTCTATTTAGCTGGTTCGTTCCAATAGACGGCGATGGCGCACGAGCAGGCACCACCCGAGCAGAACGAGCTCCAACCTTTGATTACCTGCGACAAGTGGTCCAAACGGCCGAGGACCTGGGTTATCACTCACTGTTGATCCCCACCCGGTTCGCCAACGGCCTCTTCGCAGAGGACGCGCCGCTGGCCGAGACCTGGACCACCGCCACAGCACTGGCTGCAGTCACAGAACGCATCCGATTTCTGATCGCAGTGCGGCCCGGGTTTGTCGCATTAGGGTTATTTGCACAGATGGCTGCCGCCCTGCACCAGATTTCCAAAGGCCGCATTGATATTAATATCGTGCCTGGGGGTATTGGGAATGACTTTGAGCGAGTAGGTGAGTATACAGACCAGAGCACCCGCTACGAGCGCGCCGAGGAGTTCATAGCGGCCTGTCGCAAGTTGTGGACACAGCCCGGTCCTGTGGAGTTCAAGGGTGATTTCTACAACCTGATAGACGCCTACTGCTCTCCGATACCGGAAGGGACCCCGCCGAAGTTCTATCTTGGTGGAGCATCGCCGAGGGCCAACGCCCTCTCGGGACGCCAGGCAGACGTCCATCTGAACTGGATCGAGCCTCTAGAAGACTCCAGGTCTCGGTTCGATGCCGTGCGGGAAGAGTTCAAGAATGCTGGACGGACGGCTAGTGTGGGTATTCGCACCCATCTGGTGGTTCGGGACAAGGAAGAGGAAGCCTGGAAGGCCGCCAATGAGTTGATCGACCACGCAGACCCAGTAGTGAAGGCCCAACGCCGTGCGGCGGTGGTTGGCACAGAGATGGTCGGGGCCACGGCGCAAGCCCAGGAAGTACCCAATCACATAGTCGCGCCCAATCTTTGGAACGGTCTATCTGAGGTCAGGGTCAATTGTGGCACCGCCATAGTTGGCACCCCGGAACAGGTGACTGACATCCTCCTAACCTACTCAAATCTAGGCGTGGACCAGTTCATCCTCTCCGGTTTCCCCCACGTGGAAGAATGCCAGCGCGTTGCCTCAGATGTGATCCCTCTGTTGAAGCAGAAGATAGCGGCGAGTAAGTAAAGCTCGTTGAGAAAGCTATTCAGACCGTTCTGACTTCTTTCGTATCATCAGGGTACCACCAAGCCTGTACTGCATTGTGGACACTCTATCTGCAGTGCGCCCGCCACGCCGTCTGGTAACGCTATCAGGAATTTGGTGAAGCATTTTGCGCAGCGGACGGTTGCCGAGCTGCCCTTGCGTTAGATCATCCGGGACAGTTGATAGACGTCGACTGCCGCCAGGCCAAGCAACAACGCCTCCGTAAGAAGGCATCCCAGCTCCGCCTTCGGTACCGGTTATCTCCTCATAGGCCTGATTATATTGTTCCAGAGTTTCCCTATCGGAGCTGGTAACTGGAATCAGCCGCTGCCTTTTCTGGTTCAGAATGGCTCACATCTTGATTAATAATCTGAACAATCAAGATGCCGGGCCCAAGATGTACAGATTGAGCCTATGAGACTTCCGGTCTCTCTCCGATCCAAGGGTATGTTTGCTCAAAGGCAGCGCTGGCTTGAAGCACTTTCGCCTCCGAGCCACGAGGCCCGACTATGTGCAGGCCAATGGGCATGCCATCAGAGGAAAATCCGCATGGCACGCTGGCGGCAGTCTGGCCGCTGATGTTGATGGGGTAGGTGAATGGCAAGAAACCCCAGAAAGGCTCTACCGTCTTGCCGCCGATGACGCTTGGTCGTTGTTCGATTGGGAAGGCTGGCACAGCCATGGTCGGGGTCAGCAGCAGGTCAAAGTCGTCGAAGAACTCTTCTAACCTTCTGCCTAGACGATCTACCTCGTAGATGGCCCGAGACATATCGGCTCCGGTGGTCTGCTGCCCATGCTCGATGGACATCAGTCCAATGTCCGATAGGTCGTCCCGGTGGTCGGCCAGTAGGTGTCCGTAGGACGTATAGGCCGCCGTGGAGAAAACGTTCCAGAAGGTTTCAAAGGGGTCTTCCAACTGAAGTTTGGCATCATCGACGCTGGCGCCCATTCCTGTAAAGGCCATAGCGGCTTTTTTTGTGACCTCGACGACTTCCGGGTCTACTGCCGCGTAACCCAGGTTGCTGCTCCAGGCCAGGCGCATACCCTTAACACCAGCTCCCAGATTGGCGCTGAAGTCGGGAGCTTGCTCGCGGATGGATGTGACATCTCTGGTATCAGGCCCGGCGATCACCTGCAACAGCAACGCGGAGTCGGCCACGGTGCGGGTGATTGGCCCCGACTGAGAGAAATGATTTGCGGACGGCCGACCGTAGCCGCCGAAACGGGGCACCCGACCCTGGGTGGGTTTGATTCCGAACAAACCAGTGAAGCTGGCCGGAATGCGTACGGACCCGCCGCCGTCGGTGCCCATGGACAGCGTGCAAAGACCCGCTGCTAAAGCTGCCGCTGCGCCGCCACTGGACCCGCCCGGAGTGCGCTCGGTGTTCCAGGGGTTGCGGCAGGGTTCGCCCAATTTGTTCTCGGTGGTGCCCGACTGGCCAAACTCAGGGGTGTTGGTCTTGCCCAGGATTATGGCGCCGGATGCCTTTACCCGCTCCACCACGATGGAATCCATGTCTGGAACCCGGTCCATGAAGATCGCCGATCCCATGGTGGTCACCACGCCTTTGGTCGTCTCCAAATCCTTGATGGATATCGGCACACCATGGAGGGGCCCCAACTCCGCCCCCTGCTGCACTGCGGCGTCGGCTGCCCGAGCGTCAGCCAGGGCCTGGTCGCGGCAGAGGGTCAGGTATGTGTTCAACTTGGAATCCAGCTGGTCGATGCGCTGGAAGAAATTCTCGGTGGCTTCTAATGACGAGACCCTTTTTTCGCGGATGCTCTTGGCCAATTCCACTGCGGACATGAAAGCAAGTTCAGCGCTCATACCGAACCTCCCAATGCTATAATCGGGCCTGCCTGGCGACCGGAGGTCAAGTCCTCAAACGCGGTCACGGGCAGTCTCGGAAACGATTGGTGCAATTATAACGGCGCAGATGCCCTGCGAACTATATGATTTTGAGTAGATCTGCTGAAGGAGACATCCATTGGGTATGGTAGGAATAATCGCAAACCCCTCCGCCAGCAAGGACATACGTCGGCTGGTCGCCCAGGCTCGGGTGATCCCTGATTGGGAGAAGGTCAACACGGTCCGGCGGGTGATGCTTGGACTACAATCGGTGGGAGTCGAACGCGTCCTGGCCATGCCCGATAGCTCGAACTTGGTGATGCGGGCTGCTGATGACCCTGGCGTTTCCATCGAGCCGGAATTCCTCGATATGCCAGCTTTTTACTCCGAGGGAGACACAGTGAGAGCCGCGGGATTGATGGCCGAACAGGGAGTCGATTCCCTGGTGACATTGGGCGGTGATGGCACCAACCGTGCTGCAGTGGTCGGCAGCAAGAACATCCCCATGGTCGCAATTTCCACTGGCACCAATAACGTGTTCCCGACCATGGTTGAGGGCACACTGGCAGGCCTGGCAGCGGGAATGGTGGCTGAAGATTGGTTCGATCTGCCGGATGTGGCAGTCCCCAGCAAGATAATGCATGTGTATGTGGACGGTGAATTGCAGGACATAGCACTGATAGATGTAGCCCTTTCCAAGGAGAGATTTGTCGCCTCCAAGGCTATCTGGGACATTGAGACGCTTTTTGAAGTATTTCTGACCAGGGCTGAGCCTGCGTCCATCGGTCTGTCGTCCATTGGGGCACGACTTGATGCGGTCTCCATGACTGACGAAGGCGGTCTGCAATACTCGATTGCTGACCCGGAAGTCGCTGATTCTGAAAACTTTTCCGTCCTGGCTCCGATTGCACCGGGCGTGGTGCCACGGGTTAGTATCTCTTCATGGCAGCGTATGGCTGACGGTGAGCGTCTGGCTATCGAAAAACGGAACTGCACGGTGGCGTTGGATGGAGAACGTGCCTTTTCGGTGAACCAATCCCAATTGCTGGAGATAGAGGTCAAACGGAACGGACCACTGGTGATTGACGTTAGTCTGGCTTTGAATGTGGCCGCTAAACAGGGGTTATTCAACCGAAGCCAAGGGAACTAAGCTCAGATTTGCTGACAGGCTACGAACTTTTCTTCTGCATCCTGATCGTCATCACCGCCTCCACAGTCTTGGGAACCGTTGGCTTTGGCTTTGGTCTGGTGTCCGCTCCGGTCTTATTGATCTACCTGGAACCCCAGCAGGCGGTGGTGGTCATCAACTGCCTGATCGGTCTGATGCTGGTCATGGTATTGGTGAGGACCTGGCGTCAATTAGAGCTACGGTCTAGCCTGGGTTTGGTACTGGGTGGAGTTGTGGCGACCCCCATCGGCGTACTGGCATTGAATGCGGCCAGTCCCAGTGTACTTCGGATAACTATTGCCATCGTAATCATATTCCTGGGATTGTTAAGCCTGAAGAACGTCCAACTCCCCTTTGCCGAGAATAAAATGGCTGGTCCCCTGTTCGGATTTTTGACTTCGCTGGCTGTGACAACGATCGCCATCGGGGGCCCTCTCGGCGCGATCTACGCCATCTCCCAAAAGTGGAAACCGGATACAGTCAGGGCTGCATTGGCACTGTTCTTCCTGGTTTCGGATGCGGTAGCCTTTGTCCTCTATTGGGCAACGGGGCTGGTGCACCGAGACACCTTACTCAACATCGGGTTATTGATACCTGGGTTGATAATAGGACTTGGGCTGACATCGGTCCTGGTGACCCGGATCAATGATCACCTCTTCCGTCACGCGGTGATAGCGGTGATCGTCATTGCAGGCAGTGTGATGTTGATTCGCGAGTTCAGCTCCGTCTGACAATAAACTCTTTAGAAATCCAGGTCAGCTAGTCCGAGATATCGGGACGCATCACCAGGCAAACAAATATTGGCATTGGGTCAATATCCGGGTTGATCTGATTCGGAAAGGTTCTAGCTTTGACGAATCGGCCATTGGGATTAAACCGGTGGTTCTCCGGTGAAAGGTTCGATGACATCAGGACGGTGGGACGCAAGTAAGCCAATCCCACGGTCTGTGCGTTAAAGCAAAAAGAGAGGTCCCGGCGATGTTCTTCGGCGAGACCTCTCTTTTGTATTCCTGAACTATATTGGGTTTATGTGCTTAGGTCGTGAAAGGCCGCGAGGGCGGCGGTAATTCCGTCGCCAACGGCAGCGCCAAGCTGGCGTGTGGACTCGGCCCTGGCATCACCACAGGCGTAGACACCTGGTACAGCCGTCCTCATGTGGATGTCGGTGAAAACGTGACCGCCAGCATCCAACTCCAAGATACCCTTGATGTATTCAGTGTTGGGATGGAACCCCACGTAGATGAACGCAGCAGCCATCGGGTACTCGTAGATTTCGTCCGTTTTGAGGTTCTTGACCAGGGCACGGTCCAGGGTATCATCGCCCCTGAATTCTTCAACCACGTGGCTCCAGAGGAACTTAACCTTGTCATTGGCAAAGGCACGCTCCTGGATCACTTTGGCGGCCCTAAGTTCATCCCGACGGTGGATGAAAGTAACCGAATTTACGATACCTGTCAGGTAATGGCCTTCATCCAAGGCAGCGTCGCCACCTCCGACTACCACCACGTCCTGGCCGCGGAAGAAGTTTCCGTCACAGACTGCGCAGTAGGAAACGCCGCGTCCGGCCAGAGCATCCTCGCCTTCAACACCCAGTTTGTTGTGGGAACCACCGGTGGCGATGATGATTGCCTTGGTGGTGAAATCTCGGTCGTCGGTCCTAACCGTCTTGATTGGAGCTTCGATATTTTCGATACCCACCACCTCCGTGTACTCGATCTCGGCGCCGAATTTGGTGGTTTGTGCTTCCATACTCATGGCTAATTCCTGGCCTTTTATGCCATCGGGAAAGCCAGGATAGTTTTCTATTTCGTCGGTGACCAGCAGCTGGCCGCCAGGGCCCAACTGCTCGAGGATCACTGTCTTTAGCATCGCCCTGGTGGTGTACAGACCGGCGGCCAATCCTGCCGCTCCAGCCCCTAGGATAACTACATCGTAATCTGCTTCCATGTGTGCCGTTTTATCTCCTAAATGTTGGCCAATCTATGACCAAGACGCCTCAGTAGATTTCCTCCCAAAGTCAGCCTGGAGCTTATCCAGCTTACCGGTAGGATTCAGTGCCCGTTTTGAAATGATCCACGGTCAGCTGCAAGCCTTCTTCCAGGCTGACTTTGGGAGACCAGTCTAGTTCTTTGGCCGCTCGAGACCAATCCAGTGCTATCTTGTAAACCTCGCCGGCCCGTTGGGGCGCGTGAAGTGGATCCCACTTGTAACCTGTGATGCTTCGGATCATCTCGAAAATTCGATTTACGTTGGTCGCTTCAGAGGTTGCGATGTTGAATGTCTTGCCGTTGCCTCGCTCAATGGCTGCAATGTTAGCGTCCACTGCGTCGAATACCGAGATATAGTCGCGCTCCTGAGTGCCATCCCCATAGATCTGTGGTTGTTTACCATCCAACATGGATTGGCAGAATATGGCTATGACACCAGCTTCTCCGTTGGGGTCCTGTCGGGGGCCGTAGACGTTGCCGTAGCGCAACGATGTGAAATTCAAGCGATATTGGCGGTGGTAGAACTCCAGGTATTGCTCGGAGATCCACTTGGACATGCCATAGGGCGATATCGGAGCAGGCACGGTGTCATCCATACATGGGATGGTGTCAGGGTCACCATACAATGCCCCGCCGGTGCAAGAATAGATAACCTTTTCAACACCGACCCGGCGGGATGCTTCAAGTACCCGTAGAGTTCCAATGACGTTGGCGTTTGTGTCGTCAATGGGGTTCTTGGTGGATTCCGTAACGCTGGTCTGGGCCGCCATATGGAAAACCAGATCAGGCTGTTCCCTTTGGATAATCTCACCCATTGGCTTCTGGGTTATGTCTGTGTGGTGAAAGACCGCTCCGGAATTAAGATTCTTGATCTTACCGGTGCTTAGATTATCCATTATGACGACGTCATACTCTAATTCCAGTAATCGGTCTACCATGTGGGAACCGATGAATCCCGCTCCACCGGTTACCAGGGCTTTTCTACCGTCTGCCATCGGCACCTCTTGGATTTGCGCGAGGGGGTTTGGCGGTCACATCAAAACAAAAAATAGAAAGGGACGCCGTGGACGAAATCCGCCGTGTTTGTATCATAAACCCATGCGGTTGGCAGTTCAACGGCATTTTGAGTGTGTGGACAACCTCCAGCTGCGCTTTAAACAAACCACCAACCAAGTCTTTCTAGATGAGTTAGCGCACTAAATGGAGCGGTGTCTCAATCTGTGTTACAGTTTTTTCGCCCATAAGCAGACACGCATGAAATTATTTTTAAGAGATCAACTTGAGGAGGTCGGCAAATGGCCGAACAAATAGGATTCATTGGACTGGGAATCATGGGGAAACCGATGGCTCGCAACCTGCTCAAGGCGGGGTATTCCCTCACTGTGTACGACATAGTCGGCAGCAACCAGGAAGAGGTGGTCACCGATGGCGCCACCGGAGTATCCAATAGCAAAGAGGTTGCCGCCGTCAGCGACACGATCATCACCATGCTCCCTGACTCTGCGGACTCCGAGAAAGTGATTTTGGGGCCTGATGGAGTCTTGGAAGGTGCCAAGCCGGGTTCGGTGATAATCGACATGAGTTCCATCGCACCTTTGGTGTCCCAGAAGATCGCCGCCGCCTGTGCGGAAAAGGGCGTGGAGATGCTGGACGCGCCGGTCAGCGGTGGCGAGCCGGGTGCCGTCGCAGGAACATTGGCTGTTATGGTTGGTGGCAAACAGGAAGTGTTCGACAAGAGCCTGGCCCTGATGAACGTGGTCGGCGGGAATGTGGTCCTTACCGGAGACATCGGCGCCGGTGGGGTCACCAAGCTGGCCAACCAGATAATCGTTGCCGCCAACATCGAGGCCCTCAGCGAAGCCATGGTTCTGTCTCAGAAGGCGGGCGTCGACCCGGAGCGGGTGTTCAATGCCATCCGTGGGGGGCTTGCCGGTAGCAACGTGATGGAAGCGAAAGCTCCCATGATGCTGAGCCGGAATTTCCAGGCAGGCTTCCGCATCCGACTACACCAGAAAGACCTCAGGAACGTGCTTCAGACGGCCCAGGAGTTGAACATCCCGTTGCCGGTAACGGCGCTGGTACAGCAGATATTGGGTGCTTTGGTCAACGAAGGCGAGTCTGAGTCTGACCACTCTGCCATTTTGAAGTTTATAGAAGACCTGGCAAAGGTCGAAGTGAAGGCAGGCGGTTAGTTTGCCACTGATCTAGTCAAGGGCTTTAAACCGGGCGTCCCGCCAGTTCAGGGCCACCCGGAGGCCTTCAGCTTTGCGAATGGAGTTGAATTCTTCCTGCTCCGGGCTGGTGCTGGTGTCAAATTGGGTCATCAGCCTCAAGTTGTGCTTAACGGCTTTCAAAAAGCCCATCTCTTCCATGGCGTGGTTGACCGCATCCCTGGTCAGTTTCACGCCAATCTGCGGCAACAGGCAAATCTTCTTGGCCGCCTTTTCGCATTCGGCCATCAACCTGTCATGGGGTACCACACGGCTAACCAGGCCGATGCGGGCCGCTTCTTCTGCATCCAAGGTGTCACCGGTAAGCAACAATTCTTTGGCGTTGGCCAAATTCACGCTGTAGGGCGTGATCAAGAGCGGAGCGCCAATCCCAGCGCGTATGGAAGGTTCGCCCATGATTGCCTGATCAGAAGCAATCTTGATGTCACAGACCTGGACCAGTTCGCATCCGCCGCCAAGGGCGTAACCGTTAACAGCCGCAATCACGGGTTTGCTGCAATTCCACACGGTCATGAATGTATCGATCAACCCCTGGATCGGGGTGCGGTAGGAGTCTGTCGTCTTAGATCCAGGGTCTGCTGAATGGTTACTTATTTGAATGTCAAAGCCGCTGGAGAATGCTCTGCCAGCGCCGATTATGATCAGCGCTCTTGCCTCTTCGTCCTCTTCCACCGCCCGCATCGCTTCTCTAAACTCTGCCATCAACTCGACATTCAAAGCGTTGAGCTTCTTCGGGCGGTTTAGGGTCAGGTAAGCTATCTGACCTTTCCGCTCGTAGATTATGTACTCGAAGGACAAAAGGGTCTCCTTGGGTTGGCGCGCACCTAGAATGGGGTGTTCCAGGGACACGCTCAGGCTTTACGAGATTCTGCCGGACTGGAATCAGGGGTTCTTGGTGACTTCTATCCCCTGAATCACTATTGGCGTCGCGGGCCTGTCCAGTGCGCCAGTCCGGGCCAAAGAGATGGCATTGGCCACTTCCTGGCCTTGAGTCACCTGACCAAAGATGGTGTGCGCGCCGTTCAAGTGCGGCGTTGGCACGGTGGTGATGAAAAACTGGCTGCCATTAGTGCCGGGCCCAGAGTTTGCCATGGCCAATCTGCCCGGTTGGTCAAAGGTCAAGTTGGGAACAAATTCATCTTGGAACCTGTAACCAGGTCCTCCTACGCCAGTTCCGGTTGGGTCTCCACCCTGAATCATGAAAGACGGGATGACTCGGTGGAAGATGATCCCGTCATAGAAACCGTCATTGGCCAGGAAGATGAAGTTGTTCACCGCGATTGGAGCCTGGGCTGGGAAGAATTCGATTCCTATGTTTCCCAGGTTGGTCTTTATGAGTGCCACGTAACGGGCCGTCGGGTCTATCGTTACTGGAGAAACTTCAGAATACTGGAGAATCCGTTCGCCATCGATGACCACATATTGCTTGACCGGACCGCTACCTGATGCGGTACCAGGGTCGGACGCCAAAGCGGTGGCGGTCAATGACGCCGGGTCTGGGGTTGCTGTGTTCTTTGGTTCTGGTGTCTCCAGGACACATGCCGCCAAGGCTATCGTCAAGACAAAAGTAGAGAGAAGGAATTTCAGTTTCATACCAGAAAGGATACCATAACTTCGCCGTTCGTTGAGTCCCAAGACCAGGCCAGAAATCCATCTGAGACACTGCCGATGACTAGGTTGCTGGGCTCTAGCCGATCAACCGTCTGGATTCAGTGATCTGGTTGGCGTGCTCTGTCACGTGACCAGCCGGGGATTGGATCACACCTTCGACCGAGATGGGATTGTTCTCTCCATTGTGGCCCAAGAAGGCCAGATCACCTGGAGTTATATTTCCCACAGTGGCCACGGCTGCATCGCTGGCCGCCACCAGTCCGCGTATCAACTCATCAAGTGAATCCCCTGCGTGATCCACAACAGCGGCTGCCCGACGGTCGTGTTCAACGTCGCTTCGGGTGATGTTTGGGTCGTCTTCCTGTGTGACCAACACCGCCTTCTCTATCCAGGAGTATTTAATCTCTGCGATGTAGGCAAGCAGTTGGGCCACGGTCCACTCATCGGGCGCTGGAATTAGGCGTATTTCCTCTTCTTGGATTCCATCTATCGATTCAATCACCGCCTGATGCGCTGATTGGAGCAACTGCTGCAAATTGGAAATGGGATCTTGGTTAGTCGTCATAAGAGAGACGATTCTCAACAATTAAAGCAGAGGACGCCTGGTTGCCGCATTTATTTCGACAATCTACTGGAGCATATCAGATGCAAAGAACCATAAATAACTCGACTTTGCCTACAGAGTCCCAAGAGATATATCTCAGCGCTGGTAGGGTTCGCCTTCATCTTCTTCGTCCCAGAGATATGGGTCTTCCAAGGGCTGTAGCCTTTCCTCTGGGTCTTGGGCAGGCCGGAGTTTGGAGGCGACGTATTGGATGGATACAGTGGCAAGAACCAGAACGACCAGCCCCCCCAGAAGCCAGCTGTTAAAATATAAGAACGGTGATGGACTATTAGATTTTGGTCTAAATCCGTCTGGCGCTGCGGGAGCGCGTTCTCCGGATGACTCCCCGGCCCAACGGGCGTCAAGGCCATCTACATCAAATCCGTAAATGTCGGTCAATGCAGCATCCATGGTGCTGCCAGTGCTCAATTTACCTAGAAATTGCTGGAAATTGGACTCGCCAAATTCGTTGATCAAAAAGGCCACGACACTCAACGACTTCTGGTAGAACGAGCCGATGCTATGGGGAGTGCCTGTCACTGTATTCATGGCCCTGAGCGGGTTTGTGCGCGAGTCGAGACTCCCTCCGCTGAAGACCTTTACCGACGGGTCCATGTAGCTGGCGAATCCTTCGTCCAGCCAGGAGGGTATCGGTTGCGTTCTGTCCCCCATCGCCTGGTTCAACAGCAGATGGGTAGCTTCGTGGACTATGAGACCACGGTTCATGCCCAATCCCAAGAATAGTCTTCGGTTTGGGAAGGCGAACCCCTGAAATATCTGCTGTTCAGTGGTGGTGCGGCTCTGCTGCGGAAAAGCTTCCAGGGTATGTGACCGCCTGCTGTAGATCACGCCTTTGATCTCAGTGGTCTGATCAAGCTGCAATAGCAGCTGAAGGCGCTCTAGATCTGCTTCCAACTCTTTGACCACCGACTTGACTTTGGATTCGGATTGGTCGTAGTAATTTAGTGTCAGTGGACCAACTTTGACCTCGTTCCATTCAAACCGGGTATCTTCGTATACGACAGTCGAGTTGTCGGTGCGGAGCATGTTGCCTTGAGAGTCGGAGATCTCGTAGTAGTACTCGACCTCGGAACCTGGAGGTAGGTAGGTTGAGACCTCCCCGGTGAGGTTCAGGCTGGCGGTGACCCGGTTGGCTGGCACGAAACTAGGGTAGGCGTAGGCCCAGACATCACTGCCTACGGTGCGGTAAAAGAGGCGGACCTCTACGATGTTGTCCTCCCCTTGGGCCGTTACAGATAGGTCCATGCTCCCCGGGAAATCAACGGACTCGTCAATTTCGACGACCTCGATGTTGCCCCCAGCCGCCGACAGGTTAGAGACGGTAGAAAGCGCCACAAAGAACGCAACAAACAGCAGTATGGCCAGCAGCGCAGCGCTACGTGTTGCTTTTTGGGCGTAGAGAGTCTGGAAGATGGAGCTTGGCAAATCTACCTGTTAGCTGGGAATGCTTGTGGCCAGACGTAATTCCGCCGTATCTCGAACGGTCTTATTAAATTATACGTCTGATTTTTGTTAAAGGCTCTCGTAGAAAATCTAGCCGGTAGAAGGTCTAGTCGGTTGCCTGCTCCATGTCCAGTAATGACTGCTTCCGGTCTAAACCCCAACTGTAGCCGCCCAAACCGCCATCCTTGCGTAGAACCCGGTGGCACGGTATGACCAAGGCGACGGGATTGGCCCCGCAGGCCGTCCCAACTGCTCTGGAAGCGTTGCCTTTGCCCATTGTCTCAGCAATCTGCTGATAGGTTCGGGTCTCTCCGTAGGGGATTGTCTTCAAGGCCTGCCACACCTGTTGCTGAAAAGCCGTTGCTTGGATGTCAGTCGGCAGGTCTAGTCCGGTCTTCTCACCGTCCAGATAGGACAATATCTCAGCCGTCCAGATTGCCAGTTGCCCCCCGTCTTGCTGATGCGTGGCTGACGGGAATTCAGTGTGGAGGTTCTCTTTTAGCTCCACACCGGAGGTGCCCAGTTTCACTGAGCAAACCCCCTTATCAGTGGCTGCCACCAATAATTGCCCCATGAGGCACTGCACCACAGTGTGGTAGATGTTCACACCATTTCCTCCTTTGCGATAGGCCCCAGGACTCATGCCCAGGCCTGATTCTGGGATTTCATGCAGTCTGCTGGGCGAACTGAATCCCGCTCCGTAGAGCGCCGTTGCGATGTTTTGGCCGTCTTTGATCATGGCCTTGAACAAATCCATCCGCCACGCCAAGGCATACTGTCTCGGAGTGACCCAGATGCCTTCTTTGAAAATCCGCTGTAGATGGGAAGGACTGCTCCCGACCGCCTTTCCCATCTCCGCCAGAGTTGGCCTCGAGTCCGGCCTGTCTGACTGGTCTGGCCGGTCTTAGATGTATTGGCAGACTTTGCGCACCAGGCGAGTATTGAGAGATCCCTGGTCTGGGAGGCAGCGCTTGCAGGCCCTGAAACCAGCGTTTTCTGCCTCATATGGAGCGGTGAAGAAGGAGACCCGCTGGGGTGATGGCCGGCGGCTAGGGCAGGTGGGCCGACAGTAGATACCGGTGGAAGCCACTGCGTAAACGAAACGCCCGTCGGATTTAGAATCCCGGGTTAGGACCGACTGCCACATCTCTTCCGAGGGTTGTTCCTGGATTTCTACTTGGGGACCAGTGGACTTTGTCGTTTCAGCAACCATGGATGTGCTTCACATCTGATGCCTGACTGGAGTTTTTACTCTGCTAGAATACCTCAAGAACACCTCAATAGTAATAGCTGTTCTATCCAGTTTTCGCTTTCAAAGTCAGAAGCTCTAAAAACAAAAGAGAGCTGTGGAATCACGACCCTCTTCTACGTTTGAACTGGGGGTTTTACGGGTTTGCTAAGGGCCTATTGAATCTGGGCTATGAAGACGTGGGCCGCGCCGGTGTCGGTACCCTTCTGAAAATCGCCGGGCGACCCTGAAACCAAGTAGTTGTTGTTGAGATCAACAGACGTGCCCAGCTTTTGCTCCAGAGCTGCTCCAGTAGCGGTGAGTTTGGCCTGCTCGGTCCAAGATGTCCCACTTCGCTTGTAGACGTAAGCGGCTCCAGCGTCGACCCCCTTGACCAAATTGCCATAAGCCCCAGCAATCACTGTTTCGCCGTCCGCGGTAATGGACCAGCCAAAGTTGTTGTCTCTGGCGGCGTCGCTAGCGCTTAGTTTTGCCTGCTCCGTCCAGGCGGTTTCACTCCGTAGGAAAACGTAGGCCGCTCCCGTGTTTGCACCCTTGGAGTTATGACCAGGAGCCCCAACGGCCAGTGTCTCTCCGGATAAGGCCACAGACCGCCCAAAATTATGCTCCGTTGCAGTATCGCTGCCAGTTAGATTGGCCTGTTCTGTCCAGATCCCGCCCGTGCGGATGAATACGTAGGCGGTACCAGAACTTACGCCCTTGGTCTCGTGGTTTAAAGCCCCCACCGCGGCGATGTAATCTTCAATGTCTACCGACCAACCAAACATGCTGTTCACAGTTATGGAGTTGCTGGTTAGCTTGGCTTGCTGGGTCCAGGTCTGGTCTGTCCTGGTGAACACGTAGAC
>CAYVIG010000036.1:0-15345 GCA_964451445.1 uncultured Dehalococcoidia bacterium
GCAGGATGTCTGTCAGATCCTGGGTAGCCAGGTAGGCCAGCGATTCCAGCACCACTCTCTGGGACGTTTGCGACATCTGGTCTATGTACCATTGGTGATGGGCCGGATCGGATTTCCCAGGTTCCAACCTGCGCTCTGCGGTCTTCTGCACCCATGCGGCCACGCCTTCCTCACTGACCAGCTTGTAATACCCTTGGTACATATCCACTCCGGCGAACTTGTAAGGGGATGTGCAGGTTGTGAGAGTGTGCAAGCGCTCCGGATGGTCGTAGGCGAACTGCATAGCTATGGTCCCGCCGACTGTCTCCCCAACGAGATGAACCTTGTCGATACCAAGTTGATCCATCAATTTCAGCATGTCTGTGCCCCAATTACTTAGGGACCAGTCATAGCCCTCCGGTGGAACAGAGGATTGGCCAAATCCGCGGGCGTCCAGTCTGATGACCCGATATTGGCGGGCCAGGAGCGGCACCCAGGCGTACCACAGCTTGGTGTTCTTAGAGTTGCCATGATGGAGGACCACGGTTTCCGGTTCACCGCGCCACGGATCGGTAAAATTATCGTCCTCGTAGTACATCTCGAGGGTGTCGTCAATCTTGGCGAAAGGCATTTTCTTCTCCGGTATTTGCTTGGACTATGCGCAGAGCCTGGACGCTAGTCGATGATTGGAATTGCTACTGAGACCCTGACCTTGTCGCCGTAGACCGCAGTGGTATGACCACGTCCAGTCAGGTCGTCGGCCAGCAGGACATCGCCCGCACCGAATACGCGCTTGGTGCCGTCTCCCAAACCCACTTCAACCTGACCTTCCAGAGTAATCACATACTGTCGACGCGGGGCTGGATGCCAATCAATGAACCCACCTGGCTGATACCGACGAAAGTGGATGTTCTCAGCATTCTCAACTGCCGTCCTTTCAGACGTTTCCAACTGCTCGTAGGGCAGATTGAGCTCTTCAAAATGGGACTCGCCGTCGTCTCCGGCATCGATGCGAACAACTTGCATGATGCCTCCAGTAATAGGGGGTTGGATTGATGGGCGAATCATAACCGTGGGCGTGGCAGGCGTCAATTTAGCTGTCGGTTCTTAGCTTTCAGCCGTCATATTTTTACCGGCGGGGCAGAGGTCCAGCAGGCAGCAGTTATGGCACGTAGGGTTGGTCTTGGCGCAGGCCACCTTGGCGTGGTAATCCCAGAGGGCATGAAACTCGTTGTAGAGCGGCACATCGGTGGCTATGTGCTTATGGAATAGGGCCTGGTAGTCGCTGTACTTGGGGCGTTCTGCGATAGGGGACATTTCCAGCCGGTCCATGATCCGGCGGGTGTAGGTGTCGATCACGAACGACGGCTTTTCCGCCGCATAGACCATGATGTCGTCGGCAGTTTCCTCGCCGATCCCGTGGATGGACAACAGCTCTTCCCGCAGCGGAGCAGCCGGTTGGGCAAATAGCAGTTCTAGGTGCCCTTGGTAGTTGCCCATCACGTGGCTGGCAAAGGCCTTTAGTTTTCGGGCTTTGGCGTTGAAATAGCCTGATGAACGAACTAGCTCCGCCAGTTCAGGTTCGGCGATATGGTGCACTGCGTTAAATGACCAGCAACCGGAGGCTCGCATTTTCGTCAGCGCCATCTCTACGTTGGTCCAGGCCGCTGATTGGGTCAGGATGGCCCCGACCACAACTTCAAAAGGCCCATCTCCTGGCCACCAGTGTTGTGGGCCGTAGGCTGCAATAAGGCGGTAATAGACGTCCATCAACCTGTCGCTCATCGGGCTCGGCTTAGGCATTGGCCATCGCTTCAGCGTAGGGCCGTATGGGTAGCGACTGGTCAAGTTGGATCGAACGTTCGGTCACCTGACAGTTGTAGGCGTAGGCCTCCACTCCGGCGGACACCGCCGACCGGAGGGCCTCAGCCAGGGCTGGGTCTGACGGGTCACTGGTGGCAAAGGCCCTGGCGTCCGGCCTTTGTACCACAAAGATGACCGCCGCCCGGTGTCCAGCTTCAAGTACTGTCTCCAGGGTATGCAGGTGCTTGGCCCCACGGGCGGTGGGAGCATCAGGGAAAAGACCGATGCCGCTTTCCACTAGCGTCACCGATTTGGCCTCGATGTAGCAGCGTCCGGTTGGCCCTTCCAGCATCAGGTCCAATCGACTGTCGCCAAAGGCCACCTCACGCCGCACTTCCGGGTAGTCGGAGAACTGGTGCAAGTAACCATTCACCACACCCTCGGCCACCAGAGCATTGGGGACCCTGGAATCTGCTGACGCCAAGACCGTGCCCATGTCCACCAACACCAGGTCAAACTTGGTCTTGCGGTGGTCGCCTCCTACGGGCCGGACCAGCACCCTCCATCCAGGGACGAACAACTCTTTCATACGGCCAGAGTTTGCAACATGTACCCCGACCTCTTGACCGTCCACCTCGACCCGGGCCAGAAAACGGTTGACCCGCTCTAGAAAGATACCCTCAACCAATTCATCGCCCAAGTCCAAATTCGGTCTCCTTTGGCCCGCCAGGTTCCAAGCCGGGTTATGGTAACTCTAGGGTTCGATTGCTAGCAATATCAACATCCATATTCGGGAGAACCGAACGGGGTTCCTAGCTGGCCTTCGTGTATACTTTTTGCACTTGAAACCACCGTCAAAAGGAAGAACGATGAGCGGCTTTACCGATAGGTTGGACCACGCAGCAGCGACAACGAAGAGTTTGGTTTGCGTGGGTCTGGACCCAGACCCTTCCAGGATGCCGGTTTCTGATATCTTTAAGTTCAACCGGTCCATCGTCGATGCCACTTCCGAGTATGTGTGTGCCTTCAAGCCCAACCTGGCTTTCTACGAAGCCATGGGTCTGCCGGGATTGCGCGACATGGAAAAGACCATCGAGCACATCCGAAGCGTCGCTCCCACTGCCATAATCCTTGGTGACGCTAAGAGGGGAGACATTGGTCCCTCCGCCCAGGCCTACGCCAAGGCCATGTTCCAGGTTTGGGGGTTTGACGCACTGACCATCAACGCCTGGGGCGGTGAGGACACGGTAACGCCCTTTTTGGAGGACGAATCAAAGGGTGTGTTTGTCTGGTGCCGCGGCTCCAACCCCGGCTCGGCCGACTTTCAAGATGTCCAGATAACCACGAAGGACGGTTCAATGCCCCTCTACCGGAACATGGCACTCTCCTGCCAACAGTGGAACACCAATGGAAACCTGGGATTGGTTGCTGGTGCCACTGTACCAGAGCAGTTGGCAGAGATCAGGGCCGCCTGCCCCACCATGCCGCTGTTGATTCCGGGCGTAGGCGCTCAGGGAGGCGACTTGGAAGCTGCGGTAAGACAAGGGACTGACAATCGGGGGCGCGCTGCGTTGATCAATTCATCAAGGGGCGTTATATATGCTTCCGGTGGGGCCGATTTTGCCGAGGCTGCAGCCCGCGAAGCCAATAAACTTCGCGAGAGTATCAACGAGGTACTGGAAGCGGACGGAAAGGGATGGCCCTAGACCTAAAAATAGGCGACGTGCTGCAGATGAAGAAGGCCCATCCCTGTGGTGGTTCGCTCTGGATTATCACCAGGCTGGGCGCTGACATTGGCATGAATTGCCAGGAATGTAATCGGTACCTGTTGCTGGCCAGGTCACAGTTGGCCCGACGCCTAAAGCAGGTAATAACTTCAGACCAAGAGACAGAGGACGAACCACCAGGTTAGACCCGCGACCAATGCCTTATATACAGGCTAGTTGGTGTCGGATCCCACTTGAGCGGCGCCAAGAACCTCGCTCGGGTGTTATTCTTCCCAGGACCATAGTTCAGCGTGGAAACCACGTATCTGATCGGACATCATATCAATGAAGTTTCTGACCGCCTGTCCCGCAAACTTGCCCTTCAATGTGCAGACTCCGATCACTGATCCAGGGAACAAGTGATCCAGGCGAGAGACGCTGAATCGATCATGATCGTCTGAATGAAGGGTGAAATCACTTCCAATGGCGACTCCCATGCCAATCTCAACGTAGCGCTTCATGGACACCGTGTCGTCCAAAGCCAAGACCACATCCGGTGTGAGTCCTTGGTTCTTGAAAGCTTGTTCCACTCTTTGCCGCAACTGACTGTCTGGAGCGGTCAGAATCAGGGGGTACGAGGCGATATCTTCCAGTTTGACCGGCTGCTCACGGAGCAGTTCATGTCCAGGAGGGGTCAACAGCACGGTGTTGTACTCGAACAGTTCTCGGAATTCCAGTGTAGTGTCATCGGAGGGAGGTGATGAACAGAACGCCAGATCAATCTCGCCGGAACGGACCAGCTGGATCAGGGGGTTATATGACCGGGCCAACAGTCGAATCCGAATTTCAGGGTAGTGTTCGCGGAACCGCTGTATGCCGGAGGGCAGATGATGGGTTACCAAATCAGGATAGGCTCCGACGACGAACGAACCGCGCCGCTCGGAGTAGTCCATCTGGGTCTTCAGAGCGTCCACTGAGGTGACGACCGGTGTTACCAGCTCAAGAAGGGTCACGCCCTCGGAGGTCAACTGTATCGGGCGCTTGATGCGGTCAAAGAGGGTGATACCGAACTCATCTTCTAATTTTCGTAGGTGTGTGGTGACAGTTGGTTGCCCAAGCTCTAACGTTCGAGCAGCCTTAGAGACGCTGCGTACCCTCGCGACGTGGTAAAAACTGATGAGTTCCCTGAGTTCCAATTCTTCCCCCTTGGAGCACCATTAATCGACAAATATAATATATCATATACTATCCCTTGACAAAATAAGGTGCCCATTTGAAAATAGGCCTACCCGCTGGCACGTTTTGAGGGTATCATTGCGTCTGGCAGTCGGTAGAAAGCCCCTAATTTTTATGCCAAGAGAATGGAATGCCCTACGTAATAACTGAGCCGTGTATTGGTGTTAAAGACGCTTCCTGTGTTGAGGTTTGCCCAGTTGACTGTATCTCCACCACAGACGCAGTAGACCAGTACTTCATAGACCCCTCAACCTGCATCGACTGCTCATATTGCGTGGAGGCATGTCCGGTTAACGCCATCTACGACGAATTCAACATTCCATCTGAATGGCGCCCCTATATCCAGAAGAACCGCCAATTCTTTCGGTAGCCATATCACGGCGATGACCCTCCCTAGATGTTTATGATCTAGGCTTAACACATAGCCCTAAAGTAACCCTGATAGCGGCCGCCTCTTCCCTGGCTTCTCGGCTTTCTCCCTCTCCCTGCATAGCCACGCCCTGCGTCCCGTCGTATACTAACCTCCGAAATCCGGCCGCTGCGGACACACGCCCAGGCCGACGTAAGAGGTACCTTCGATGACCCTGTTCCTTAAAGATGAAGACGTGGCCCAGTGCGTGACCATGGACGACATGTTGGAAGCCATTGAATCCATGCAGCAGCACTACGGCAACGGTGAAGCCCACAACATCACCCGCCGCAAGGTAATCGCCGACAGCGGGATGTTGTCTGTAATGGGAGGCGGCCTGTTCCACTTGGGCCTGCTGGGAGTAAAAACCTACACGGTGGTCAAGGGCTCCTACTCATTCCAGGTCAGCCTCTATGACGCAAATACCGGAGAGCTGCTCTGCTATACCCAGGCCAACCGCTTAGGACAACTGCGTACCGGAGCCTCAACCGGGGTATCCGTGAAACATCTGGCCAACCCCGGCGATGTCACTGTGGGAATCATCGGCACCGGAGGGCAGGCCCCGACCCAACTGGAGGGCGTATCCAAGGTGCGGAACATCAAAAGCGTCAAAGCCTTCAGCCGCACCCAAGATCGCAGGGAAGCATTCGCCAGCAGGATGACAGAAACCATGGGGATAGATGTCTCCGCCTCTGCGACAAATGAGGACGCAGTGCGCGATTGCGACGTGGTCCTATGCATCGCCGCCACCATGGACCCGGTGGTTGAAGGTGCCTGGTTGAAGGATGGTAGCACCGTGATCGGTGCCGGTCCCACCACATGGCGAGCCAGAGAGGTCGACGAAGCCACTATCACCCGGGCTGGGAAGATCATCGTCGACTCCACAGAACAGGCAGGGATAGAGGCCGGTGACCTCTGCAGCGCCGTGGACAAGGGGCTGATCCAGTGGAGCAAGGTCCATGAACTCAGGCACGTGGTGTCCGGTACGGTGGCTGGCCGCGACAACGAAGGGCAGATAGTCTATGCCAAGATCATGGGCACGGGAGTGGCCGACGTCGCTGCCGCAAAACTGGTTTACGATATGGCCAAAGCCAATGGTCTGGGTCAGGAGATGGACTGGTAGAGGCAGGCGATCCTATCTAGCCTTTAGGTACTCACCAATCGTAGATATCTCATACGCTCCAGGCACCGCGGGCAGACTCTCGGCCGCGGCTCTGGCGGTGTCCATGGATGTGAAACAAGGGATGTGCTTTTCCACCGCCGCACGTCGGATGTAGAACCCGTCCCGCATCACCTCTGGAGAGCCTGAGATGGTGTTCACCACCGCGCTGACACTGCCGTCTTCAATGACGTCCACCACGTTGGGATGCCCTTCACTGAGCTTCTTCGTGGTCATGTTTACGGGCAGTCCCATGGCGGAGATCATGGCCGCTGTTCCTTCCGTGGCATAGAGCAAGCAACCAGCATCGGTTAGGTTCCGAATCAGAGACACAGCCTCAGCCTTGTGCTGATCTGCGATACTCAGCAGCACGCCGGTGCCTGGTTTCAAGTTGAGATTGGCCGCAAGCAGCGTCTTGGTCAACGCGTTCTTGAAGTCCTTATCAACTCCCATGACCTCTCCGGTGGATTTCATCTCGGGCCCAAGATGCCAGTCCACGCCCACCAGTTTGGCCATTGAGAACACCGGTGCTTTGATACCGACCAGGTCCTGCTCTGGCCAGAGCCCACCGGAATAACCCTGTTCCCGGAGGGTCTCTCCCAGCATTACCCTTGTCGCGAGTTTTGCCACCGGCACACCGGTCAATTTGGATATGAACGGTATGGTCCGGCTGCCTCTGGGGTTGACCTCGATTATGTAAACAGTCGTCTGTTCGGTCTCATCCTGAGGTGAGAGCGGGCTGCGATATGCAGCGCCGCCGTGAATCACAAACTGCACATTCATCAGGCCTTGAACACCTAGGGCCAGTCCGATGCGGGTGGTGTAATCGACTATCGTCTCCACTTCGCTGGGACTTAGGCTCATACTTGGGTAGATTGCCATGGAATCGCCGCTATGGACGCCGGCGCGCTCCACGTGTTCCATGATCCCGGGGATCAGCACCTGTTCCCCGTCACAGATGGCATCAACCTCACATTCCTTGCCTTCCAGGTAGCGGTCTATGAGCACCGGTTTATCCGGGGACATCTCAACGGCCGCAGTAAGATAGTGGATCAGCTCAGTGGCGTTTTGTACTATCTCCATCGCCCGACCACCAATGACGTAGCTGGGCCTGACCACAGAAGGGTATCCGATGTTCTGGGCCACTTTCAGCGCCTCTTCAACAGAGGTGACTGCTGCACCAGGGGGTTGGGGGATACCCAACCGGGCGAGGAAATCTTCAAACTTTTCCCGGTCTGCGGCTATATCTATGGCCTCGGCGCTGGAACCGAGTATGGGCATACCAGCGTTAGCCAGCGACTGCGAAAGGTTGATGGCGGTTTGGCCGCCGAATTGGACCACCGAAGCGGGAAACTCTCCGTCCACTTCTTCGTTTTCGAGAATGTCCCGCACTGACTCTTCATCAAGCGGTTCGAAGTACAGGCGGTCACTGGCATCAAAGTCGGTGGAAACGGTCTCAGGGTTGGAGTTGACCATGATGCTACGGACTCCGGCCTCAGAAAGAGCCGTGGCAGCATGCACACTGCAGTAATCGAACTCGATGCCCTGGCCGATGCGTATCGGACCGCTTCCGATCACCACAGCCTTCTTGCCCTCCAGGGGCAGAGCTTCGTTCTCTTGGTCATAGGTGCTGTAGTAATAAGGGGTTACGGCCTCAAATTCCGCCGCGCAGGTGTCCACCGTCTTATAGACGGGTTTCAAGTTCCATTCATGCCTAAGGTCTCGCACCTGTTCTGGCAGCATGGCTGCTAGGGTGCCCACCTGGTTATCAGAAAACCCCATCCGTTTTGCCGATCTAAGGAGCGTAGGTGTGAGCTCTTCAGCCAACAGCCGACGCTCCATTTTCACGATGCGCTCAAAGGCGTTCAGGAACCAGGGTTCAATCTTGGTGTAGTCCATGAGTTCATCGACCGTAGCTCCCCTCCTCAAGGCAGCCATCACACCCCACAGTCGTTCATCGTTGGGGCCAAGGGGCAGATCGTCCAGTGAAAATTCTCCCTCAGTGCGCCAGGAAGGGTCTTCCCAAAGCAGGTTGTGGCCGCTTAATTCAAGGGACCTGGCCCCTTTTTGCAGTGCGGCCTCGAACGACCGCTCAATCACCATCACCTCTCCAGTAGCCTTCATCTGAGTGGTGGTGCGACGGTCTCCGTGGGGGAACTTGTCAAAGGGCCATCTGGGAATCTTGAGCACACAGTAATCAAGGGCCGGTTCAAAAGCGGCGGTGGTTTGTTTCGTCACCGCATTTTCAATCTCATCCAGTTTCTTGCCAACGGCGATCTTGGCAGCAACCCTGGCGATGGGATAACCCGTGGCTTTACTGGCCAGGGCTGAACTCCGACTGACCCTGGGGTTTACCTCGATGACGTAGTAGGGCGACTCCGGCAGCCACTCCTGCCCAAGCGTCTCAGAGACCCGGGGATGGGGCTGCAGGGCAAATTGGACGTTGCACCCGCCCTCGATACCAAGCCCTCGAATAATCTTAAGACTAGCGGTCCGCAACATCTGGTATTCATGGTCGCTAAGGGTCTGGCTAGGAGCCACCACGATGCTGTCGCCTGTATGGACGCCCATGGGATCCAGATTTTCCATGTTGCAGATGGTGATGCAATTGTCGGCGCTGTCTCGCATCACCTCGTATTCGACTTCTTTCCAGCCGACAAGGGAGCGTTCCAACAACACCTGGGAGATGGGGCTAGCCGCTAATCCGGTGCGGGCAAAGGTTTCGAATTCTTCTTGGGTATTGGCGATGCCGCCACCGCTGCCGCCCAGGGTGTAGGCGGGCCGAACTACTAAGGGAAGGCCCATCTTTTTGGCGGCAGCCATAGCCTCTTCCATGGTATTCACGCTGAGGTTTTCTGGTTCCGGTTCGTTGATATCGTGGAGGAAATTGCGGAAATACTCGCGATCTTCGGAGCGACGGATGGTCTCCAAGGGAGTACCCAGCAAGCCCACGTTATACCGTTCTAGGACTCCAGCATCTGACAGCGCAACGGCGAGGTTGAGGCCGGTTTGACCACCAAGGGTAGGGAGGATACCGTCGGGCTGCTCCCGCTCGATAATCCTTTCCAGAACCTCGACGGTGAGGGGTTCGATATATACGCGGTCGGCGATGCCCTGGTCGGTCATTATCGTGGCCGGATTGGAGTTGACCAGGACGGTGGTTACACCCTCTTCCCGAAGGGACTTGCAAGCCTGAGTTCCGGCGTAATCAAACTCTGCCGCTTGCCCAATGACAATGGGTCCGGAACCGATCACGAGCACCTTTTTTGGCTTGTCGTGAATGATTGCCTCCCTTTCCGCAGTGCCTGCGGCTACGGCCCCGTTTGAGGTCTTAAATTTATGCCTTTCGATGTTATACCCGGCTACGCCTTTTGGCTATATAACCAATCGGCACGGCCGGGTATCTCTTCGATTTACTTACCGGTCAACCTCTTTTGGTTGGCCGCTGCTAAATCGTTGGAAGCAGACACGGTAGTTCTATCAACTTACGTGTATGCAAGGAATTTAGTAGCTGCGAAACGAAGGCACCAAAGAGTTTGCCGTCCCAATCGGCGGCATTCTCCCCGTGAACCGTCTGCTCCATCCGTGGTGGAACCTTGAGGTTCACCATTCCAGGACCGTCTGGTTCAACTTCGATTCTACCCAGGGGAAATAGAGGTTGTCCCTCCATATCTGGGTCCACGGCGTTTATCACGAGGTCCCAGTGTTTCCCCAGGGTTCCTTTTCCTGCTCTTATTTTATAAACGTACTCACCGCAAGAATAGTTCGACGTTTCCTCTTCTAGAAAAGAGGCCACACTCTCAAAATCAACCGCCACCGCCACATCCACACCACCCTCCAGCAAAAACATGGCGAATGAAGACATTAATAATCCTCCAGAAAATAACGCGCCTGTTAGGGTCGGGTTTTGTAGTTTGGGCTTTTTAGTATTGCCCTAATCTTGGGTTGCCGTTGGGGTCAGTTGTATCCTCCTCTTGATTATTGAGCGCTGGTCCTTACCAGTTATCGCGCTCTGATTATTTTTATTTGGCTTCCGAATCGCCTGAGGTGCAACGAACTTTAACCCTTGAAATCCTCAATCATTTCGATGAACTGATCGAACAGATATTCGTTGTCCCTGGGCCCGGGTGAAGCCTCGGAATGATATTGTATGGTAAAAAGCGGTAGGGATTTATGGCGAAATCCTTCCACAGTTTGGTCATTTAAGTTGATATGTGAGACTTCCAAGCCTGAGGGCAATTTCTCAGAACTCACAGCATAGCCATGGTTCTGGGCTGTTATGTAAACGCGGCCGTCAGCCAGGTCTTTCACAGGGTGATTTCCGCCGCGGTGTCCAAACTTCAACTTGAATGTATCGGCGCCAAGGGAACGGGCGATTATTTGGTGCCCTAAGCAAATCCCCATCACCGGAACCTTTCCCAACACCTGCCGGGTGTTATCCACAACGTAGTCCAGTTGTTTCGGGTCGCCAGGCCCGGGCGAGAACAGAATCCCTGATGGTTTCATGGCTAGAAGCTCCTCCGCGGGGGTAGCCGCTGGCACGATGGTCACCTGGCAGCCGCGCCGCCTCAGTTGGCGCAGGATGTTGTATTTAAGACCGCAGTCGGTGACCACAATGTGGTGTTTGACCTCGGGCAGATCTTCATCCCCTGGATTCCAGTCGTACTCCTCGGCAGTGGTGACCGTAGCGACATAGTCCCGGTCGTCGTAGGCTGGGGAGTCCTGCAGACGTTTCAGTGCGGCTTCGGGGTCTCCACTGGTTATGATGCCAAGCATCACGCCCTGGGAACGTAATCGCCTAGTCACCGCTCTGGTGTCGATCTCAGCTATTCCTGGGACGCCTTGACTCAGCAAGAACTCGTGCAGGCTCTGGTTACTGCGCCCGTGACTAGGTTCTTCGCAAGCCTCACGGACGATGAATCCGCCGACTTGAACCCGTGACGACTCAAAGTCCTGAGGGTTGATCCCATAGTTCCCAACCAACGGATAGGTCAGGGTCACCAATTGACCTGCATATGACGGATCGGTCAATACCTCCTGATAGCCGGTCATGCTCGTGTTGAACACAACTTCGCCGAGTCCGTCCACCTCGGCACCAAATCCGATTCCCTGGTGTATGGAGCTGTCTTCCAAGACTAGATAGGCTGGCTCGTGCAATCTAGCGCACCCGTCCATTTATAAGATTTTTCGATTCGATTCTTATCACTGCCTGCGACGTGCTAGGCCCGGCCCCTGACTTCTTGAAACTTCAAGCCCGGCCCTTCATAGATTATGTTCCCGCCGACGATGGTCGCCACCACCCGTCCTTTCAACGTTGTCCCTTCCAGGGGCGTATTTCTGCCTTTTGACTCGAACTCTGACGTGTCCACCGTCCACTCTTGATCCGGGTCAAAGATAACTATGTCGGCAGTCGTCCCTGGTTGCAGTGTGCCCAAGTCCGTATAGCTCTCTCCCAATACCTTGGCCGGTCCCAGCGTCAATCGGTCAATCATGTCGGCCATGCCCAACTTGCTTGAGTGGACCAACTGCATCAGCGACCCCAAAGCGGTCTCTAATACGCTGATCCCGAAGGATGCGTCCTGGTAGGTCACCTGCTTGCTGGTCAGGTCGTGGGGGGCGTGGTCGGTGGCGATACAATCGATCACCCCGTCGGCCAACCCCACGATCAGCGCCTCGACATCCCTCTGGGAACGGAGCGGCGGATAGACCTTGGTGCTGGTGTCATAGGCTAGGCCCCCAGATTCGGAAGTGGCCGCTCCTTTGCCGCCCAACACCCACTGGTCGGTAACCGTTAGGTGGTGGGGGCAGACTTCGGCGGTCACAGAAAGGCCGCGTTCTTTGGCCTCTCGAACCAGAGGCACACTGCCGGCGGTGCTGAGATGGGCTACGTGGAGTCGACCACCGGTGGCTTCGGCAAGGGCTATATCCCGGGCGATCATCGCCTCTTCTGCTGCTGCCGGTATTCCGTCTAACCCCAGGTGGGTCGCTACTGGCCCCTCGGCCATGACGCCGTTGCAGGACAATGATTTCTCCTGACAATGGTTGCTGATAGCCAGGCGGAGGTCAGAACTATAGGTCAGCGCCAGTTTCATCAGGTTGGCGTCGAACACCGGGTCGCCGTCATCGCTGAAGCAGGCAACTCCGGCGCTGGCCAGTTCTTCCATCTCTGAAAGTTCATGGCCTTTCCTGCCTTTGGTCACGCACCCGATGGGCAGTATCCGCACCAGGGAGTCCTGGTGAGCCTTCTGTTGGATGAACTCCACAACCGCGGCGTTATCGATGGGTGGGTCAGTGTTGGGCATGGCGCAGAGGGTCGTGAAACCGCCCTTGGCTCCTGCCTTGGAGCCTGCGGCGATGGTCTCTTTGTACTCGAACCCGGGCTCACGCAGATGGCAATGTAAGTCGATGAATCCGGGGGCGACAACCAACCCGGTGCCATCTACCACCTTGGCTCCTTCAGGGGTGCGATCCAAACCCAGCTTTCCGGTTGCCAGTATCTCTCCGCTGCCAATTAAGATATCGCCAACCAAGTCCAAGTCTCGGCTGGGGTCGACAATCCTGGCGTGGCGAATAACTAAACTTTCCGTTTCCAAATACCTCTCCCGCGTTCCAATCTTTCTCTCGCTGCTAACAAGGTCTTAAAGCTGCTGAGCAGGGCCAGTGGTCACTTGGTAAAGCAAGGCCATGCGTACTGCCACGCCGTTGGTCACCTGGTCTTCAATCACCGAATTGCCTCCGTGTGCAATGCTGTTGCTGATCTCTATGCCTTCATTCATAGGGCCTGGATGCATCACCATAGCGCCAGGATTGGCCCGGGCAAGGCGTTCATCGGTGACCTGCCAGCGTCTTATGTACTCCCGCAGGCTGGGCAGGAATCCGGCGTTCTGTCTTTCTTGCTGCAACCTGAGGGCCATGACCACGTCGGCCTCTTCTATAGCCCGGTCCAGGTCGGAATCCACCTCTACCAGAGACCCAATGGTCGATCTGGCGATACTGCTGCTGGAGCGCAGCAAGTCCGGCGGCATCAAGGTGCTGGGGCCGGAAAGGACAATTTTCGCCCCCATCTTGGCAAAGCCCCAGATGTTGGAGCGGGCCACGCGGCTGTGGAGGACATCCCCCACGATCACTATCTTTTTCCCTTCAAGGCCGCCCAATCTATCCTGGACGGTGTAGAGGTCGAGCAGGGCCTGGGTCGGATGGGCGTGGAGTCCGTCACCGGCGTTGATGATGTTGACCTTATCCATTTGCTGTGCCAGCAGATAGGGCGCACCGGAGTGTGGATGTCTGATGACAATAGTGTCCACACCCATCGCCTGGATGGTCAACCCGGTGTTGAGGAGTGACTCCCCCTTCTCGGTGCTACTACCTGAAGCTGACATGTTGATTACGTCGGCGCTCAACACCTTGCCCGCCTCCTCAAAGGAGATGCGTGTGCGGGTGCTGGCTTCGTAGAACAGCGTGACTATGACCTTTCCCCGCAGGGCTGGGACTTTCTTGATGTCCCTTCCTAACACTTCTTTCATGCTTCGGGTAGAGTCCAAAACCTTGGAAATTTCCTCCCGGGAGAAATCGTCTAGGTCTAAAACGTGCTTGCGGGTTTTAGACCTGGACGCCAGCGCTTCTTCTATATCTGGGGTGCCTATTGTTCGGGAGAGGCTCATATCAATAATTCCTAATTCTCTCCAAATATTCTTTTGGTTGATTGAAGGAAGCCGGTTGCCACATCTTTATTCATCGACGTCCCCGTAGATGTCTTCGAACATCAGGGCGACTTCGTCTCTGCCATCGGTTTCCAGCAAACGGACTTTGACCCGCTCACCGATGGCGGTGGGCAGGTTTTGCCCCACGTAATCTGCCCGGATGGGTAACTCGCGGTGGCCCCGGTCCAACAGTATGGCCAGTTGGATCTGCTGGGGGCGACCGAAGTCGACCAGGGCGTCCATCGCGGCCCTGATGGTACGTCCGGTATATAGAACGTCATCCACCAAGACCACACTTTTGCCCTGGATACCAGACGGGATGTCCGTTTGTTGCAGTTTTGTTTGGGTCTGGGTTCTCACGCCAAGGTCGTCCCGGTAGAGGCTCACATCCAGAGTAGCTACTGGCACTTCGATACCTTCAAATTCCAGCAGGCTGGCGGCTATACGTCGGGCCAGATGCACGCCCCCGGTGTGGATACCCACGATCACCAGTTCTTCAGCGCCTCGGTTGTGCTCAAGAATCTCGTGAGCCACCCTGGTCAGGGCGCGGCGCACATCTTCCTGGTTCATTATCTGTCGTTCCTGCATCTGCTTACCTAACGGACTCTGGCCTTGATTTTGGCCAATATAAAAACCCTTACCACGGCTGGCAAGGGCACAAGCGACTCACACAAAACATGCAACGGTGCAATTTGCTGAGTTTGGGGGTGCTCTACTTTGCCAGCCTCTCTGGACTGTCTTAAAAGTGTGGTCGAATCTGCATCAGACCGACCGCACGACCCATTGATCTATTCGATTGTTCAATTATCTTAACAGAGTGTCTGGTATCTTAACAGAGCGTCTGGCTTCGCAAAAGAGTCAACACGCCCAATTCAAGGGCCAGTCTCTTCTCTAGGCGTAAACCCGCTTCCTGCGGTTGGATACATAGTCGACCAGCAGGTATTCGCCCAGGTTGGCGGCGCTGCTGTAGAACGCCCGACCGTTGTTGATGCGGGTCATGCGCTCCACAAAGTTGACCAGCTGATAGTTGTTCTCAAGCATAAACGTGTTGATCACGATATCTTCTTGCGTGCACTTGCGGACCTCTTTCAAGGTCTCCAATTCCGTGCGGTGGCTGGGCGGATAGGCAAAGAACGCCCTGTCGCCCTCCAGATGAGCGGTGGGCTCACCGTCGGTTACCACCAATATCTGGCGGGTGCCGCCCTTTTCCTTGGATAGCAGCTTCCGGGCCATCATCAGAGCGTGATGCAGGTTGGTACCCGACACCCAGGCGTTCCAGGAGCACTTGGCCATCTCTTCTTCTTTGATTTCCCGGGCGTAATCGGAGAACCCAACGATATGGAGGGTATCCCG
>CAYVIG010000037.1:0-15263 GCA_964451445.1 uncultured Dehalococcoidia bacterium
TTGGTACATCCTCCATCAACGGAATGTTTCTTGAATTATTAAGCCAGGTTTTGCTTTAATCCAACCGGCTGCCGGCACGAAAGCTATCTTATTAGAGTTGAAAAACCTTTGCCAACTTCTCTATTCCTTCCCGTATTTCGTTTTCGCTGGGAAGGGCGAAGCAGAGCCGGATATAGTTAGCTGCCGCATCAGGATCTGCAGACCAGTCAGGGCCAGGATTGTAGGCGATTCCTTCTTCGAGAGCGGCCTGAACCAAGTTGCGAGAGTCAATCCCTGAAGGTAGTTTGACCCATAGGTACATACCACCACGAGGTTCTTCAAAATCGACCAAAGGGCCAAAATGTTCTCGTAGAGCAGCACTCAGTACATCACATTTCCGTTTAAGGGCGTTGCGCATGTGATCGATATGTTCACCGTAATGATTTGAGAAATAATCACCCACAATCATCTGGTCCATGACACCAGTTCCCGCGTCGCTCTTTCGAGATATCAATCTGCTCATAACATCCCAAGACGCCACGACATATCCGAGCCGAAGTCCTGGGCCTAGCGATTTAGAAAACGATCCTATATGTAGAACCCGATTAGAATCATCTAACGCTCGTATTGCTTTTTCGTATTCTCCTTCAAAAATTAGATCTGCGTAACATTCATCTTCAAATATAGGTACCTCGTACTCCTCACTGAGACTGAGTAGTTGGTATCGGCGCTCCGTAGTCATCACGGTGCCGGTTGGATTTTGCAGAGTTGGGATCGTGTAGATATATTTGGGCCGGATCCCGTTTGTTTTTAGATTCTCTAGGATATCTTTCAGGTGGTCCATCTGAATCCCATTTTCGTCTACATCGACCCCGACGAAATTAACCCCACGTCGTTTTAGATACGACAACGCTCCAGCGAAGGTAAAGGATTCTACGATTACGGTGTCTCCTTCATCCAATAAAATTTCGTTGATAAGCTCTATGCCTTGACCAGAACCGGAGGTAATGAGGATCTCGTCGGCAGTGACTTGTATTCCCCGCTCTGTGGCTAATTTCCCGACTAGGAAGTTCCTGAGTGAAAGGATTCCCTGGGGGCCACCTTCGAAGTTGTACATGGCAATGTTTCTGGGGTCTCCCTTAAATACATTTGCAGCAGACTCGATGAAATCGTCCATAGGTACTAGGTCCGGGTCACTATGGCCACCAACAAAGTTATATTTAGGATGACCTTGCCACCTGCCCGAAGGGGATGGGAGATTTTTGTTAAAAAGGTTGGAATAGTCGATGTTTCGACCCGTCATATAATACTTCCTACAAATGAACTATCGAAGAACCATAGTAATCATAGTCTAAGTAACGCCGGATCAGTGTTTCAGTGCTGAAATAGCCATCTTAATTCGCTGTCGCCTTAGTATTGGCGTCACAAAGGGAGATCAGTCAAAGAGACACTAGTAACCTTGGGCTAGACGGCGGAGAGTATATCTGGGGAAATGTTAGGGTGCAAGAACGGTCAGACGATAAAGTATTTGATCACCCAGTAATTTTTTCGACCCGGAGCCCTAAAGCACGGTAGAGCGATTGTTGAGCGACGAGAGAGTCAGAGAAAATTAACCACTATACCTAGAACCACATGACTAAACCATATACTACCTTTCCGATTGAGGTAGTATTAGATAAATATTTAAACTCCTGTAATCTGAATCGTTTGATGCCATAAGTAAAGTTAGATTTTAAGCGATAAAATCGTATATTTCAGGGTATAGAAACAGATTTATTTGACTGGATATCGGCGTTTGATTCCATAGTGCTTGACCAGACAGACATAAATAGGCCTTCCTCGTTGAACTGTCCGTATTGTGGTAATGAGGCTATGCCTTTCTTTCGTTTCTGCACTACCTGTGGTTTGCATTTAGAACCCATCCCATCTTGCGATAATTGCTATAACTTTTTAGGCCCCACATGGGTTGCGTGTGCATGGTGCGGACATTTTTCTGGGATGGATGCGATTAACCGCAGCCCTAACGATTCAATTGAAATTAATCGACAGAACTTTTATGAGTTACGCGGGGATAATCGTATTGGCGCAGATTTAAACGCCAATGATTTACCACCTATTCCTGAACCAATACCGCCAGTAGACTTTCTCCCAGAAACCGAAGGTGCCTTGGATGATTCTGCCAGTTTGGGTTTAGCAGATCGCATCAATTTGGATAATTTGGATCGTCCATCTAGAGGTAAAGTCTCAGATCAAATTAGTAAGCTTGTTGAATCGGGTGATTTCCATCGCCGCGTCGGAGATTATGAGAAAGCACTAGGAAATTACACAGAACTCTTAGAATTAGATCCGGGTTCGGCATCATCGTTTTATGCGCGGGCCATGTGTTACATAGAATTAAGCAAGGACAAGTTGTCTTTGGAAGAAAAATTCGATGACGCAATTAAATTAGGCTTGGAAGATTTTTCTAAATCTATAGCATTAGATCCGAATTATTTAACGGCATTTAGAAAAGAAACTTTCTATCTACAGTTAGGCGACAGACAAATGGGGGTGGAATCTTATATCGAACGAAAAGTTGAGGTTTACAAAAATGAACTGAAAATAGAGCAAGAGGCTGATATAACCCGTTCTAGACAGTCAGCGATTGCTCCCAATCCAAACTCATATCAGAACCAACCAGAACTATTACCAGATAACAAAGGGATCCTCAATGAAGAAACCTCTCAATTGCCGACAGAAAATGCGGAAACGATTTCAAAACGAGGTTACCCCACTGGTATATTGAATAGCCCTGACACTGGAGAACCCAAACTCACTTCGAAAGATCAGCTTCCAAGCTCACCTGGCAGTCTTGATGAAAGCCAATCCGATGCATTCTATAGCCGTGGGGAGATAAACCGAGGATTAGGTGAAGTAGAAAATGCGATTCATGACTATAGTCGTGCCCTCAGTCTAAATCCAGCATTTTCTGCGGCATTTTATGCGAGAGCCTTATGCCAAGTGACGTTGGGTAAAGATGCATTAGCATTAGAAGATTTTGCCCACGCTATTAGGATAGAACCTGGGTATTTGGCATCTCTGCGAAACGAAGAGTTCTATGTAAACATTGGAGTACGGAGAGCGGAAGTCGAGGAATATATATCGCAGCGTAACAACGCGAGGACAGAACAGATGAGTCCGTTTACCTCAATTGAAGTAACCCAACCATCGGGCAATGATGGTATCGAGAGGGATATCGGAAACACCCCGCTCCCTGCTATAGGATCCAAAGGCGTAATAGGTTGGGTTGCAGAGTTAACTAAAAGACTTTATCGGAAATAATATGAGGTCAAGAAGCCCGCTTAGCCATTATTAAGTATGCGAATCATATACACGAAGAAAAAACCTTGAAGGTCTAGATTTTCCCTAGATAAATTTATGATTGGTTCTGCTCTCGAAGAATGTCGTCTACAGCACTTGTCCAAGCCTCTACTTGTTGAGAAGATCCTTGATTGCCGTTCTCTTGCGCAGGGGTTCCTAAAATAGTTCGAAGTGTACCGATCTCTTCCGTCGGATTATCTGCTCCTGGGACAGAATATATTCTTGAGCAATGAATATATAGCGGTGTCGGCTTTTTCCCGGCAACCGCCACGAAGATATCACTAATTATTGTCCCGAAGGCTTTTACAAAGCTGATGGCCCATCTAAATAGGAAATTTCTACGCTTTGGCAGATTAGGTATTTGTCGGTTTACGACATTAGAAGGTATTTGAGCCGCTGCGAAGGTTACAGTCGTTCGAGGGTATTTTTCGAAGAATCCATCGTAATTGAGTAAGTTTTGAACCTGAGCGTTCAAACGTGGAAGTTCGTCATTCTTAAGCGGCATCGTACAGACAATCATTGAACGAGACATGTTATCGGGGGTTCTGTGGTCTGCAATCTGCCAGCGGTCATTCATAACTGCTTTGATAGCCTTGATTGGCAACATGCTCAGTTCGTCGCTTTTACCCCTAATCAGTTTCGTTCTTCGAAATGGAGGGAAAAGGCTAATTGACGTGGTCATAGGTAGCTCAAATGATTTGATACTAGTGACTCCAAGCCATTCGCCGTCTTTTTCGTGCGATAAGCTGCCGATTACGTCTGGTAAAGTCGGTCCTGATTGGCTAGCAGATTGCGACGATGCTTCTATGGATGCGATTGCACAAGCTAATTTATGATCTTGAGAAATCGGGTCTCCAATACGATCATCAGTGATTAGAAAACACTGGTCTATTGGAAGCATCGACCTGAATTCGTCCCAAATGCCTTTCATTTGGTCGTGTAGGGTCGGGTCTCGTGGTATGCCAAGTATCACCACCGTCTTAGCATCCGGGAATTCTTCTATAAGCTGACCGTGTAATTTAGCCCCTAGGATCGAGTGTGACCCAAATCCGATAAAATGCACAATGAGTTGAGGTGCAGTACCTAGTTGGTCCGCACGCCTACTTATACTTTCAACTAAACTTTCTTGTTCTTGAAAAAGTCTACCCGCATATGGAGCATAACCGTGGGGGTTTCGATGGAAACCATCATCGGAAGGTATATATTCGGGTTGAAATATTTGAGTCCCTTGCCTGGACCTAAAATCTTGCGTTTTGGTGGCAATCCTGCGCTTAGTATCGCTGTTTATATCGTAAAAAAGCGCGCTCTGTACTCGGTCTAGACAACCGGCTTCTGCCATTCGCTCCATAAGAGACCAAGCTCTATTTACCTGAGCGGTTCCGCTAGCAGATATTAGTATCGGCCTAGACGTCGTGTTTACGTAACCGTCAGTACTCTCAAACAAGGCGCTTTGAGTACGGTTGACGGTCATTCCAAATCCTTGGACGTCATCCTCATCCGTATCATTATTTGCGAGACGCTCGCGAACTCTATAGTCATCCGAAAGGGATAAGAGAGTTGAGGCCATCACTTGGTTATTATCGTCGAGCGTTTCGGCGAAACGCTCGAGTTTTTCAGATAGATTGTATATTTGTTCTGGCGTTGCGCTATTTCCAGTAGATGTTTTGTCTAAGCTCATTTGGACGCCCCTATTTATCTAAATGGTATTAGAGCAGTTCTGTTTCTAAACAACCGTGACGCAAGTTGCATATGATGAGTGACTGGTATCACATAAATTTCTAGGCCATTGATATTGGAATGATTTGTGTTTGAAACAGGATGCGTTATCGTAATATTTAAATGAGGCATTGTCTGGTTAGATCAGATGAAAGCCCATCTTAACTGAACTTAAGATGAGTGTTGTCCATTTCACAGGTCATTCAATCCAGATAATACTTGAATCATCGGAGCTGGTTTCGTCTATATCCGCCGGGTCAAATACCTCGGGCATTAATTTGGAAAAACTAGATTTAAAAATTTTAACAAGTGCTTCAGGGTTTTGGATATTGACCCCCGGTTGGAGTTTCATTTCTAATACTTGATTATCATTTTCGAGACCATCAAGTTCTTGGAGAGCGTCTAGCTCTGAACCTGCATTGGATATGAAAGTTTTTAATAAAGCTTTTTCTTCAAGACTGAGTCCTTTGGAAAATTCTTCTAGATTCTTTGAGAAATTCACCCAGTCTTCATAAGTGATTTCTACCATTTTTCGTTGATTAAACATCGATTTTCTCTGTAATTAGAGTGTATTACAATCGTCATGCATCATATCACGGTTTATATTGAGTTTGATATTTCGGTTGATGCTATGCGATCTCACACCTCCAAACAATGTTTATATGATTCAGCGGAGGAGGCAGATGCGTTCATGATAGAACTACAACTGTCATCGTAAAGTATTATGTTGAAATACTATGCGATGTAACGCTAATCAACACTTGGAGGCATAGAAACTTATTATCGCGAGTTAAAACTTGCAGAATCGGAGGTAAGTTATGTCCGATAAAGATACAAATCTAGAAAGTCAATTAATAAACCTTCAAGCAATAATCCAACAACAAAGAGGCCAGATAGATCTTCTTCTGTCCCAGCACCAAGGAATTACTACTGCAGACGAAATAAAACATGCTCTTTTGGAAACGGCTTCATTCGCAATAATAAATGCATCATCTTCGTACGTTGACGCTTTAAATTCCATCGTAGAGACGGCTTCGGACGTTCTGGATGCATCTGCTGCATCTCTTTTTCTCGTGGATGAAAACAATGAACAGTTGATATTTGCAGTGGCTATCGGATCCAAAGCTGAAGAGGTTAAAGAGTTTAGCGTGCCTCTAGGGCAAGGGATCGCTGGATATGTTGCATCTACTGGACAAGCAATTTCCATATCCGACGTTGAAAAAGATTCAAGATTTTATAGATCAATCGGCGAGTCGATCGGGTATATTCCTAATTCCGTTATCTGTGTTCCTTTGCTGCTAAAAGACCGGGTAATTGGTGTCCTAGAATTAATGGACAAAGCTGATGGTAAATCGTTCTCAGTATTGGATATGGAAACTCTAGGTAAATTTGGGAATTTAGCAGCTCACACTATTGAAGAATCTAAATTAACCCACGATATGCGCTACCTATTCCATAAATTGCTAAATGGCGAATCTAAGCAGTTCGATAATCTAGATACATCATTTAATAAAATAGAAACTGCATTGGGAATAGATATGAATACGGATTCCATTAAAATGGCTGAATTGATACATGAACTTTGCCAAGATGGGGATGCTACTCGGGAACTAGCTTTCGGTATACTGAACAATATAGTTAATTATATAAACGCAAAATCTAATACTTAGATTAGGGCCTTTTATTATCCATAATGCCTAGACAGTATCCCGCATGGAGCTGGAATTCCGGGTCTTCGAACGAAAAAACATTCGCGTCAACCAGTTTGTTCAGCCCTATAAGTCGTCAAAATGCATTTGATGGGAGCCTGGGAAGCGGGATTAAAATCGCCGTCGTAGATAGTGGAGTGGATAACAGCCATCCAGCTGTTAACGGTTCAGTTAAAGGATGGTCTGAACCTATATTAGACGAAAGTGGTGAAATAACATTTCGTAATGGCCCACATGATGATTTATTTGGCCATGGCACGGCTTGTGCTGGAATCATACACAACATTGCTCCGGATGCTGAGATTTACAGTGTTAGAGTTTTAGGATCAAGGTTAAGCGGGAAGGGAGCGATTTTTGCAGCAGGCCTCAAATGGGCGATAGATAATCGCATGAATGTTGTTAATCTTAGCTTGGGTACTTCTAACAAAGAGTATTTTTCCAGGTTTCATGAGCTGGTTGACGAAGCGTATTATCGAAAAGTGATTCTCGTTACTGCTGCTAACAATATGCCGGTTATAAGTTTTCCGTCACTTTACTCAACAGTAATATCTACCGCTTGTTATGAAGATGCAAAGGAATCTTCACCGTTGGACTACTACTATAATCCTGAGCCTCCCGTAGAGTTTGGAGCACACGGGACTGATAAAGAAGTTGCCTGGCTAGATGGCCGTTACGTAAGAGCAACGGGAAATAGTTTTACTGCTCCAACTATGACTGGTATTGTGGCCTTATTGTTAAGTAAACATCCCGACCTGACACCTTTTGAAGTTAAATCGGTACTCAGTTCTCTAGCGAATAACAATCTTACAAACGCTGAATCAACCACTTAGACCCTTATTAAGTTAATCATTGATAGGATTGGCGGATACTAACAGACAAGGATTTCTTGCGTCAGTACCAGCCTATCGAATGCCTTGCAGGACACGGGTTTCCATTACAGGTTTAACCGCGGCGACCGAGTGCGTATTGTCTTCACTTATCCGAGCTGCCAACAATAACAGCACCGATCCCGCCAGGATCGAAGATCATTTGGTACCCAGGATCCGACCATTCCCCAGTTCTTCAAGAATATTCTTCAATATTTCAGGCGGGGCGTGAGCACTAAAAATTCCCTAATGGCCACTCGGATAAATAGGGCTGTTGAAGGCCGTGCTTTGGGTGGACAATGACCTCTCCAGCGTTGAATTCACCGTGCTGACCCAACTAGAATTATGTAACGTTGGACCTGTATCCCAGAATCTTTAAGTCCCCAAGCCACCGGAGGCGGGAATGGTAGTCCTGGCCATTATCCTTGGCGGTATCATCGGCGGCATCCTTGCTGCCTTGGTCACGTTGCTTGTCCGTAGAGACCTGGGCGTTCGCATGCCCAAAGCGTTGGACCCAGAATACCGGCACCGCGAGGTCATCTCCTGCGGGGTGATGATGGAAATCGGTATGAAGGCCGGTTCAGTGGGCGCTGTGATTGGCGCCGTTGTGGGACTCCTTCTGCACCAATTCGTCTTCTAGGCCAGAAATCACCCAGACTTGCTCTCCATCTGGAATCGGAAGAGAATCAAACCGGCCCAACCAGATAAGACGCCTCAAAAGCAATGGGCTTTGCGTGGAGCATATGTACTCAGTTACCAATCGAATCATGATCAAGACCGGCAACGGTGACGACCTGGAAGAGGTCTTTAGCAAGCGAGGGAGCGTTCAAAACGAACCTGGCTTCAAGAGTTTTGAACTGTGGAAACTTCAAAAAGAGGACGACCATGAGGTATATTTGGTGGTCACCCGCTGGGAGTCTGAGGACGATTTCAAGAACTGGACCAAGAGCGCTTCGTTCCGCGAATCCCATGCCGGACCCCATCCCGACTACATTCTGGGCGGGGAATTGACCAACTACGACATCAAACTCTCCATCGTGAAAGATTGATTTCTTAGCACCATATAACCGGCCTACTGGCCTGACAAACTTAAAAGGCCTCCCGGTCTAATTGGGAGGCCCTTTTGTTATCGACTCATCTGGATATATACGCTACTTGCCGTGGCAGCGTTTGTACTTTTTGCCACTGTTACAAGGGCACTTGGCGTTGCGGCCAATCTTGCCTTCCTCGGGTTGCATCGTACGCTTCTCATTGCAATATGCGCAGGTGCAAGCAGCCGGATGATCGCTGTACCAATTTGTTCTAGTGGACATTACTACCCAAACTCTCTGAAATCTCTTACTTCCATCCTACAGGCGTGGGCATAACCATACAAGTGAACAGGCACATTAACCTATTTTTCCGGTTGACGAAATCGCGTTGGCCACTACAATACCTGCGGAATGGTCGCAACGATATTTGGCCTTTCCTGGAGTGACGATGCCTGGAGCCCAAGGAGGAATCGATTTTCTGCTGGAGCCGTACAGGGTTCTGGATCTGACAGATGAACGCGGCTTGCTAGCAGGCAAGATACTGGCGGACATGGGCGCTGATGTGATTCAAGTAGAGCCCCCTGGAGGCAGCCCTGCCCGCAATCTTGGGCCCTTCCACGGTGATGACCCTCAACCTGAGAAAAGCCTTTTCTGGTGGGCTTACACCGCCAACAAACGAAGCATCACCCTGGACCTGGAACAAAAAGACGGCCAGGCGTTGCTCAAGAGATTGGTTGCCAATGCAGACTTTCTGATCGAATCATTCTTCCCTGGTTACCTGGAAAGCCTGGGTCTTGATTACGAACAGCTATCGGCGATAAACCCAAAGCTGGTCATGGTGTCCATCACGCCATTTGGCCAGGACGGCCCATATTCCAACTATCAAGCATCTGACATCGTAGGCATGGCCCTGGGTGGGTTCATGTATCTGACTGGCGACGATGACCGTGCTCCAGTACGGATCAGCTTCCCCCATTTCTATCTCCACGGCAGCGCTGCCGGAGCGACTGCCGCCATGCTGGCCCACACCTACCGAGTCACCTGCGGTCAGGGACAGTACGTGGACGTTTCCTGTCAGCAGGCTGTGGCCAAGACCCTGGCCCATGCGCCCCAGATCTGGGACATAGAAGGAGCGATTCTGAAACGCATGGGCGTTTACCGGCAGACCTCCGGCGAGAACCGGGTGCGCATTAACTGGCCCTGCAAAGATGGTTATGTGAATTACATGGTCCAGGGCGGTACCGTCGCCTACAGCACCCGCGCCCTGTTGGAATGGATGAAAGAAGACAAGTTCGACACTTCAGACCTGGATGCCATCGATTGGGAGAAGATGGGATACGGGGCAATCACTCCGGAACTGATGGCCCAACTTGGCGGGCCGTTGGGTGATTTCTTCAAGGGCCATACCAGAGCTGAACTGGTTCAGGGCAGTCTCGATCGGCGCATCTTACTCTTTCCCGTGGCCACGCCATCCGCACTGGAAGGCCATCCCCAACTGGAGGCCCGGGATTACTTCAGAGAGATTGAACACCCTGATCTGGGTGAATCTGTTCGGTATCCGGGAGCCTTCATCAAGTCGGGTGATGGCAGTGAGATTGCCGGTGTCTACCGGCGGCCACCGCTAATCGGTGAACACAACGTGGATATCTACCAAGAAGAGATGGGCCTGTCATCCCTTGAATTGGTGACCTTAAAACGCGCTGGTGTAATCTAATGACTGCTCAACAAGCCAACCAAACAACGGGCCCTGGAAAACCGATGGACGGCGTCAATGTACTGGACTTCTGCTGGGTCGCGGTCGGCCCCATGACGACCAAGTACCTGGGCGAATACGGGGCCAACGTGGTGCGAGTGGAGTCCGTAAAACGACCCGGAACCCTCCGTGCCGCCGCTCCCTTCAAAGACGGAATTTCGGGAATCAATCGCAGCGGCTATTTCGCCAGCTACAACGCCAACAAGATGGGCATCACCGTTGATATGCGCCACCCCAGAGCCCGCGAACTGATGCTTAGGATGGCCAAGTGGGCTCATCTGGTCACCGAGAATTTCACCCCGGGAACCCTGGAAAATTGGGAATTGGGCTTTGACCAACTCAAAGAGATCAACCCCGGAATCGTCTTGTTCAGCACTTCCATGATGGGGCGCGGCGGGCCCATGGAAAGACAGCCGGGTTTTGGGCCGGTGTTGTCGTCGTTGGTGGGCCTTACCAACCTGACCGGCTGGCCCGACCGCGACCCGGTCAACCCATATGGTGCCTACACCGACTTCATAGTGCCCAGGTTCGCCGTTGCGGCCATCCTGGCCGGACTTGACCGCAGCCGCCGCACCGGGGAGGGAGTCCACATAGACATGTCTCAGTTGGAGACTACACTGCACTTCTCAGCGCCGGTGCTGCTGGACTACGCGGTCAATGGCCGTGAGCAGGCAAGGGCCGGCAACCGAGACCCTGGCGCCGCGCCCCACGGTGTGTATCCCTGCGCCGGGGACGACCGCTGGATTGCCTTGAGCTGTTTCTCCGGCGAACATTGGGAGGGTCTGCAGCGTACGGTTGCTCCGGACGGCAAGGGCTGGCCCTACAATCCCGACTTTGCCACCCTGCTCAGTCGGAAGACCCACGAGGAGGAATTGGACCGGCTGCTCGCTGATTGGACCAGCTCCTGGGAGGTCGGCGCTCTGATGGAGACCTTACAGAGCTCTGGAGTCCCAGCCGGAATGGTCAACGACTGCCGAGACCTGTTCGATGATGCCCAGTTACAACACCGAGGGCATTTTGAATGGCTGGACCATGCGGAGATCGGCCCCTATGCCACCGACACTAGCGAGATGCTGCTTTCTCTAAGTCCGGGCAGTCTTGATACCCCTGCTCCTTTGATCGGAGAGCATACTAGCCACGTCCTGAAAGACCTGATCGGCCTGACCGACGAGGAGTACAAATCACTGGAAGAAGACGGGGTGTTGGAATAAGGTGGATTGGCAGTTAGCCTTCAGCCCGCTGGGAGCTAAACCTCAGGGTGCTGCCAGCAATGATCAAACTCACTGACGTGAAACTGATTATGAAAAGCGCGAGCTTCAGGCTGCCTGATATCTCTTGGATGAAGCCGGTGAATAGCGGTCCCAAGGATGTGCCCAGCGATGTCATCATCATGGTGAAGGCAAACGCCACTGCCAATTCCCTTGGGCGAATGTGTGGCAGATGGAACGGGACGGTTACCAAGATCGGGAAGAAGGCCCAGGCGACGCCGTTGAAGAACGACAGGATAAATAGCGCTGGAACTGAGCCTGTCAATATCATCCCGATGTTGGTCCCAATCATCAAGATCCCCAACCCCTGTAGGAAATTCCCTTCCCGTCGCGTCGTGGACGCAGCCCACGCGATGGCCATGCCACCTATCCCGCCAACTATCACTCCCAGGGCCAATATTCCCCCGGAAAGCCGTAGTGAGATCTCGTATCCTTCCAGCATCAAGGTGGGGTAGAAGGCCAAGAAAGCGCTGAATGACATGGTGGCCCCGGTAAAACCCAAACCGCCGATCCACAGGTCTCGGTGGCCGAGGGCCCCTTTTATGACCTCCAAGCCTTGGGGAACGGAGACATCCTTGTCAGCCTCATTGGTTCGGGTCTTGCCCAGGATGAGCCACAGAGTAGTGATTCCAGCGAAATAAAACCCGAATATCCTTAACGTCGTCCGCCAGTCCCCGTCTACCATGTCGAGTATTACCGGGGCCAACACCAATCCGCCACCTACCACCAACCCAAAGAACACGTTGGAGAGTCCATTGACGAAGATCACTTCCTTGGGCGGGAACCACTGTCGGGTCAAAAGGGCGCGGGCTGGCTGTTGTGCAATGTTGCCTATGCCGAATAACAGTCGACCGATCAGCAGTACTATGAAGAGCGGCGCCCAGGCTTGCAGAAACAAACTAAAGGTCGCCAGCATGATGGAGGCAGCAGTCAGAACCTTAGGGGAAAGTCGGGAAGTCACCCAGCTAAGGGGTATGGCCAGGGCGATGTTGCCCCAGTGGGAGGCGGACCCCAGCAACCCTTGCTGACTGGGTGAAAGGCTTAGTTCGGCACTTATCGCAGGCAGCAGGATGCCCAGGGTGTTCAGCACCATAAACGATGACACGCTGGAGAACATCCAGATGCATATGACCGTCCACCGGTATCTGCTATAGACGATGGGTGATTCGGGAATCAAAGTGAGTTAGGTCTTCCCCGAAAAAGGGATTGTCGCCGGTACCACAGAAATCTGGGCCCCTTCGGGGCTACAGTCCGGCGACACTATGGCATATCATAGACCCTCGAATGGCTTGGAAGCCAAGATACTAATACGGTCTCGATAGATATATTCTCGTAGAGGACAGCAAATGGAGCGAGTCGGAGTTGGCTTCTCCGGGGGAATGTCTCCCCAGGATATAGTGGAATGCGTGAAAGTGGCCGAGGAACTTGGCTACGAATCTGCTTGGGTTGCCGAGGGTCACGGCGGCGACCAGTTCTCTGTCTTAACGGCCTGTGCGGTGGCCACCGAGAGGATTAAATTGGGCACCAGCATCACCAGCGTTTTCGTCCGTACTGCGCCCACCATCGCAATGGCAGCCGCATCGGTGGATTACTTCTCCAATGGCCGGTTCATCCTTGGCATGGGCACCAGCCACAAGGTTCAGGTGGAACCAGAACATGGCCTGGAATTCACCCGTCCAGTGCAGCGGTTACGGGAGTGCGTCGACGTCGTGCGTGGAATTCTGAAGGACTCGGACGTGGATTACCACGGCGAGATCTACGACATCGACCGGTTCGACCTTTGGTTTGAGCCGCTCAGACAGGAGATACCCATCTACGTGGCGGCTGTCTTCCCGAAGATGCTTGAGGTCTGCGGCGAGATCAGCCAGGGGGCCATACTTACCTGGTGCACCCTGGATCATGCGGAAACAGCGGTCTCGCATGTTGGCATCGGTGCTCGTAACGCGGGCCGCGCTCCGGGCGACGTCGAAGTAGCAAGTCTGCTCCCCTGTGCCGTATCGGATAACCGGGAGGCAGCTAGAGACCTCATGCGGCAGCCCATCGCGTCCTATGCCGGCCGCTTCCCTCGCTACCGCAAACTCATGGTGGACGCCGGGTTCCTCGACGAGATCGAGCAAGTCAAAGTCGCCTGGCAGGAGGGAAACACTCAGGAGGCTCTTAACCTGGTGCCAGGCGCTCTCATCGATAAAATTGGTCTGGTGGGCACCGCCGATGAAGTACGCGAGAAATTGTCCGATTACCGCAAAGCCGGTATCACCCTGCCAATAGTCTCGCCCAGGTTCATCGGCGAGGGAGCCAAAGAACAGGCCCTCGAGATAATCCGGGCCTGCGCCCCGTCCCAGTAGCGACATGGACTTCGCCTTCACTCCAGAACAATCGGCATTCCGAGACGAACTCCGCGAGTTTCTGTCCGCTGAAGTACCGTCGGAAAAACAGCAAATATTCGGAGTGAGTTCCGATGATTTGCAGCTTGGTCGTGAGATCAAACGCAAACTTGCGACTCGAAAGTGGGTGGCCATTGGGTTGTCAGAAGAAGATAGTGGCCGTGGTAAAGGGCCCATCGAGCAGGGCATCCTGGACGAAGAACTGGGCTATCACCGGGTGCCGGAGAGTGAGGCCGTCATGGATTCTCCAAATCACGACAAGACCGGGTTGCGGCGTTATGGCGCGGCGCGGCGGGTGTTCGACGACTTCACAGATTTCTGCAACGACTCAGCGCCGGACGGTGGCCAACCCCTCGCCGAACACCCATTGGTTCGTCACCAATTGGCCCAACGTCGTTTGGGCATGGAGACTTGGAAGCTGCTCTGCCGGAATGTGGCCTGGATTCAGAGTGTTGGCACGGACCCAGTTGCTGAAGCATCCGCCGCATTACTGTTTGGTGTTGAAGAACGGTTGAGATTTTCCGAGATGGCCATGGAAGTGCTCGGCCCTTACGCCACATTGCGGAACGGTTCTCCGATGGCTCCGATGCTGGGCAACATAGAGGGAATCCACCGCGAGGCGTTGCACTTGAGTGAAACAGGCTCCACTGATACACACCGCGATATCATCTCTCAAAGCGGGCTCGGCCTATGAACTTCGGACTTACATCAGAACAAGAAGAGTTGGGCAACTTCGCCCGGAAATTCCTTGAGAGAGAGTGCCCAACATCCGTGGTTCGCCAGGCTGAGGATTCCGGAACCGGCCATTCTCAGGAGCTATGGCAGAAGATGGCTGGACTGGGTTGGCTTGGTATCTGCCTGCCCCAGAACTATGGCGGGTCAGACCGGCCGTTCACCGACCAGGTAGTGCTCTTTGAGGAATTTGGACGGGCCTTGGTCCCTGGGCCGCTGCTTACATCGTCGGTCTTGGCATCTCAGATAATCCTTCACGGCGGCAATGACCAACAAAAGCATGAACTGCTTCCGGGCATGGTTCAGGGAGAACTTATCCTGACTTTGGCCAGAGGCGAACGGTTGGAGACTTCATCCCAGAGCGGCGATCTCATCCTCAGCGGAGAAAGCTCATTTGTCCGCCATGCCGGTTTGGCCAACCAGCTCATCTGTGCCACCCGCCCTGCCATCGGGGCCTGGCCTGAC
>CAYVIG010000038.1:0-14836 GCA_964451445.1 uncultured Dehalococcoidia bacterium
GTGTTGTGAACTGTGTTTTTCACTGTCCTCGGATATTGTCCGCGGCGCGCTGCGAACAGCTTCGGCAGTGTATCAGCGAGCCTGGGGAGGGTCAAGTTTCAGACGAGTCCGAATGCGAGGATATGAAGGCCTGTATCGATTCAAAGTGAATTGGTTTCGTAATTCTATCCACCGAATTATTGATATTCGAAGGTAAAAGTTCTATTCCCGCGCTAACCCGACCTGAGAATGCTGAATGATTGTATCTCAGCCGTGATGCAAAAGTAGGTCAAGGGGATATTCTAGAAAGGTGGCTCGTCTCCAGTTGCCTTAGCACCAACGGCTGCAGGCAACTCAGCGGCGACTGAAACCGGAACCTGGGGCTCCTCCACTTCCGCAGGCGCAGTTTCGGCCATTGGTGGAGTTTCCGCTACAAGCGGCGGCTCTGGAGTCTGCTCACTAGCTGATTGCGGCGCGGATTCCAAAGGCATGGTGGTGACTGGAGGTTCTTCCGGAGGGTCCATCCCCAAGCCAAGCTCTTGATGAACCGCCACGGTGTCCGGTCCTAGCAGCTCTTCCAATCGGCTATGCAGGCCCTCGCAATAACTGGTGCTGACCACCGGCAGGTCCATGCGAACCAGTCGTTCCCCTGTCCGTATATCCAGGTTGACTCGGTCCCGACCCGGATATTCCAAAAGCACGCCAATGACCTCTCTTAGGAGGTGGGCATCGTGGCTTGCGTCTTCAGATTCGGTCACCGCCAGGCGGACCACCTTTTGGGGCTCCGCTGGAGCGTTGTAACTTGAGGTCATTTGCGCCTTCTTTTCGCTGATGTTGTTGTCCGCCGATTTGTTTCCGTTGCCATTTCCGTTATTCTTCTTGGCGTACCCGTTTCCGCTGCCATTACCATTATCATTGCCGTTTCCGCTATAACCGTTGCGCGGGTTGGTTGGCGCCGGAGGCGGGATGAAGGGATTCTCTGGATCAAACTCGATTGCACTATCGCAGGATAGAGAGGTTTGGTCCGCTCTGGTGCGTAGTCTTCCCGTGATCATAACCAACCGGCCGTCTTGCCAGACGTCTGCAGTGCGGAGCAGCGTGTCCGGCCATACCATCACCTCTAGGATTCCGCCCATGACTTCCAGGTTAACGATGAAGAAGCGTTTCCCTTCCCTGGTACTGCGCTCGATTATGGCGGAGATGAAGCCTAGTACATTGATCGGCTGTCCGGAAGACTCTTCTGTCATATGATCCAGGGACGTGAATACACCGTCAATGGCCATGGCGGCCAGGGCGATCAGGGGGTTGTGGGATAGGGTCATGCCCAGCAATTCCCTTTCCCAGGCGGCTTTTTCCTGGTCGGAGACATCCGGAGCGTCCAGGATTATCCCGCTCATGCCAGCGGTTTCTGAAGCGGCTTCGTTTCCGTCGAACATGCTACTTTGGCCCGAATTACGGGTGCGCGCCTCCCTCTGGGCTGTGGCGGCGATTTGGTCCAGAGCCTGCATCACCGCGCCCCTGGAGGCCAGACTGTCAAACGCTCCGGCTTTGGCCAGGCTTTCCAGCGTGCGGCGGTTCAGGCCGGTGGCTCCGGCACGACGGCTAAAATCGTCGATGGACTTGTATGGCCCGTTCTCTTTACGGTCGGCCACCAAAGGCCGGACAGCGCCCTCACCCACGGATTTGATGGCCGCCAGACCGATGCGCAGGCCCGGGCCGCTGAAGGATTCTTCTTCTGGGCCGTCCGAGCGTTGATCTCCGGTTTCATGGTCGATACAGAAGTATTCTTCTGACCGGTTGATATTGGGCAGGAGAATGGGAATCTTGAGGCGGAAGCACTCATTCATAGAGGCCAAGGTCTTTTCAGGGTTGTCCAACCGAGAATTGAGCACGGCGACCATGTATTCTACTGGGTAATGGTTCTTGAAATAGGCGGTCCAGTATGAGATCAGTCCGTAACTTACGCTGTGAGCCTTGTTGAACGCATAACCGGCAAAGGGCTCGATAAGGTCAAATATCTCGCCAGAAACACCCTCGTCGTACCCTTTGGACACTGCTCCATTGACGAAGTTCACCCGTTCTTCAGCCATTAGAGACGCAATCTTCTTACCCATGGCTTTACGGACGATGTCGGCTGCGCCCAAGGAGTAACCGGCGAATTGCTGCAGGATCAAGAGTACCTGGTCCTGGTAGACGATTACACCGTAGGTCTCTTTCAGCAGTTCTTCCAGGCTAGGATGAGGGAACTCGATGGGTTTACGGCCATGTTTGGCATCGATAAATGTTTCGATGTTTTCCATCGGACCCGGGCGGTAGAGCGCGATCATCGCAGCGATGTCGCCCAGGTTGGATGGCTTCAGGGCTTTGATGTACCTCTGCATGCCGGCGCTTTCAAGCTGGAACAGGTCGTTGGTATCGCCGGACGACAGAAGTTCGTAGGTTGATTCGTCATCAAGGGCCAGGGTCTGAAGGTCTATATCCACGCCCTTGCTTTCTTTGACCAGCTTCACGGCCCGGTCGAGGATCGTGAGGTTGGTCAGTCCCAAGAAGTCCATCTTCAACAGGCCCAGGTGGGCAACCGGCTCCATGGAGTACTGGGTCATCAATACCGGGCTATTCTCGTCGCCCTTGGCCGGTCTCTGCAGCGGCACGGTTTCGGTCAGCGGTTCATCTGCTATCAGTACTCCGGCGGCGTGGGTGCTCACGTGATGGACTATACCCTCCAGTCCTTGGGCATTGTTCACCAGTTTATTAACCGCGGGTTCTTGATCGTAGGCCGCCTTCAACTCGGGACTCACCCGCAGAGCGTCGTCAAGGGTTCGGGCCTTGAGGGGGATCATCTTGGCGATGCGGTCCACATCTCCGTAGCCCATGCCAAGGGCGCGGCCCACGTCGCGGAGAGCGGCCTTGGCGCCCATGGTCCCAAAGGTGATTATCTGGGCCACCTTGTCGTTGCCGTAGCGGTCGATTACATAGTGAAGAACTTCGTCCCGGCGGTCGTCCTGGAAGTCCAGGTCGATATCCGGCATCTCTTTGCGTTCCAGGTTCAGGAAACGTTCAAAGACCAGCCGGTATTCCAGGGGCTCAACTTCGGTGATGCCAAGGCAATATAGGGCCACACTGGCTGCGGCGCTTCCCCGTACGCCGTAGACGATGTTGTTCTTCCTGACAAAGTCGATGATGTCCCAGACGACGAGGAAGTAGTTGGCGAACTGGGTGTAGCGGATGACGTCCAGCTCGTATTTGAGTCTCTCTAAGGCTTCAGCTGTTGGATGGGGATACAGGCGTCTGAATCCCTCTTCGCATAGCTGGGCCAGGTACTCGTCGGCATCCATGTCGTTGGGAGTGTGGTACTTGGGAAGATGACTCTGGCCAAAGTCCAATTCCACGTTGCACATGTCGGAAACTAGCTGGGTGTTTTCCAACCCCGTTTGAAAATCGGGGAAGAGCTGGGCCATCTCGGCCGGACTCTTGATGTAGTAGGAATCGTCCTCCATGCGGAGGCGTTTTTCGTCGTTGATGGTGGTGCTGGTCTGGATGCAGATATAGATGTCTTGGAGGGGAGACTCCACCTTGTTTACGTAATGTGCGTCGTTGGTGACGATTAAGGGGAGATCCATTTTCTTGCCCAGGGTGACCAAACCCTCGTTGATCTTGGGCAAGTTGGGGACGTGCTCGTGGCGCTGAATCTCCAAGAAATATCCGTCGCCGAACCGTTCTTTGTACCAACTTGCGGCTTTGGCCGCTTCAGCGTCGTTGCCGTCGGCTAACAAGCGTGGAACCTCTGCCGACGGACAAGCAGATAATACGGCTAGTCCTTGGCCGTATTCTTCTAGAAGGCCTTTGTCGATGCGAGGCTTGTAGTGGAATCCGTCAACGTGGGCTTTGGTTACCAACCGCATCAGGTTGCGGTAGCCGGTGTTGTCCCGGGCGAGCAATACCAGATGGTTGGGGCTGCGTTCTGATGGGTCTTTATCGAATCGGCTGTTGCGGGCTACGTAAACTTCACAGCCGATGATTGGCTTGATGCCAACTTCTTTGCAGGCCGAGTAGAAATCTACGACACCATAGAATGTGCCATGGTCGGTGATGGCTAGTGATTCCATCCCCAATTCTTTGGTGCGTGCCACTAGGTTGGGTATGCGGCTGATGCCGTCCAACATGCTGTACTCGGTGTGAACGTGAAGGTGCGTGAACACTTAAACCCGTCTGCCTCCCCACAAAACGCGGCCGCGCGGTCCGCATAATGCCACGAAGCGTTGGGATTTCCCAAGGGATGAATACCCCAACTCCCTGGCAATGGCTATTATAAACCCTGTTTGCTCCGCAGGGACAAGGGTTTACATAGTGCATTTTGGGATTGTGGGTCGGCGTTTTGGAGCTACGCGCTTGCCAGGACTTGAGAAACCCTGGCGAAGCAGGGTGGGATTGGCGCAAAACAAACAATTGGCTGACCAATCATTAGTTGCGAGTTGATGTCAGTGTGATTTAAAGACGGATGGAGAGTGTGGTACTCCTCTCCCTCTTCGTCTGCGTCGGGGCCCTGTTCCCTCTACCGGCCGCTCACGTCGTCGTCGTCAGAGGTTGACTCTTCAGTGGAGGCGGAGGCCGTCTTATTGGTGATTCGGCTGTCGCCCCAGGTGGCAGACTCGACATAGTTCTTGAATTCGCGGGTTTCCCCACAAACCTGGCAAGAGCCATTGCTTACTGGACCGTCGGCTGGCTGGATGACCCAGTGATGCCGACAGGTAGAAACGGTGGGTTCACCGTTCGTTTCAACAGTTGATTCTGTGACGGCTTTTTCGCCGGTTTCTTCTGTAGTTTCAGGTGCGATTGTGGTGCGTTGTGCCATGATTCCTTACCTCGGGTTGATAGCGCTATTTTAGCAGTTGATGCTCGATTTCGTCAATGTGGTTTGTATCATTGTTGTAATAGTTCTGTTATATAACCGTGATACATAATGAGATTGGCAGTTATTTACGAATACCGTTATATTGGCTACTTTTTAGCTGTTCTGGAAGTTGAAATGGGCACCTGTAGTTATCCATACGTATGGGAATGTCTGTTGGACTTACGGATTGGGCTGTTGAACCCTTGAAAAATCGGCCTTATGACCGTCAGTGATTCGAACCCGCCATGGTCTTGCCCTGAATCGAGTAAGATGTGTGAGGTTCTTAATTGATTCCGAAAACCTCTGTGGCGAGGCGCATAACTGGAAAATATTCCGAAAGTAAATTTACGGTTAAGGGGGAAATAGGGTCAAGCCGAAGTTGTCACGCTAATGGCGTACAGGCACATATACAGAGGAAACATGGTCTGGTAGACCAAAGAGAGAATCCTCCGGCAACAGATATCGGAACAGCGGCTTGATGACGGGACGCGGATTTGGCCTAGGCTTGTTTGATGATTTCTTCCGACGCCATCCTGGTTACTCCCCAACCTGCCAGCCAAGCGGAGTGGCGACCATCACCACCAGCCACCAAGACCATAAGGTCTTCCGAGGAGCGTACTATCGGCACTAGGGTCTCTGGGTTGTTCTCGTCGATCCAACTAGGCCAGTTGCGGTTTCCGTAATGTGCCCGCCCCACCAACTTGCTTATGGGCATCCGGGCGTTCTGGTAGATGAATTCTTGAACGTCGGATTTCGATAGGCCGGCCGCGGCTACCTCCTCGGCGTGTTCCGGGCAAAGCACCACCGCGATTTGGGCTCCCGTGCCAATCTGGTAGTAGTTGGAGATGCCGACCGCTTGCATGTTGCCGACAATCGTCTGTAAAATCTCCAGTCCCGAGGAAACCGTCGTTTCCATGAGAGTGTAAACACCTCTGACGGCCATCAATGTGACGGTGCTGGATCCTTCGGCATAGCCAACCTCGATGTTCCGTGGTTCCCACGGGCTACGGGATTCGTTCTCTGAGAAGCAGAAGCTGTACCGGCCTGGGGTAGCCAGGGTGGCTTTGTCCATCTCCCCTGGAATCAGGCCTCCGACGTTTCGGATAACCAACCGCAATGCCCTGCCAATCGCCGCGTTCGAGCGTGACCCAGGCCCAAAACAGGCAGCATCGCCGTTGATGTCCAACTCAGCTGATATGGGGCCGTTGATGATCATGACCTGAGCGGCGCCGCCAGTTGTGGCCGCGTTGCCGCCAAGATTGAAATCCTTGTCTAGGGATGCCTTAACCGCTGCTACCACCACCGGGAAATATTCAGGTTTGCAGCCGGCCATCACTGCATTGATGGCCAGTTTTTCCAGAGTTGCCTTGGCGTTCCTGGGCTGCATGATACCCAGGGAGAACGACGGCTCTCCACCGTATCCGGCCAGCATCTCTCTGACCAACGGTTCAGTGGGCGGCACCACCGGTAGGCCGTCGGTCCAGCCCTGTTCCCAGCAATAATCCTGGATTGCTTGAAACGAGTCGGGAACGTCGACGCGTCGGGCTTTTAGGGAGACGGAACTCACGATGATTGACCTCTTAAGTGAATGATTAGGCAGTGATTTTCGGGCTGAACGGCTGACGAGTCAATATTCGTTGGCCATTAAAAAAGGGCCGCGATGGCCCTTTTGGTTGTCTAATCTCGGATGGTTTGCGGTGGGATGAGTGCCCCCGCTCTAGCCCTCCCCCATGCGTGAGGGAGGGGAGATTGTCTTTTATAAGACTTATTTTCCGGTCAGTAGACCTACGATCTCTGGGGCGTATTCGTGGGCCATCTGTTGGACCTCAGGCACCGTGCGAGGGGCCAATGGACTGGGCAGCACCACGATGCGAGCGCCGGGCATTCCCAGAGCTGTGGCCCTGGCGTGGGCGGCCCTGGTGAAGGTGCTGGTTATTACGCTAACGGACGGTACACCCTTGGACTCTGTCATCACCGTGTCGTGGAGACCCCACGCTGTGCAGGATCCTCAATCGGCGATGGCGTGAATCACCACGTCACATTCCTCGGAGAGGGAGTCGATGGTGTCTTCAGCGCAGGGAGCGCTGTAGGTGAACTTGGTCGCGTATACAACTTTGGCTGCGCCGTATTCATTGAGCAGAACTTCTTTTAGTTCACCCAAGAAAGCATCGGCGTGGTACTTGCGGTTTTCAAGCAGCCCAACAACCTTGCCTTTGATATCTGGCAGGGTGTCGCTGAGACCCAACTCTTCAGGGACGTCCTCGGCGGTGGGGTCTAATATCTCTATCATGCCCGTTGCCTGTGCCATGTATGACCTCCAGGTTTAGTTCGTACTTTCTGATATAAGGCTATAAGGCGGCTAGCGGGTCATCTGGAAGAACTTGCCTTCCGTCTTAATGGAAGGTGCAATGACCATCTCGGCCTTGTGGAGGTCACGCAAGGTGTAGGCGCCGCACATACCCATGGCCACCTTCAAAGCCCCCATGAAGTTCTGGGTACCGTCGGTCTTGGAGGTTGGCCCGTAGAGAATCTCTTTCAGTGAGCCTTTGGTGCCGACCGAGATTCGGGTGCCTCTGGGCAGTTCGGGGTGCGGGTTGGCCATGCCCCAGTTGAATCCTCTTCCGGGAGCCTCGTTGGCCTGCGCGAATGGGGTGCCCAGCATCACGCCGTCCGCTCCGCTGACCATGGCCTTGCACACATCGCCGCCGGTGCGGAAACCGCCGTCGGTGATGATGGATACGTACCTACCGGTCCGGCGGAAGTAATCTTCCCTGGCTGCGGCGCATTGGAGGGTGGCGGTTACCTGAGGGACGCCCACACCCACAACCTCGCGGGTGGTACAGGCGGCTCCGGGACCGACTCCGACCAACAGGCCGTCGATGCCGGTTTCCATCAGCTCAAGGGCAACTTCATACGTTACACAGTTCCCAACCATTACCGGGACTTTCAGAGCATCTATCAGTTCTGAGAAGACCAGGCCACGGTAACTGTTGGACATATGTCGGGCTGTGGTTACGGTGGACTGGACAACGACCATGTCGGCTCCGGCTTCAACTGCCGGTGGTGACATGCGTTTGGTGTTCTGGGGGGTAAATGAGACCGCGCAGGTGGCGCCGGTGTTCTTGATCTCACGGACGCGCTGTCCGATCAGTTCTTCTTTGATGGGCTCGGAGTATACCTTTTGAAGAAAACCGGTGACTTCATCCAGAGGGCATGAGATGATCTCTTCCAACACTGAATAGGGATCGTCGTACCTGGTGTAGAGACCCTCAGCGTTCATTACCCCGAGTCCGCCCATCTCATGCATGTATGAAGCGAATCCAGGAGAAACAGCGCCGTCCATTGCCGAGGCCATGATTGGAATTTCGAATTCCAAGCTGCCGACGGTCATCTTGGTTGAGGTCAACTCGGGGTTGATTGTCACCTGACCGGGAACGATTGCTACCTCGTCAAAACCATAAGAACGTTCTAGTTCTTTGAACAGCCTTCTCCCCATCCCTGCGCACCTCTTCCGTTACTGATTCTTTGGTTGATTTAATCAGTATTCAGAGTGAAAAGTCAACCTGGCTTTATGTCAAATATGAAGCCTGAAAAACCTGTAAATAATCCGAGAAATAAACCCTCGGAAATACCAGGCTGGGACCGATTCTGAGCAGATTGGAGATTTCTACCGATTTGCCCTTGCGGCCTTGGTACAAATGATGCATACTAACCGGGCTGATATATCTTCTGGTGGTTCTAGCGACGCGGTCCCACCCGTTCCCATCCCGAACACGGTAGTGAAACGCATCAGCGCCTACGATACTGCTCTGGTGACGGAGTGGGAAAATAGGTCACCGCCGGGAGGTATTTCAACACTTCTATGGCAAGCCTCCAAACTGCTGCACCTTCCCAGTCTAAGGCCCCGGTGCCTCCAGCCACAGGCAACTTCAGGCAATCCTCATGTTTGGTTAGGGCTCACACCCTTTCCCCATTTTTGTCCAGGCTCGGCCGGGCGCACCTCTCCATTAAATTACGTGCTTAATTGTGCCTTTACACATAGTTAGGCCTCTAATATAATTGGTTGCACGAGGGCCATGAGGGTGAATCCCCTGCAGGGCCCCACTCCCATCGCCCATTTAGCGCGGTTGGGAACAGCTCCACAGGTCAACCCCTCCATTATCGGGTCGTTGCGGTAAATTGGTGGCAAATACGCCTAACAATGGCTAGTCTGCTCCATTACTATGTTGGCAGGCGTTTCGTTAGAACGGCTGGTCTGGTCCATCATCACATGGGCGGACGTGTCCTAAGAATGGTAAGTCTCTCTATCTAGTGGGAACCATGGTGAAACGGGTTCCTTACCTCACTCCCTTCAGGAGCGATAATATGGGCAGTAGATTCGAAAAGTTCTCCGAACGCGCGCGGCGAGTGCTATCCCTGGCACAAGAAGAAGCGCAGCGGTTTAACCATAACTATATCGGCACCGAGCATATTCTCTTGGGCCTTGTCCGTGAGACGGAAGGCGTTGCAGCTCGCGTGCTTTCCAGTCTCTCTGTGGACCTCACCAAGGTCCGTTCGGCCGTGGAATTCATCATAGGTCGCGGCGAGAAACCTGCACAGGGCGAGATTGGTCTAACCCCCCGCGCGAAGAAAGTCGTGGAATTGGCCGTCGACGAAGCTCGACGGATGAACCACACCTATATAGGCACGGAGCACTTGCTCATCGGTCTACTGCGAGAGGGTGAAGGCGTGGCCGCCGGGGTCCTAGAAAGTCTGGGAGTGACCCTGGACAAGGTCAGGGCCGAAACCCACCGCATACTCAGCCATACCTCCAGCACCGGCTCCCAAAGTGGCCGGTCAACCTCCAAGACACCGACCCTCGATCAACTGGGCATCGACTTAACTGTCGCCGCCAAGTCAGAGAAACTTGACCCTGTCATCGGCCGCTCGAAAGAGATTGAGCGGATGGTCCAGATCCTCAGCCGCCGGACCAAGAACAACCCTGTTCTTGTCGGCGAACCCGGTGTCGGCAAGACCGCCATCGTCGAGGCAATGGCCCAACTGATCAGCTCAGGTGAAGTTCCCGACACACTTCAGGGCAAGCGTCTGGTAACCTTGGACATGGGCGCGCTGGTCGCCGGAACCAAGTATCGGGGTGAATTTGAAGAACGGTTGAAGAAGGTCATTGAGGAGATCAAGGTTGCTGGCAACTGTGTCCTCTTCATCGACGAGATTCATACGATCGTTGGAGCAGGCGCCGCTGAAGGCGCAGTTGATGCTTCCAACATATTGAAGCCTTCACTGGCTCGTGGCGAGATTCAATGTATCGGCGCGACCACCTTGGACGACTACCGCAAATACGTGGAACGTGACCCAGCATTGGAGCGCAGACTTCAACCCGTTCGAGTTGAAGAGCCTTCCGATGATGACACCGTCGCGATCCTGATGGGTGTTCGTCACAAGTACGAAGATCACCACAAAGTAGACATCACCGATGAAGCCATCCGGAGCGCGGCCCTCTTGGCCCAGCGCTATATCCCGGACCGTTTCCTGCCGGACAAGGCCATCGACCTCATTGACGAAGCCGGCTCTCGTGTACGGTTGCGAGGTAGCGCCACTCCCGCATCCGTCAAAGACGCCATGCAGGTCCTGGAGCAGGTCCGCAAAGAGAAGGACGAGGCTATAGCCTCTCAGCAGTATGAGACGGCGGCAGAACTCCGTGACCGGGAACTCCGTCAGACGGAGAACTTGGACACCCTGGAAAAAGAATGGCAAGAGGGCGAGAACAAAGAGCGCCGTGTTGTCACTGAAGACGATATTGCCGAAGTTGTCAGCATGTGGACCGGTATCCCGGTGACACGACTGGCCGAAGAAGAGACTGAACGACTCTTACAGATGGAAGCCGAACTGCACAAGCGCATCATTGGACAGGACGAAGCCATCGTCAGCATCTCCAAGTCGGTTCGCCGCGCACGGGCTGGGCTGAAGGACTCACGCCGTCCCATCGGCGTGTTCATGTTCCTTGGCCCTACCGGTGTTGGTAAAACCGAGTTGGTCCGGACATTGGCCGAGTTCATGTTCGGCGATGAAGACAACATGATCCGCCTAGATATGTCAGAGTTCCAAGAACGGCACACGGTCGCCCGACTGATTGGTGCACCTCCTGGATACGTTGGCTACGACGAGGGCGGGCAACTCACCGAGGGTGTTCGACGCAAGAACTATTGCGCTGTGCTCCTTGATGAGATTGAAAAAGCCCATCCTGAAGTGTTCAACATCCTTCTGCAGATCTTCGACGCCGGTCAATTGACCGATGCTCGAGGTCGGAAGGTGGACTTCCGGAACTCCATCATAATCATGACAAGTAACCTTGGGTCCGACTTGATCAAGCGTGAGACCGCCCTAGGCTTCTCCGCAAAGTCCAGCGAGGCCCAGACCGACGACAGCGCGTACGAAAGGATGAAGGAAAAGGTACTGGAAGAGGTCAAGCGCTTCTTCCGGCCTGAGTTCCTCAACCGGATTGACTCAACTGTCGTGTTCCACCAGCTCACCAGGCCTGAGATTCTACAGATTGTAGATTTGATGATGAATCAAGTTCGAGGAGAGCTCGGCGAGAAAGACATCGAAATGGAGGTTACCGACGCGGCCAAGAACCACCTTGGAGAGAACGGGTTCGACCCGGTCTTGGGTGCCAGGCCACTGCGGAGACTTATTCAGGACGAGATTGAGGACAGATTGTCCGACGAAGTCCTAAGCCGACGACTGGTAGCGGGAGACGTTGCCATAATCGACCTGGACAGCGAAGGGGTAATCAAGATCTCTTCCAAAAAGGCCAAGGCCAAGCCCAAAGCTAAGGCCAAATCTGAACCGGAAGCCGAGGCAGCTGCTTCAGCAGACTAACTCCGGTAAATAACCCAGGATTTACTGACAGAAGGCCCCACAATCGTGGAGCCTTCTGTTGTTATAATGGCCGCGTATTATCCGGGCGAGGTGGTGCAGTGTGGCTAAGGTAAAGGATAAGCGGCGAAGGGTTTTCATGTGCCCGTCTTGCGGCAACGAATCTGCCAAATGGATGGGATTCTGCTCTGCCCTGGGGTGCGGCTCTAAATCTCCACTGGTAGAAATGACCGTGGCCCCGGAACAAAAAGGTCGCCCCGGCTGGTTAGCCGCTCAACCAACTGAGGTGGTCGAGCTTTCCTCCATCTCTTCAGATGACCAAACCCGCGACGCGCTGCCATCTGCAGAACTGAACCGAGTTCTTGGCGGCGGGATTGTGCCCGGTTCAGTGGTACTCCTAGCTGGAGAGCCTGGTGTCGGCAAATCCACCTTATTGCTTCAAATGGCCCAGTACGTTGCTGCCAAGGGCGAAAAAGTGCTCTACATTAGCGGCGAAGAATCCCCTCAGCAGATCAAACTTCGCTCCGACCGATTGAGGTTCGTCGGAGATGGGGTTTTGATGCTCCCCGAGACCGATCTGACAACGGTGATTGAAAAGCTGGATGCGGTTCGGCCGCGCCTGGCGATCGTTGACTCTATCCAGACGCTGTATAGCGACGATGAGAGCTCCGGACCGGGGAGTGTTGGACAGGTGCGTGAGGCGGGGTTGCGGCTCCTGCGTTGGGCCAAAGCCAGCGGTATCGCGGTGTTTGTGTCGGGCCACATGACCAAGGACGGCTCTCTGGCCGGCCCCCGGGTACTTGAGCACATGGTTGATGTGGTCCTATATCTGGAATCTCAGGAAGATGGCGGCTACCGGGTGTTGCGCGCCGGCAAGAACAGGTTCGGAGCCACCACAGAGGTTGGGGTCTTCGAGATGGCTGAGCAAGGCCTGATGGACGTTTCCGACCCGTCGAAGGCTCTGCTGTCACAACGCGCGGGTGGCGCTATCGGGGCTTCTTTGGTCCCTGTTGTCGAAGGCAGCCGTGCTTTGCTTTTGGAAGTACAGGCTCTCACATCTCCATCCCAGTTATCGGCGCCTCGCCGCGTCGCAAATGGCGTGGATTACAATCGGCTGCTCATGTTGGCCGCGGTGGCATCGCGCCGCGCCGGTTTGGAGGTCTCAGGCCAGGACATCATCACCAACGTCGCTGGCGGCTTCAAGATCACTGAGCCGGCGGCAGACCTCCCGCTCGTTCTGGCCATGGCCTCCAGTCTTTACAACTGCCCACTGGAACCGGAGTTGTTCGCGTTCGGCGAGATTGGACTAAGTGCAGAAATTCGGGCCGTTTCCCAAGCCCAACGGAGGATCACCGAGGCCGGCAGATTGGGCCTGAAGAAGTGTGTCTTGCCAGAGGCTTGCCTGGAAGGGTTGAAAGTACCTGACGGGGTAAAGGTCATTGGAGTGAGAACGCTGCGGCAGGCCATCAACACGGTGCTGACCAAGGACCGAAACAAGAACAGGTCAGAGAATGTCGATAGGGAGCCTGAGACGGTACTGAAAGCGGACTAGATCAGAGTGAAAACGCTTCTCGTCTAATGGGTGTGGCTTTCGGATGAAGCTTGGGTTGGATCAAATTCATGGTCCTCACAAGCCACCCAGCGAGACCCGTCCTGATAGACCTCTTTCTTCCAGATTGGTACCACTTCTTTGATTCGGTCTACGGCTTTCTGGCAGGCGGCAAAACCCTCTTTGCGGTGGGGTGAGCCAACGGCAACAACCAGGCTAATCTCACCGATATCCACCGTTCCGATGCGGTGGCTGATGGCCATGTCCTCAAGGCTGATTTCGGCCATCGATTCCTGCCTGACCTCTTCTAGCTTTTTTACGGCCATCTCGTCGAAGGCCTCGTACTCCAGAGTCAGCACCGTCTTACCTTCGAAATTATCCCTGGTCGTGCCGAGGAAAGTGATAACCGACCCATTGCTGTCCCGGCATACCTGGGCAGTGATCTTTTCTGGGTCGAGGGTTTCTTCCGTCAGTTCTATCAATTCGTAATCTCCCCGAAATCGGGCTACCCTCCGCTTACCGGTGGGATCAGACAAACATTATCTCCGGCCTGGAGAACCACGTGGGAGTCGGCATAATCTGCGTTCACGGCCACCACAATCTTTACTTCCGGTGGAGCCAGGTTGGGAAATTGCCGCCGTACCTCGTCAGTTAGGTCGTTAACGGTGGCACCGTCTGGTACGGTCACCGAAACGATGGTCCTACCGGCTCGTTCCCGGTATAAGGCAAATAGCCTGACGTTGAGTTCCATGTCTGGGGCACCTGTCGCATTGGTTGTTGGATTAAGGGCGTGGCAGATGGTTGTTGAGACAGGCTTGAGCCTGAGCAAACATTATCCCATAGGGGATAGTAAGGCGCTAGTATGATCCAGGGGTCACCACAACACCAGGTTCCATCCAGTGAACAGTACCCTAGATGATCCGTTGAGAGGCGTCGTATGGTCCCTGTTCAACTCAATCCAGTAGACTCGCCCGGCAACCATCTCGGTGATTGAATTGGCTTTGGCAAACGCTGGACGGGGATCAAAGAATGTCCAAGCCTTGCCCGTGTTATCGAATGTCCAGACCCTGACCAGATTTTCGCCTAGGGTCAGAGTCTCGAACGCTTTGATCGGGCCTGACGGGAATTCGGAGGCGGGAAGGGTTTGACCCAACTCCGTACCCTCGGTGACGGTAAAAGATACTACAGCCGAAACTCCACCCGCTCTGGCGGTAATGGTGTGGTTCCCTGCGTCGAGCAAAGGCATGATGAATGAAGACTCAAAATCGCCCTTCCGATCGGTTCTGGGCGCAGGCGTTTCAGTTACCACGATGTTCCCCACTCGGATGCTGGACACTGAGGACAGTGCTGGGAAGTCTGATGCTGTGACCGTGACAATACTGCCGGACTTCCCGCTGGTTGGCGAGGGTGTGATGCTGGCAGACACCGATTGGGCAGATAGATTGCTCCCAAGCTGAATGAAAAAAGCCACTAATACAATGAGGACAATGACTTTGGGTTTGGAGAACACCGCCGCCCCTCCCGACACCGTCTGAGCGTAT
>CAYVIG010000039.1:0-11526 GCA_964451445.1 uncultured Dehalococcoidia bacterium
TAGTCTTGAAAGCCTAGCGGACCCGCCATTCTGACGTCTCCTCATTCACACAGTGGAGAAACACGAACGCAGAGGGGCGGCCCAAACCAGCAAATTGCCTGGTCAACACCTTCACACGGGCATAGTAATCAAGGTTATCCAGGCTCTTCAGGACTCGTAAAACGAGCCGTAGTCCTCGATGAACTCCATCATCGTCAGGGCATTCTCAACCGTGGCGACTATCTTTCGGCGATTCCTGACAAACTCCGGTCCTCAAAGAGCCGCTCCAGGTCATCTGGTCCATAGGATGCCACCTTGGCCAGGCTGAATCCATCAAAACTCCTTACAAAGCCATCCCACATCTCCTTGATAACCGGTCAACCAAGCCCCACCCGAAAGGCTGCTTTGTTTAGCTGTTCAAAATATCCGTCGTCTCCGTCAGGAGTGATTTTCGCCGGGCGCTCCAGGGTTCTCCGCACTTGAACACCCACACGTATAAATCATTTTAAGAATGCAAAGTATTTCTTCAGAACAAGCTTGTTCTGGTTAGAGGATGCCTTCTCATAAACCAATTTTCAACGATATATCGCTCCTACTACCATGAGGCTTGATGATATGTTATATTGGCAACCGTGATGCCAATGGGGAGGCAACGCCATATGGAATTGCGACAGCTTATCAGTTTTTATCATGTTGCACAGCTACGCAGCGTATCAAAAGCAGCGCGGACGCTGGAATTGGGGCAACCGACCGTAACAACCCATCTCCGTAAGCTGGAAGACGAATTCGGTATTGTCCTTTTTGACCGGATAAAGCGGCCAATCCAGCTAACATCGGAAGGGTCCATCCTCCTGGAGTTGGTCAATCCGGTGGTTCAGGCTGTAGACACCCTTAAGACCCAAATGGACTACAGCGAGCGCCGAGGTTCGTTCGTGGTAGGCGCCTATCCAGACCTGGTGATGCACCATCTGCCGAAAGGCATCCAGGTGTTCAGCAACACCTATCCTGATGTCCGTATTCAGTTGATGGCCAGGCCCTACGTACCCCTTCTCCGCTTGGTCAAATCGGGCGAGATCGATTTGGCGTTTTGCGCTCCACCGCCCATCGACGACCCATCTCTTGAATTCCACGAGTTGTTCAAGTTCGACGTTGTTCTAATGACTCCACTGAACCATCCGTTGTTGCAGAAGACCAATGTGAGCCTGAGCGATCTATCGCCGTGGCCGTTGATCCTCTCTGGCCCGGAAAGCCTGACCCGCCAAAAGGTGGAACAGGAACTGCGAAGTCAGGGAGTGATTTGGGACGTGGTGCTGTCTCTAGACGACACTGAGTCGATCAAACGCTACGTTGAGACTGGCATGGGCGTGGCCGTCTGCGCCGACTTCACCCTCCATCAGCAGGATCACGACCGTTTGGGAGTGGTGAGGCTGGACCACATCTTTGAATCGTCGGTGATTGGCGTTTGCACGCTTAAGGGGAAATTCCTGGGTCAGGCGGTCAGAAATTTCATCGAAATTCTTTCTGACGAGATGCGCGGATTCCACGCTGACCTAGGCGGCTGGGATAACCCTGAGGTTGAGACGAAAGCAAAAATCAGAGCGCCATAACTCTGAACAGGCTTCGCAAAGATAACTGGTCGGCATAAGAAGAATACTGCGAGCACGCAGATTCTCTTCAGCCTTGTGGTAACCCTTCTGCGCTGTCATCCTCATTCATGGCGAATGGGATGCAGATCCTGAACGAAGTGCCTTCGTTGATCTCGCTCTCAACTGAGATCGTTCCTTTGTGCCGGTTGACGATTTCCTGACAGATGGCCAGGCCCAACCCAGTACCGTGCGGCTTGGCGGCATACAGAGGCTCGAAGATATTGTCTACATCTTCTTGTTTGATTCCTCTGCCGTTATCTGCGGTCACAATCTCAAGAGAATCTTCCTTGCTTCCGACGTTGCCGGTTGATTAACTTTAATTAGGAAGCTAAAAATGGAACAAGAAGAGTCTCTATTTATATTTTCGATGGAGCAAAGGCTAATTGATAGCCTTGATGCAGCTATTTCATCCGCCGGATAATATTCATTATTACCATAAATAAGACGCCCTTGAGTCTCTTAGTCACGCGACCGATAATAGAGACCGAATTCTGACTGAAATCGAGGTTTCTATGTCAACTGTATCCTCCAATAGCCAACTCGACAATCAACTCAATGTAACCGTGATCGGAGCCGGTATCGTCGGCTCTGCAATAGCCTTTTCCCTTGCCAAACGCGGTGCCGCAGTGACCATAGTAGACAAAGGCAACCCGGGCAGCGGGGCCACAAGCCATTCCTTTGCCTGGATCAACGCCACTGCGAAACATCCGGTTTCCTACCACGCCTTCAATCGTCGCTCTTTGGGCATGTGGGACCGCTTCGCCAGGGACCTGGACGTAGATGTTGGCCTGCGATGGGGCGGCCAAATGGAATGGGCCGCAACTGAAGAAGGCGCCGCGGAACTCAAATCCCGCGCCGAGTTGCTCCATGCCTGGGGCTACCCTTGCCAGATTCTGAACGCCGCCCAGATGGCAAAGCTGGAGCCATCACTGACTCCTCGGTCAGTAACAACTGCCATCTACAGCGAGTTGGACGGGATGGTTGAACCTACGCTTGCGTCTGAGGCCCTGGTTCGGGCTGCAGTCCGACAAGGAGCCACCGCAAGGCTTAAGACAGAAGTCACGGATTTATCCATGAACTCAGGGTCCGGAACTGTCATTGCAGGCACCGAAAGAATCGACGCCGACGTAGTGGTGCTGGCCGGTGGGGTGGATAACACCTTTCTTGCTGAAATGGCCGGCATAACCATTCCCCAGCAGGAAAGCCCGGGTGTTGTCATCCGTACCAACCCCATAGCAGAACCGTTACTGACCAATCTATCCGTCGTATACGCTCCGCCTCTGGAAGAGGGACGCCCTGAGATTCATATTCGCCAGTGTCTGGACGGGTCAGCAATGATCGGGGAGGGGACCCAAGAAAGCCTGGCTAGAAATGACACACAAAGGCACGCCGACGAACTTCTATCACGGTCGTCTGAATATGTGCCTGGTTTGGAGGGGGCTGTTGCCATCCCCGTGCCTGTTGGATACCGGCCAATGCCATTGGACGGGTTCCCGGTGGTCGGATTCTCGCCCAAGGCTCCAAGTGTTTACCTGGCTCTGACCCATAGCGGGGTTACACTGGCTCCGCTGATATCCCAACTGGCCACCATCGAGATTGTCGACGGCGCCCAAGTGGAGTTGCTCAACAACTATCGACCCAGCCGGTTCGACCAAATCTAAGGCCATCACAGGCTTATTCAGGCACGGGCACATGCTAGTATAAGTGCTGCGATAATCGTCTTTATCCTACCTGGCAGGCCGGGGTATCTCAGGCCAAACGATGGCCTTAAACCGGATTCTGTACACAGGAATTCGGAGAGCCTTAGGGAATTCATACACTGGTTCGATGTAACTATTGGAGATAGCCTAGACCCTCGAAAGATGAGTCCTGCAACCTTGGCTGCTTTCGGGCTTGGCTGGTATGTCTCCGATTCTCTGACCAAGGACGAGACGCAGGCTTTTATTTTGTCACTCTCTTAGCCCAGCCGTAACGTTTCAGACTAGATAAACCCTCGGATCAACGCTCCGGTACGGTATAGGACGTTTACTAGGATTGATGATTCGATTTATCGTCGACTTCTTCGGGTTGATTCGAAGTCAACTTGAATGCTGGCAAATCCTTCAGAGTCTCTAAAACGTCAATCCCAGTTAAGGCATCGATTACAGCGGGCAATTGTGACACTATATTCGTGACATCGCGAGTAATTCGACTAGCTCCGATTCCAGATGAATCGTCTCCATTTCCGCTAATCATGACGATTTTTTCTGTTTTGGATAAAGGTTGCGCAACAGCCTCCGCAACTTTTGGCAACGTTTCAAAAAGTTGTTCTATTAACGCAGCCTGGCCATACTCTTTCCACGCGGCCGCTTTTCTTTCCATTGCTTCGGCTTCAGCAATCCCTTTTGCTAGGATTGCATCGGCTTCGGCCTGTCCTGTGATCCTGATCGCCTCAGCCTCGGCTTCTGCTTCAGCAATAACACGTGATTTGTTTCCTTCAGCGACCGTCTCTAATTGAAATCGCTCTGCTGATGCAGGTCTTCTTACAGTAGCGTCAAGCTCTTGCTCTTTTCGTTGTACTTCCTGTTCTTGAACTTCGATTAGCTTTTGCCTTTCAACAACATCTATTTGGATTTCTTCCTGGCGAATCTCCTGTTTGGTTTTAGCTTCCTGCAGTTGGTATGCCAACTCGGCTGATGCCTTACGGGCGTTCGTTAATTCATCATAAGCAGCTTTCTGAACAGAAAAATCTCTTTCAGACTCAGCAATCGCGGTATCTGCAGTAAATCGAGCCGATTGAGCTTCTTGATCAGCCCGTGCGCTTCTAATAGAAGCATCTCTGTCAGCTTCAGCCTGAGCAATGGTGGCATTGCGTTTCACTTCGGCAGTCCTAGGTATTCCCAATGCTTCAAGATACCCTTGTTCATCTTGAATATCCCGAATCGTGTAACTGACTATTTCTAGTCCCATGTTATCCATATCGGAAGAGCCAACTTCTAATACTCTAGTGGCAAATCCTTCTCTATCTTGGTAAATTTCCTCTACCGTCATCGTGCCCAATATTGCTCTCTGGTTACCTTCGAGAGTTTGGAGGGCGACTTCCTCTATTTCACGAAGTGGCTTCCCTAGGAATTGTTGGGCTGCCTGTAATATTGAGTTTCCTTTCACTTTGACCTGGGCAACCCCGTCGACTGACACTGCGACGCCTTCTTTGGTATAGACCGTGCTGGTCGATGGAGCCAGTGTCATAACTTCGAGTGATAAGGCTTGCACCCTTTGCAAGAACGGCATCACAAATACTCGCCCACCTACTACGACTTTCGGTTCACGCCCTCCTCCAGAAACAATCAAAGCCTGGTTGGGCCCAGTGGTGTGAAAGCCTGCCATAATAATCCTCCTTTAACCAATAGTCACATTATTACCAGCGACGCCTGTGTTTTACTTGGAATAGAAGAGCTGATGCGCCTTGATATTTAGAGACGCCTCCGAAAAAACTTGCCTTTTCCTTTCCAGTTTTTGACTTTAACGGCTTGTTCCTTTTTACCCACTTTGAGCAATCCACCGTAGACCTCCAGGATCCTAACCATTTCGCCCTCATGGATTGCACTTCGTAGATCGGTAGTAGCGGTCCAATCAACATTATCGATTCGGACCTTCCCAATAGGATTTAAGTCTGATGTTACTTCTGCTAATTGGCCTTCTGGATATTTATAGGATTTTGTATAACTTCCAGTTGATGTTCCTGTGGGTGCAAAAACCCAATAATAGACCCCTAACATAACACTAACACCGCCAAAGACGCCAAGTATAAGCCAAAGGTTAATAGATTCGTTTGAATTGGGAATATCTGCAGTATCGAGATAGCCGCCGAAAATCAATAATGAGCCAACCATCAAGCACACTACGGAGCCTAACCCAAATATTCCGACACCCGGAACCTGCAATTCTATAATCAGTAGAATCACCGCTGATATTATCAATGCGGTACCGATCCAATTGACCGGCATCTGCCCCATTCCTACAAATGCTAATAGCAGGGATATGGCGCCTATCACTCCCGGGAATATCAACCCTGGATACGAAAATTCTACGGTTATTCCAAGCCCACCGATGACTAGGAGTATATAGATTAGATTCGGATTCGCTAGCAATTCAATCATCATTTCTCTAACCACATCATATCTATTTTACGCACTATAGTATTTTCAATTCGACCAGCAATAGATTGATCGTTGATATCTGCTGTTCGACCAGACAACTCTTTCAACAATTCAGTCATATTTTCTGGCCCTAATGACAAACCGTTAGCAGTGCTGTGTGTCGAATAAACAAGTTCAGCGTAGTCAGCGTCAGCATTTTGAAGTTGCCCAAATTCCTCGTCAGCCATACCTCTACCGAAGTAGGCATCGGTATCGTCAGAGTCTATCTCATTGGCGTTGGTGTAGTCGTAGATAGCAGCTTCACATCACGAGATTCTATTCCACTTGGAAACACAGCTAGAGTCACCGGAAACCGCGACTGTTGTCAAGACTAACAGCCCAAAGGTTGCCAGTGCTATCGGGGAGTTCGTAAAACAGATGAGGGACTAGCGGAATTTTTGGCCAATTTCCTGACCAAAGCGGGGCAAACCAATTCAGCAATAACCCAGGTTAGCTCTTATAGCCCTTCTAAACGAGCTGTCTCAGGCTCAAAAATAAGCTACAATAGTCTCTCTAAGCCGGTGTAGCTCAGTGGTAGAGCAGCTGTTTCGTAAACAGCAGGTCGCGGGTTCGATTCCCATCACCGGCTCCATATTTTAGCCTCGAAAACGACCCAGGATTGGCCACGAACTTGTTCCGTGCCGAATTTTCCAAACGTAAAACTATCCCCATCGAAAAAACATACCAGGATGGTCACTTTAAGGGTATGGTTACCGGCATCCGGAACGTAGCAGTCTCGCCGATGATCTCGCTAGGAGTCCCAGTACACCATATCAATCCGACAGAATCTGATGCTGTATCTTGCATGTGTCAGAAACTCATTGAAACCCTGAATCTGCTAGCTATACGTTGACAGCCACAGGATTTGAGCTTGTCTGAAAAAAAGTCGTAGTGAGATAGTCGATGAAGAAGGACAGGTAGTTACGGAGGAACAGGGATGAAGTTACCAGTAGTTCTAACTTTACTCGTAGGAATCTTTGCGCTCGCTTGTTCTAGTGATGCCCCGGCTCCAGTGGAATCTACTCCCAAGATTAAGGTAACGTCAGAAGCGAGGCTATCGGAAGACAAGGCTTCCCTGCCAACGGCCACCCGAAAAGTGCCACTACCTACAAATACACCTGCAAATACACCTGGATCAGTGCCTACGAAAACCTCGGTGCCTACAGCAAAGCCCACGCAATTTTCTGATATTACACAGATCGGAGAACCAACGGTATTCGTTTCATCGAAGGATTACATGGAGTTTGACACGGGTTCGCGTACCTTATTTCAAACTGCCGTGGACAACGAATTCTTAGCCTTAGAAGAAAAGGCGGGGATCTCAGTCGCTGTCTATACTGATAAACAACTCTGGGCATATGCCATCGGAGAAGCAGACAACAACGTCACTATGACGGTTGATACCCCACTGATGGTAAGTAGTACGTCAAAAACCTTTTTGTCGGCGCTTATCTTGTCCCAGATTGAAATGGGTCTCTATGAACTAACAGACTCTCTTGAAACAGTATTGAAAAACCATTCTGACTATCCTTCATTGGAACTAGATAAAGTCAATCCGCAAGTTACCATTGAGCAAATGTTGACGATGTCTTCTGGAATGGCCGACTTTAGTTACAACATGGCGGGGAAGAGCGCATCTTACAAGGAACCCGTGTGGTCTCCGTTTAACACGGTTGGCCTCATTCAATCCCAATATTCAACTCCTGGTACCTTCAAATACAACGACACGAATGTAGTCCTCTTAGGAATTGTTGCAGAGTTTTACGCTGAGAAATCACTTGCAGACCTTTATAGGGAGGCTTTTTTTACCCCCTTGAATATGACGACAGTCATATTGCCCGAAGAGGGTATTCCCTGGCATACGCAATTGTTTAACGATCAGGCTAAGGATTTCACGTTCCCGAGAATGGCTATGCCATATACGGATGTGTCGCCTTGGGGTGGATCTGGATTCGGAAACATGATTCAAACGGCACCTTTCGAATTAGGTTATTACCTAGGTGCGGTAGGGAGACTGCGTTATGGGTGTTGTGGGGTTATTTCAACCCCTGAAAACGTGGCTCGCTGGGCATATGAACTCTATCGGCCGGATGGGTTTGCAATTTCAGGATCAGTCCGTAATCAGCTCCTCAATTCGTTTTCAGCGGCACGTGTTCCTGATTGGGCCGTTCCCGGTGAATCGTATGGATATTTTGCATCCAAGCGAACGTTTCAATTGCCAGATTCTACAACCATCACAGCCTACGGGCATCCGGGTGGTGGCGGTGGTTATGCATCCGTGATGTACTATTCACCTGAACTTGACTTAGCAATTTCAATTTTGGCTAATTCTGAGATGAGTTTTAAGGGAGCCTGCGGTCCAGAAAAACCAATGAATTGCATCGCATCTGAAATCTTCGCAGCCTACTCTATCACCGAAAGCAACTAAGAATTGTAGAAGCAATAAGACCGCTGTTAGTCATTCGCCTTCAAAATACCTGTTTATGGCAATCATAAAAACGGGTCTTTCACCGACGCTATTGGCTATTTGTTCGATTGATAGAAAGTCATCAGTCGGAACAGATTGGTCGTCCATTTCTGATATCGGGGCCATTGTTTGTGATGCACATCGATCTAATCGAACGCCTCAAATTGGTTAACATTGATAGGAATCACAAATAGACGAGATTTTACAGTTGACCCTTAAACACTACGACAATCACATGTCTAATTTAGTATTGCCCTTTAACTCTGAGGAAACAATAACGTTCCGATGGTCCCATAAGCCACATCGTTTGCCTGTCCCATAACAAGGCCCGCCCGGGCGTCTCTGAAGTATCTTTCAAATGGTAGTCGACCTGCAAAAGCCGTCCCTCCAAACATCGTCATCAAGTCGGTCGTTACCCGTACCGCAGCTTCGGAGCAGAGGACTTTGGCCTGCAATAAGGGGAGGAATGACGTCGCCCTACCAGAATCCTGCATAGCCGCTGCCACGTGCAGTAGTGCCCTTGCTGCCTCAATTTGCGCGCTCATCTCAGCCATACGGCGCTGGTTTATTGGGTTGTCTAATCGGCGTGCTCCGCTTGGGAAGCGTTTGTCGCCCTCAGCACACGCAATCTCAAAAGCTCCCGAAGCAATGCCGAGATAGGCGGCTCCGTACGTAAGAATTAAACAAGGAGTCATGTACTTTGCCATAACTGAAATACTTTTGTAGTCGAGCTCAATACCAACCAGATTTTCTTCTGGTACAACACCGTTGAAAATCATAGGCACGCTGGTATTTCCACGCATTCCCAGTCCATTCCACTCGCCGATAGTCTCCCATTCGACCTCGTCGTTCTTAAACATCAAGAGATCTGGTGGGCCTTCCGTTCTGCCGCCTTCTACACGGCAGAACATAATATAGTGAGTCGCGTGTCCAGCCGACGTCACATAAGACTTACGAATGTGGTCAAGCTTGAAACCGCCTTCCACTTTCGGCAAAGTCGTAACCATTTGGGGTACGGGTGTCCAGTCATCACCAGAATTGCCATGGGGTTCCCCTCCCGGCGCGGCAGCGAACATCTCGCCACGTACGAGCGGTTCAATATAGCGTTTAAGCTGGTACTCAGTTGGAATGTGACTAATCGCCTCGACGGCTTCTAAGTGCATCTTGTAGCACATCGCTGTCGAAGGGCATTTTTTTGATATTTCCTCGACTATAAGGCAGGTTGTAACTAAATCTAGTCCCAATCCACCATATTCCTGAGGTACCCGCATCGACCATAAACCAGCATCTCGCAGTGCATTGAGCGACTCTTGCGGAAACTCTCGGTTACGGTCGTACTCTGCAGCTCGTGGACCAATGTCACGTTCGGCAATCGCTGCTGTTCGATCTTTCCATTCTTTCTGTTCATCTGTTAGTGCAAAGTAGTTCATTTAATTCCTGTAGCTTATTAGTGTTATGCGGAAAATACTGGTAAAACAACTTCGACGTAAGATAGCACACGACTTGGGATCGATGACTGATTTCTTATCTTATATAAAAGCTAGTAACTTTAGTCAGCAACCTGAAATATACCGACAAAGTTCTGCCATAGTTTCAGCTAACACGTGAAAAAATCTTCGGAGTCTGGACGGCATTCCATCATTGAATGCATGTTTGAATCAGAATTCATCGAACCCGACTTCAAGAACATTGATTAGGCCTATACTTAGTGATCTGATGCATATCTGCCCCACACCTCAGCCTATATCTCGCTTAAAGGAAGCCAGATATTACAGTTCTAAAAATATTAGCGACGAACCAAGAGAGATAACCCGATGCTAGAGATGAGGCCCATAATCCCAGAAGAATTCACTGCATGGCTTCGTGCAGAGTCGCGTGCTCACGGTAACCGCCTCGACGATGACCCCGAGGTGCTGAGGCCCCATTTTGACTTGGGACGTTCCGTGGCCGTATTCGATAATGGGAATATAATCGGCGGATCCCATTCACACCGGGTAGAGATGAGCCTACCTGGTGCCTCAACGATCATATCCGGCGTTTGCAACGTCTCAGTACAGCCAACCCACACCCGTCAGGGTGTGATGACCCAGATGATGAAGTATCAGCTCAATGACTTCCACGACCGCGGAGAGGCCATAGCTGCTCTATTCTCCACTGAGAGCATCATATATGGCAGATTTGGTTACGGAATCGGCTCTCTTTATGAACGCTGGTCCATCGAACGGCCTTACACGACATTCACTCGACCCAACGACTACCCTGGCCGAGTCGTTTTCGTCGATCCGACGGACATCACCAAAGACCTCCCTGAGGTCTACCGCCTCAGCACAGTAGATCGCCCAGCCGTGTTTCAGAGAGAGGACCATCATTGGGAGCGTGACTCGCTCGCCCAAGAGCACTCCCTCGGCGGGCAGGGAGGTCTCTTCTACGTTGCCTATGAAGAAGATCGGAAAATAGACGGCTATGCCACCTACCGCATTACCGATACTACCCTGGTGGTGAATGAATTGATGGCAACGACCAAAGAAGCGAATGCTGCCCTGTGGCGCTTCTGTTTCGACATGAACCGAATAAGCATTACGGAGGCGCTAAAACGCCCGGTGGATGACCCTCTGCCCTGGATGCTGGCTGACCCCAGGCGGCTACATCGGTCAACTCGCGACGGTGTATGGGTGAGATTGATAGATGTGCCGGCATCTCTGGTGCTCCGTCGGTACCTTCAAGAAGAAAAACTGGTGTTTGAGATCAAAGACGATGTATGTCCATGGAACCAAGGTAGATTCGAACTTGAAGGATCTTCAGATGGCGCTAGTTGCCGAGCAACCGATTCATCTGCAGACTTAGTGTTGAACGTAACTCAACTGGCCTCAGCCTACACAGGAGCCGTCAGTTTCAGCACATTATCTGGCGCCGGCTGGGTGGAAGAGCTGACTCCGGGAGCGTTATTGCGAGCAGATCGCATGTTCGCCGTTCGCTATCGACCGTGGTCTCCACATAATTTTTAGTACCTCATTACCGCCCTACAGGTGACAGTTCATTGCAAATAATGAGAGACTATGGGTTACGCCGGTGTAGCTCAGTGGTAGAGCAGCTGTTTTGTAAACAGCAGGTCGTGGGTTCAATTCCTATCACCGGCTCCACATTTTAGCCACTAAAACGACCCTCTATATCGCATAGAGGGTCGTGTTTTTTTTTGAAATTGGCCCGCACATTTTTTAAAGATTTGGTTAAGGGATAAAAACAACCCCACCAAAGC
>CAYVIG010000039.1:11536-13078 GCA_964451445.1 uncultured Dehalococcoidia bacterium
CGTTTATTTTCTTCAAATGGCCACGAACTTTTTCTAAGCTATGGTTTCAGGCATAAAACCACCCCAACCAAGGAGCTAGACCCTGGTGGGGTAGTGGGGGTCTTAACCAGAACATCACCATTCCACGGCAACTATCCCTAGGGAAAGTTATAGGGCAGAAAAAGGGAAAATCACAGTCCAAGCCCCGTCCGGTGTCTCCAGGTCGTCCTAGGCGGGAAGTGGACGAAAGCGACGGTCTTGAAATCTGTCGCTGTGCGTACCAATGTCATATAACCCCAATCCCTTCAATTATTCGTGGCTACACGTACCAATACGTCCAATAAGGCCCAAGGGGACATTCAATCTTGGGGAGACGTTTTGGGAGATGTTTAGTCAATAAAAAAGTCTCCAAGAGCATAGTCGATAGTTTAGGTACCTTTCCCTCCAAACCGAAACGCTGGTGAACGACGGAGTAGGATTCCGACCACAGATGCGGACAAGATCGAAGAAACTAGAAATAACAATCCCACCGCTTGATAACCGCCCAGTGACAGCATAAGTCCCCCTGCCGAGGCACCCACAACGCCACCGGCTTGAGCGCTTGCGGTGAACATTCCGCCAGCGGTACCTCGAGATTCCCCCGCCAGGTGCATGATTAATGTCGTCAGTACGGGCATCGAAACAGATGCCAACACCGATGTCACTAACGCTACTGCGACGACTATCCAGGCATGTAAATCAAAAGCGAAGAGGAACCCAGTCACCGCGCCACTAGTCAAGCTAATTACGGCCAACCATTCCAATCTGCGCGCCCGTGAAGCAATAACACCTCCGGCGAAACTACCGATAACCGCTCCCACACCCAGCAGGACCAGTCCTGGAGCGGTGTTCGCCTCATCCCATCCGTAACTTTCGATCATGTAAGCAGCGAAGTAGGTCATTAGTCCTAGCAACGCCGCCTGCTGTGTAACATTAGCAATGAAGACGTACCACGGCGCTGACTGACGCCCGATGACCTTGAAACGGTTGATGAGATCTAATTTCCGGCACAGCTGCCGTTGGCTTGAGGGTAAAGACAAATACAGCGGCACCCAAAGGGCCAGTGACAAGCCTCCTGTGATGTAAAAGGGTAGACGCCATCCTCCGATATAGCCAAGTAAGGCAATTGCAGGCACTCCCAAAGCGAGCCCGACCCAACTTGAGGCGGTTACGAAGCCTACGGCCTTACCTACCTTTTCAGACGGAAGGTTATCGGCCAACGCTGCCATCATTGTCATGGGAAGCATGGCTGCTCCTACTCCAGCGACGAGCCGTGTGGCCAATAGGGAACTGTAGCTCCACGCCGCACCTGATCCCAACACTCCTATGGCCATAATCAAAATCCCAATCAGGAGCACTGGCTTTCTTCCGTATGTATCTGAAATAGGTCCAACCAACGGGGCAGTTATCCCCCAGGCGACGAAAGTCGCCGCGGCGAGTTGCCCTGCCATAGCTATAGACGTGCCAAAATCTTTAGCCAATATCACTAGGAGCGGCCCAGGCATTAGCATTACGGTTCTGGCC
>CAYVIG010000039.1:13088-14794 GCA_964451445.1 uncultured Dehalococcoidia bacterium
AAACGCTACGGCGGCAAACGAGACGAGCGTCCACGGAGAGACTCCACGTTGTTGGACTACGGTCAAAACGACTCTCCGACGAACCTAAACGGTAGACTTACGCGCATATCTATGCACAAACCTGTTGGCTTCTAGTCAGTATATTGGGTCACTTTTAATCGGCAGTCGCCTGTGCCTGCGTTATTGTATGACCCTGGCACCGCTTTATGCGCCGGGTTCTGACTCAACTCCAATGAAAGCCGAGTTGTAACCGCTGACGATAGGAGTGGTGATAACGCCGTTGGACACAGCAACTATGATGGCGTTTGCGTTGTCGTCATTCCAGTGCAAGGGGGCACCGGTCAAGTTCTCAAACAGGTAAAATACGTATCTAGAGACCACGTCTCTGACCACATGTAGATGTCCACTATTGAAAGGTTTTCTACCTCTAGCGCCCACGGGACTACCTCGTCGGCAATGGCTATGCTTCCTTCTACTTCCTCACCGATACTGATGGTGTGTGTGCCCCCAGTGGTCTGGCTGGTCAGACCGCCACCGCAGGCCGGTAAGGATTAGCAGAGCAAATATGGACAGGAATATGTAACGGAGCATGGGGTTTCTTATTATCACCGGAAGACTCAGCATTAGAATATAAATGCCAATGGAAATATTTTCCATGATACAGCTTGCTTCGTCACCCACGTTGTCCCCCAACAGTTCAAGGTCTCCTGGGGTCTGGTGGAACGCATTGGTACAAACTAGGCGTGAATCACGGGGTTAACGGGTATGTACGGACACCCCGGCACGCACGGCGACGGACTTCAAATCCATTATGGTCTGACGTTAGTGTATTCTCTGAATCTAGGCACAAAACCTTGACAAAACAGCTTATTGCATGCTGGGATAGCGGAGCGTTTTCAGAAAGTTTCTGAGGACGCTCTTTTTTTGCCCGCCGCCAAAGATCAAAGAAGCCCACTCGTTTGAGTGGGCTTTTCTTGTTTCAGCGACACCCCATCAAGAAGGCATAGGGGGTGGGTACTGGTGACGGTGAGGGTGTGCTCCGGTAGTACTTTCCGTCATATAATCCCGATGTTATGGCAAAGACTATCTTGCATGACACCAACAGCCTCGAAGGGTCATTGGAACGAATGTCGATAATTTATCAATGGAACATGCTGGCCTCCTGGTATTCACCAGTAATCGACCACGCAGAGCGGATAAGATAATATAGCCACGGAATAAAACGGTAATTGAACCTAAGTCACCCGTTGGAACGTGGGACAGGAGGGACTACCATGGGCATCTTTCGTATGTATACTGGCGCCGACGGCAACAGCATCATGGAAGAACTACAGTTGGACGACCCGATATTGGAGTCGCTAAAGACTTGTACCGGCAGTTCCATTCAGATCAATGAGCCAACAGAATTCTCGGAGATGCATCCAGCTCCTCGCCGACGCTGGATGAGCATGCTGAGCGGTCAGATCGATATTCAGTTGGCCGACGGCACGGTCCACAGCTTTGGGCCAAACGACCTGAGATTGTGGGAAGACGTGACTGGAACAGGACACAAGACCCGATTCCCAGTGCACTCGGTTAGCATCTCCATGCCCCTTCCATAAAACGGAATCCAGAAAAGATCAATTGGGCCAGTTTTAGTCAGCGCGAAGAATATGAGCACACATTTTCAGCCTGAAGACTCACCACCGGACATTGCCTACGAGGTA
>CAYVIG010000040.1:0-4958 GCA_964451445.1 uncultured Dehalococcoidia bacterium
CCAAGTCCTGGCTTCGCCAACCACGCCATTCGCCCAGTTGGTATTTCTCCGTAGGCTTACGACGCGGGCATACGATGTAGGGTCGGGTATGTAACCCGCTCTGTTCGTGTTAATACCGGGTTTAGAAATAGTAAGCCTGGTCTGCGGTGTAGCCAGGTTGGATCAGGTGTAATCGGATTACCCCGAACCAGGGCGGGTTGGAAACCCGCCCTTACAGTGGGTTGTTTGATGCCTTTACTTGCCTTCTTTGATCCAATCCGCAACACGCTCGGCAATCATGATGGTGGTGGCGTTGGTGTTGGCACGGATGACGTCCGGCATTACCGAGGCATCAACCACTCGCAGACCTTCCAGTCCGTATACATGGCCATATTGATTGACCACGGCCATGGAGTCGGAGCTTGGCCCCATCTTGCAGGTGCCCGACACGTGATGCTGGGTATAGCAGTTGGTCATGATCCAACGATCCAGAGCCGCGTCGTCAGCCAGTTCCTCCTTGGTGGGGTTCAACTGTTCAACCACGTACACGGCAAAGGCTGAATGCTCTGCCACCTCGCCCGCCATGCGCATCGCCCCGCGCATCCGCTCCCGGTCATAGTCGGCTGAGAACAGGTCGTAGTTCAGGTGGGGCTGTTCGTGGGGGTCGGTGGAGTTCAGGGTCAGTTCCCCAGAGGAGGTGGCATTCTGCAGGCCGACGCTCAGTCCAAAGTGGAAGGTGTCGCCTTCGTAGGTGACGCTGGCGGGGCGGTGCTCGCTGCTCATCAACGTGGGTGTCATCTGGAAATCACCCCTGGTTGGCGAACCAGGCAGGCTGAAACGCAGGCCAACCTGCAGGCTGGGAGTGTCGATATCCGGCGGTTCGCCTTCGCCCTTGAACAGCATGTACGCCGCTGGGTGGTCGCGCAGGTTCTTGCCCACGCCCGGCAGGTCATGGACTACGTTGATGCCCAATGCCTCCAATTCTTTGACGGGCCCTACACCGGACAACAACAGGGCTTGGGGTGAACCGATTGCTCCACCGGACAGGATGATCTCGTTGGCATCCACGGTAAAGATTTCACCGCCGCTCTCGGCTTCAACCCCAACCGCACGGTTGCCTTCGAAGAGCACCCGCCGGATGGAGACTCCACCACGGATGGTGATGTTGAGTCGGTGCCGGGCCAGGTTCAGATAGGTCAGGGCGGTGCTCATGCGGACGCCGTCGATGTTATTCAGTGGACGGGCGGCCACACCTGTGGAGTCGGGGTTGTTCTGATCCGGGTCTTCCGGGAATCCCACTCCCAGGCAGGCCTGATAGAAGCCTTCTGCCACCGGAATCCAGTCCTCTCGCTTGAAGCGTCGCACTGGCAGCGGGCCTTCATCACCGTGAAAATCATCACCGGGGAAATCCCAGTCGTTTTCCATCTTACGGAAATAGGGCAGTATCTTGGTGTAGGCCCACTCGTCGTTCCCCCACTCGGCCCATTGGTCATAGTCCTCGGGCAATCCCCGGAAGACCACCTGCCCATTGACCGCGCTGGAGCCGCCTGTAGCCTTGCCTCTGGGGATGATTATCGGCTCGGTCTGCAGCGGCGTTGCGGTGGCGCGGTAATCCCAACTATGGGGACCGTACGCCGAGCGCCAGACATTGTATCCCTTTTTCAGATCTTCGGGCAGGTTTTCGAAGTCGGGATAATCGGGGCCTGCCTCCAACAGCAATATCGTCTTGTTCAGGTCCTCAGATAGCCTGGTAGCCAGGACGCACCCAGCAGATCCTGCACCGACAATGATGTAATCATATTCCATACTCCCTCCCTAGCATGTTTTATGAACTTTCTTTCGGCCAACCGGCACGTAACCGGCAGCCGAGGTCTTTTGCTCTGTCTTATTTGACCGTTTCCAGAATTCCCTTCAGGTCATCAACGCTCTCTATCTTGCGGTCGTTGCGGTGAAGACCAAAATCGGTCATAGCATCGGCGGCGATGATATCGATACCGCCTTCAGGCACGCCAACCTCGCTCAGCCGCACGGGTAGGCCCAAGTCTTTATAAAAGGTTTCGATGGCATCAGCGACAGCCGAGGCCGCCTGCCCATCGTCCATCCCATCTTTCATAACGCCCATTGCCCGGGCGAATTTGGCTTGCCCTGCCGTGTTTGCGTCAGCGTTGAACCGCATGCCGGGGGCGGTCAATATGGAGTAGGCGTCGCCGTGGCCACATTCTGGGAAGCGGGTGTCCAGAGAGTGGGCCAAGGCAGTCACCACTCCCAGCGCGCTTCCTCCGGCACCAGCGTCGGTGGCTCGGTTGTAAAGGAACGCTCCCGCACAGAGATTGACTCGCACCGCTGGGTCATTGGGCTGGGAGTTGACCAGGGGTAGGTTATCCACCAGCAGGCGCAAGGCCTCAAGAAGGTCGCTTTCGGCCAGGGGGTTTAGTCCGGTGCGTTGCAGCGCCGAAGCCACGCCGCTGAAACAACCTGCCGTGGCGTTCAGGCAGAGCCAAGGCGATGCCGTCAGCAGGGCTTGGTCGTCCCAGATCACTGCCGCAGGACGCGTCTTGGGATCAAACAGTTCCATCCGATGCCCGGATTCAGGATCGATTAGCGCGGTACCGGCGCGGGTCATGGCCGTTGTTGCGGTGGTCAGAACATTGAATATGGGAATCTTGGGGGCCATCAACCGGGGGCTGACAGGGGGCTTGCCTTCAGGGTACTGGGTACAAATTTCTTGAGCAGTGCCGCTCTCCGCCAACAGGATGGTGATTCCCCGTGCGGTGACCACTGCGCTGCCGCCGCCCACGGACACGATACCATCGGCGTCAACCTCGCGGGCCGCTGCCACGCCTTCCAGTACTGAAGTCACCGGAGAGCCGGTCTGGCCACCGGAAAACACTCCGGCAACTCGCTCTCCAAGAACGCCTTTAACGCGATCGATTAGGTCGGTCTTGGTCAATATGGACTGGCCACAGACGACCAGGACTCGTTTTAACCTCAGTCGGTCAACCTCGTCCACCAGTTTGCAGATGGCGTCCGCTCCGGCATGGACACGGATCGGATAGCCTACAAATCTAAAGTCACCTGCGGCCAAAATAATCTCCATTCTGATCGATACGGATTTTGCGCCTGGGCTGAGGCAGCGACTAAATGTTGCCATTGGAACTATCTTTTGGCAACCATGTTGTGATGCGTGGGTCTTTCCGGGGGCACAGTGGTAAACTCGGAACTGAAGTTATGCCAGAGTTAAGTAAGAAAGACGAAGACCGCCTCATCAGATACCGCAGCCAGAGCTTGCGCTTTCTCCAGGACGCCATGGACCAAATCCGCACAGGTCGATGGGACCGCTGTGAAGAGTTTCTGTGGGGCAGCCTGACCCTGGCTGTGAAGGGAGTTGCCCTGGGACGTGGTAAAGAACTGGACGCGACCAAGGCCGTGGAGGATTACGCCCACGAGCTTGGTCGGGAGAACCGCGACCGGCGCATCAGAGAAGCGTTCTTGAAGCTCAAGAACTTTGGGGAGACCGTTGAGTTGGTCAACGAGTCCCGCATCCGGGCCGACCATCTTGTGGCGATCCTGGAGGATGTCACAGGCGCCGTCGATAAGCTATGGGACCTGGCCCCAGGCGGAGATATGCTCAGCAGACTCCTGAAGGGTGAACTCGACCAGCCGGACGAACTGGAAGAGATGGACGGCGGCTTCGAAAGATGAAGCCCAGCAAGAGCCCCACGGTGGCGATCCACACCCACGGCTGCAAACTGAACCAGGCCGACAGCCAGGAGTTGGCCAGACAGTTCCAAGAGGCCGGTTTCTCCTTGACAAAGTCATCGACCCAGGCCGACATAGTTGTACTGAATTCCTGCACTGTGACCGCCAATTCCGACTCCAAGGCCCGCAAATACCTGAGGCGCGCCCGACGCGCCAACCCCAACGCTCTGGTAGTCGCCACTGGCTGCTATGCCGAACGGGCTGGCGATGACCTGTCGGATATGGAAGCTGTCTCTCTGGTGCTGGATAACCGCAACAAGCAGCACCTGGTTGCCACCGTGGCCGCTAAGTTGAACATCGCACCAGTAGCCGTAACAAGTGTTACCACGCCAACCGAGACCTCAATGTCATTGGAGCTTTTGCGCACCAGGGCCATGGTCAAGATTCAAGAGGGCTGCGACCAGGTCTGCGCCTACTGCATCGTGCCCAAAGTCAGGGGACGTGAGCGGAGCATCCCACCAGAAGAAATCATCGCTGAGGTCAACGCACGTGCGACAACAGGCCGCCGGGAAGTCGTGCTAACCGGCACCCAATTGGGCACCTACGGCTTTGACCTGCCAGCCACCAACCTACGTGAACTCATCCAGCGGGTGCTGACTGAGACCACCGTCGACCGACTTAGGATCTCTTCCCTTCAGGCCCAGGAGATCACGCCGGAACTGCTGGATCTGTGGCAAGATTCTCGCCTCTGTCCTCACTTCCACATACCACTACAAAGCGGCAGCGACAGCGTGTTGCGGTCGATGCGCCGTCGGTATGACACGGCCCAGGTTGCCGAGACGGTCCAACTGGTTCGGTCGAGAATACCCGATGCCGGAATAACGACCGACATCATTGTCGGGTTCCCAAGAGAGGGCGCCAAGGAGTTTGCCGAGAGCTACAGTTTCGCAGAGTCCATGGATTTCAGCGACATCCATGTCTTCCCCTACTCGATAAGGCCAGGCACTTCGGCGGCGTATGTTGGCGGCCAAGTTGCGAACGGCATCAAGAAAGAACGTAATGGGGAAATGCTGGAGTTGGCGGCAACGAAGATGCGCGAGTTCCGCTTGGGTTCACTGAAACAAGTACGCCCCGTGCTTTGGAACATGAACCGGACAAAGGAACCGTCTGGAGGCTGGAGCGGACTCACTGATAATTATCTACAGGTGCGGACCCAGCACACCGATAACCTGGCCAACACTATCACGAGCGTGCGCCTAACTGGCCTGGATGGTGATTGG
>CAYVIG010000040.1:5058-14647 GCA_964451445.1 uncultured Dehalococcoidia bacterium
CGGCGTTCCAAGTACCCTGCTTTGATATCGTGCCCGTGGGAGAAGACCAACAGCCAACCTTGCTGTTCTGCTTGAGACAGCAGGTCCCGTTTCTGCTCCAAGGTCCTTTCCGGAGAACTATCAAAGGCCGAGATGGCAACCAGGTTCAGATGATGCGGTGTGGGAACTATATCTCCCAGGAACACCACCCTTTCGCCACCGTGGTTGAACATCACCATCTGGTGACCCTGAGCATGGCCGTCGGTGACGATCGCGTTCAGGCCCGGCATGATCTCTGTATCACCGTCCAGCAATTCCAGCTGACCTCGTTCTTCGATGGGCAGAAAATTCTCCGCCCGGTGGGAACCATGGCAACGTTCGTTGGGATTACACGCTTCACTCCAGCACGCATCCTGAACGTAGTATTTAGCCTTTGGGAAAGTTGGCACCAAGTTGCCAGCTCGGTCCAACCGAGTGCATCCGCCCGAATGGTCAAAATGCAGGTGGGAAAGAACCACCGCACTAATATCTTTAGGAGTTAGCCCCACGCCCTTCAGGCCTTTAAGCAGCCGGCTTGGCACCAATCCCAGGTTTTCCTTGTCCTGATCGATCTCCTTGGAGCCGATCCCAGTATCCACCAGCACGTTTTGTCCGCCCACTTGGAGTAGAAGACAATTCAAGCCGAGTGTCATTCGGTTCTTGCGGTCAGTGACCACAGTGTTCTCCCAGGCAACCTTGGGTACCTGGCCGAACATGGACCCGCCGTCCATCTTGATAACCCCATCACTGATGATCTTCACTGCTGTCGACATCATCGTACACACCAACCCCTCATTCAATTATTATTGAACGTTCCGCCCAACCCAGTCTCGTCACCGCCTGACGCCACATCCTTGTGTGCCGGGGAATACCCGAGGGTCTCACCGGAGGCTTGTATAGAAGAGAGAGAATATTACATTTGGCCCAGGCCCAATCAGTCTCGACGGATTCGTTTCTAACGGATACGTTCTCTATATCGCTGCTCAGGCACCGACCATTGGCCGGATGCATTGTTTTCTCCTTATTACCTCCTATAGGTTCGTTGGTTAACTTATTGATAAACCATATATCTAGTTTTATGTCCGGGCCACTTAGATAAAAAAAGCCGGCGGTCCGAAATAATCCCGGCCACCGGCAAAGAGAACTCCATGGGCAACGTCACCACCCACAACCACACTCTCACCCGCTGACCATTAGCACATTAATGTAGGTTTACCGCCTCCTGTCAAGGGGAAATCCACGAATTTCTTTTGTATATTTGAAAGAATATTATTCTTTTTTTAAACCCAGGTCAAATCCACGCCTAAACTGTGAAATTAATGTATATCCATCCATAATGAGGTGACCCTTATATCAGTCATTTCTGAAATGCTATACTACCTCAAATTCGATACTAGTCATCATCTAATAATAACCGATTGCATTTCGAACATCGATCGGGTAGCCGTTTATTTGGGAGATCCGACAATGCCAGACAACGAACTTGGCCTCATAGCCCATCTACTGCGCCGGGCCGGATTTGGCGGCACACTCCAAGAACTGGAAGAGTACCAGGGCAAGGGCTATGAAGCTACCGTGGAAGAACTGCTCCACCCGGAAGAGATCCCAGAGTGGAACGACGAACTAGTTCGCCGGTACCAGCCAGACCAGAATAGCGTGATGTACTTCGAAAGCGCCCAGTCGTACGTCATGTACAAGATGATCAACTCCAAGCGGCTATTGGAGGAGAAGATTTCCCTGTTCTGGCACGGCCTCTTCGCCACCGCCTACGGCAAGTTGAACCACGCCAAGGGTGTGTTGAACCAAACGGACACCTTCAGGCGTCACGGCCTGGGTTCATTCCACAATATATTGATGGAGCTTTCTCGTGATCCAGCCATGATCTTCTGGCTGGACAATAAAGATAACCATAAAGACGCCCCCAACGAGAACTACGGACGCGAGCTGCTAGAACTCTTTTCCATGGGCATCGGCAACTACTCAGAGGACGACGTCAAGAACTGCGCCAGAGCGTTCACCGGTTGGACTATAGCCAACGCCGAATACATGAGCGAGCGGGCGTCCCGCGACTCCATCTGGCCCTCAGGACGCATCGACTGGCAGTTTGAATACCGCCCAGAAGACCACGATGAGACGGACAAAGATTTCCTCGGCCGCACCGGCAATTTCAACGGTGACGACATCATCGACATCATTGCCATGCGGCCCGCCACCAGTTGGTTCATCGCCGGAAAGCTGTACAACTACTTCGTTTCCGACACCCCCAACGAGGAGGCCACAGCCTTCCTCGCAGAAGAATACCGCAAATCCAGCGGGGACATTCGCTCAATGCTGCGTGCTCTGTTCCTCTCGGATTACTTCAAGTCGGAGTCGGTCTGGTACGACAAGATTAAAAGTCCAGCCGAGTTGGTGGTCGGTACCGCCCGGCTGGCCGGCAGCTACAAGACTCCCCAATCTGACATCACAAACCTGGCCAACGACGCCAATTTCATGGGCCAGGAGATACTGAACCCTCCCACCGTGGAAGGCTGGCACACCGGCATGGAATGGGTGGACACCGGCACCTTGGTGGAGCGGGTGAACTCCTCGGCGCTGGTCATCGGAAACACCCTCCAACCCGGCGTCCAGAACATGATGTGCCGACTCCAATCCCGTCAAGAATGCTACCAGCCGGAAGAACTGGTCGACGAGTGCCTTCTACTAGTAGGGAATCTCTACGTGTCGGATAGTACTCGCACGAGGCTGATAGAGTTCGCTTCCGGCTTCGGAGAGGTAAAGTTCACACCCGAAGACGCCATCACCTGCTCAGAACAGCAGGTGATGGAACTTCTCCAACTGATCCTGGCCACCCGCGAATACCAAATGGCCTAACACTCGCCTTGCAGGCGGCAAAGTTGGAGATAGGGGATCTCTTTTCAGCACTTGGTAAATATGAGAACGACTTGCTCTGAAGAACGACCACGCTCCTCTAATAATGTCAACCCTGAGTGTAGCGAAGGGTCTCATTGTTTGGACAAACCTAGCTTCACCGCAGAAAGAGATTCTTCGGCTCCCGCCTCAGAATGACAGTACGGCAACGCACTAATCACAAGATAGCAACCAGGAATTCTAGCGAGCATTAAATGACCACGACGAAGACATTTACATACAGCCATACCGTTGGATTCCTGGCCGCCACTGGGCGTGGATTGACCAACCCCGTGGATCTGGCCATCAACTCCGAGGACGTTATCTACGTCATCAACCGGGCTGGCCCTGAAACGCCCATTCGCCTGCCATCCAAGCGGGTGACCATGTGCAACCTGAACGAGGACTGGTTCGGCGATTTCGGCACCGGCGGCAAGGGCGATGGGCAATTCTGGTGGCCCAGCGCCATCGCCATCGACAGCCAGGACCAGGTCTACATCTCCGACGAAGCGCTGCAACGGATTTCTGTCTTTAACAAAGAAGGCGAGTTTCTCCATAAATGGGGCATAAAAGGCTCCGAGAATGGGCAGCTTGAATACCCTTCCAGCATGGCCTTCGACTCCGACGACAACCTGTGGCTGACCGACAGCGGCAACCACCGGGTGCAGAAGTTCACCAAGGACGGCCAGTTCATCTCAGGCTGGGGTGAGCGTGGCTCTGAACCAGGCCAGTTTGAAGGCCCGTGGGGTCTGGCCTTAGGACAAGGCGGCGATGTGTATATCTCCGACTGGGGCAACGACCGCATCCAACGCTACACTTCGGGTGGAATCGTAATCGAGGAGTTTGGCGATCTCTCCGGCGGCGACGCCATTCACCGTCCGGCAGGGCTGGCCGTGGACTCCGAAGGCAACGTCTATGTGGCGGATTGGGGCAATGAAAGGGTCAAGATCTTGGCACCGGACGGAAGTCTGCTGGCCACCCTCAGAGGCGAGTCTGTCGACTCTAAATGGGCGGCTGATTACTTTGCGGTAAATCCCGAGGAAGGGCAGCTTCGCAACGAGGCCGACCTGTTCCCTGAGCTAGACCCACCCGCCAGGCGAGACCGTGAGATATCCGCTGGCGTCGAGGGTTATTTCTGGGGGCCAACGGCGGTGAAGCTAGACGGTAAAGGCAATCTCTACGTCGCTGACAGCCTCCGCCACCGCTTGCAGATTTACAAGACCAACTAGCTCTAGCTTCTTGGTTGGCTAGCGCTTCTTGCGGGCCTGATCCATCCTGGCCCACGTATCCCTGAGCGCCACCGTTCGGTTGAACAACGGAGCCTCGTGCGTCGAGTCCTTGTCAACGCAGAAGTAACCCTGCCGCAGGAACTGGAACCGCTCGCCTGGCTTGGCCTGATCCAGCCCTTGCTCCAACTTGGCGTTCTTCATCACCACCAGCGATTCGGGGTTGATGTTGTCTTTCCAATCGCCCCCGTCTTCCACATCGTCCGGGTCTTCCGTGGTGAACAGGTGGTCGTAGACACGGACTTCAGCATCCACCGCGTGTTCTGCCGAGACCCAATGGGACGTTCCCCTAACCTTTCTGCCGTCGGCTGATGTGCCCCCAAAGGTATCCGGGTCATAGGTGCATCGGAGTTCGATTACCTCACCCGTGATCTCGTCCTTCACCACGCTGTTACAGGTAATGTAGTAGGCATCTTTTAGACGGACTTCCTTGCCTGGAGAGAGTCGGTAGAACTTGGGCGGAGGCACCTCCTGGAAATCGTCCTTCTCGATGTACACGACCCTGCTGAACGGTACATATCGTTCGCCCATGGTCAAGTCTTCCGGGTTGTTGGTCGAGATAATATCTTCGACCTTGCCTTCCGGATAGTTCTCAATCACCACTTTCAGTGGGTCCAATACGCCCATCACCCGGGTAGATTTCTTATTTAAGTCGTCCCTAAGTGTGTGCTCGAGCAGAGCGATATCAACGGTATTATCCCGTCTTGCCACGCTGATGCGGTTGCAGAAATTCCGCAGTGCCTCCGGGGTGTAGCCCCGCCGCCGCAGCCCAGAGATGGTAGGCATCCGGGGGTCGTCCCAACTGGCAACATAACCGCCATTCAGCAGTTCGACCAAGCGCCGCTTACTGAGGACGGTGTGGGTGATGTTCAGGCGGGCGAACTCAATCTGCTGGGAATGGTAAATATCCAGCTCGTCCAGGAACCAGTCGTACAGCGGACGGTGGTCTTCAAATTCCAAGGTGCAAACTGAATGGGTGACGTGTTCGATGGAGTCCGACTGACCATGGGCAAAATCATACATCGGATAGATCGGCCACTCATCGCCGGTACGGTGGTGGGTCTGCTTGAGGATCCGGTAGAGCACCGGGTCGCGCAGGTTCAGATTTGGAGCCGCCATGTCTATCTTAGCCCGCAACGTGTGTTCGCCATCTTCGAAATCGCCAGCCCGCATGCCGTTGAATAGGCTGAGGTTCTCATCGATGGAACGGTTCCGATAGGGGCTTTCTTTGCCGGGTCCAGTCAAGTTGCCCCGGTATTCACGCACCTCGTCGGCGCTCAAATTGCAGACAAAGGCCTTGCCATCCTCAATCAGTTTGATGGCGTAATTGTAGAGTTGGCCGAAGTAATCGGAGGCGAAGAAGAGGTTCTCTCCCCAGTCGAAGCCCAACCAGCGAACGTCTTCCTGGATGGAATTGACGTACTCCACCTCCTCGCGGGAGGGGTTGGTGTCGTCAAACCTCAGGTGGCAAACGCCGCCAAACTCTGCAGCGAGTCCAAAATTAAGGCACACAGATTTGGCGTGGCCGATGTGGAGATATCCGTTTGGTTCCGGAGGAAATCGGGTGACGACCCGACCACCAAATTTGCCCGACCTATTATCGTCGGCAATTATTCCGCGTACGAAGTCGACCGATGTATCAGCCTGTGTCATTCTTGTTTCTTCCTGTCTCTGTGCCTATGCAGGCTAATTAACTGGCGGCGCTGAAGCGTTCCACCGCGTTCTTCATGCGACTCACCGTGCGGTCTTTACCCAAGACCTCAAGCATTTCAAACAGAGGGGGCGATACCGACCGGCCAGTCGCGGCGGTCCTGATTACGCCAAAGAACTGACGCCGGGACAATTCCAATCTCTCGCCGGTGGCGTTCAGCATCTTTTCTAATTTCTCATGCCCATAATCGTCAGTGGCGCTCAGGTCTTTCAATGCCGCTTTCAGCGCAGTGAGTGTCGAATCCCGATTCATACCCTTCTGAACGATGGTGCTGGTGTCAAACCTATCATCGGCCTTGAAGAAGTACTCGGTGATATTAGCCGACTCTTCCAGGTTCTTGATCCGCTCTTGCAGCAAGGGGGCTATCCGTTGCAGGTATTCCTGGTCAACAGGCAGCATGTCTTTGGGCAGATCACGCTCCAAGAACGGGGTCATTCGCTCTGCCAACTGTTGCGGTGTCAGATCCCGGATGTACATGCCGTTCATCCAGTGCAATTTTTCCTGGTCGAAGATGGCCGACGACTTGGTGACCCGGTCCAAAGTGAAGTTTTCTATGACCGTCTGGGTCGACACCAAGTCGGTCTTGTCGTCCAATGCCCACCCCAGCAGTACCATGAAGTTGAGCAACGCTTCGGGCAGGAATCCGTTGTCTTTGTACTCCCCGATGGCCGTAGCGCCGTGTCGCTTGGACAGCTTGGCCCGGTCAGAGCCCATGATCATGGGTAGGTGGGCGAACTGGGGCGGTTCGAATCCTAAGGCCTCAAATAATTGCAGATGGCGCGGCGTGCTGGGCAGCCATTCCTCGGCCCGCATCACGTGGCTGATCTCCATAAGGTGGTCGTCGGCGACCACGGCCAGGTGGTAAGTGGGGAAGCCGTCAGACTTCAGGATTATGAAGTCGTTGAGTGTTTCATTCTTCCATTCGACTTCACCCCGAATCAGGTCTTTAACCCGGGTGACTCCATGTTTGGGCATGGCAAAGCGGACAACGTTTGATTCCTGTCCGCCGCTCAGATCGGCTATCTGTTCTCCAGTCAGTTCACGGCACTTGCAATCGGCGCTGGCGGAGACGCGACGGTCCCGCTGCTCCTGACTGTCCTGTGACGGTGGTTTTTGACTGCAATAACAACGATAGGCGTTACCTTGGGAGACCAGTCTTTTGGCCAGATCATGGTAGATCTGAAGTCGTTCCGATTGGAAATAGGGGCCGTAGGGTCCGCCTACTTCAGGTCCTTCGTCCCAGTCGATATTCAACCAACTCAGACCATCAAGCATGGCTTCGATTGACCCAGGAACCAGGCGCGCCTGGTCAGTGTCTTCAACTCGGACGATGAATTTGCCGCCATGATGACGGGCAAAAAGCCAGTTGAAGAGGGCAGTACGGATATTCCCGATGTGGGGCAATCCGGTGGGGCTGGGGGCAAACCGGACGCGGACTTCTCCGGGCACGTCAATTCTCCAAACCAAATGAATTTGGGGGTAAAGGATATTGTAGGCGGAAACCAGTGCCCCTGTCAGCCCTCGCGGAGAGCTTCTAACGCTGGTGTTAGGTCCGCAGGAAGGTCTATCTTGAAGTCCAGTTGCTCACCGCTCATCGGATGCTTGAACCCCAAGTGAAATGCGTGAAGGAAGTGACGGTCAACCAGCGGGCTGGAGTGTCCATAGGTGGTATCACCCACGAGCGGATGACCCAGGTGAGCCATGTGTACTCTGATCTGGTGTGTGCGACCAGTCTCCAGGTAAAGCTCCACCAAACTGTGGCCCCACAATTGCTGGGTTACCTTGTAATTGGTGCGGGCCTCTTTGCCGCCAACCACCACGGCCATGCGAGTTCTCCGACGAGGATGTCGGCCAACCGGGGCATTAATCTTGCCCTCAAGCTGCTTCGGAGTTCCTTCCACCAGGGCCAGGTAACCCTTAGTAACTTGTCGGCCTTTGATCTGGGCGGATAGGGCGTTATGTGCCTGGTGGGTCTTGGCCACCATCATCAGGCCGGAGGTATCTTTGTCCAAGCGGTGTACTATTCCGGGCCGGATCTCACCGCCAATACCCTGTATATCGGGGCACATGGCCAGCAGAGCATTTACCAGGGTCATATCAGGGTGGCCTGGGCCCGGGTGGACTGCCAGTCCGGCGGATTTGTCGATGACCACCACACTTTCGTCCTGGTAGACCACATTCACCGGTATCTCTTGGGCTACCATTCCAGATGGTCTTGGCGGTGGCACTGACAGGGAGACCAAATCACCGGTCCGAACCTTGTTGGACGGCTTGGCTGTCCCGCCGTTGACCAGAACCCGTCCCTCATTAATCAACTTTGACAGACGAGAGCGAGTCATCCCTATATCCAAACCCGCCAGGAATTGGTCCAGCCGGGACTCGGCTACCGTCACTTTGAACTCGTAAAGCTCCGCTTGCTGTGTCAAAGGGTCTGGTTTCCGGGCCCATTTTGAGCGACTGATTCTGACGTGATGCGTTCCCTGGCTCCGCAGACTGAACACCGCCAACCGCCGGTCACAGTTAGCATCTCACCGTCGCACACAGGACACCAACCATACCTTCCGAGAGCAGAATTGTCTCGATCACTGGGGTCGGCCACCATAAATATCCAAGCCAGAATGACCAGCCCAGTGATAATTGCCGCATCCGCCAGGTTGAAGACAGGCCAGGCGCCCACGTCCATAAAATCGGTCACGTGGCCCAATCGTACCCGGTCGATCAGGTTGCCCAGGGCGCCTCCGATCTGCAGGCCCAGACTCAACCGCAACAGGGAACTGGGTTTGCGCTGGCTTCGGTAGATCATCATCAGGATTCCGATGCCCAGGATGGAAACCCAGATCAACGGGGTATTCTGGTCACGGAAGATACCAAAGGCGCTACCGGTGTTGAAGGTATGGGTGAACCGGAAGAACCCTTCAACAGGGAAGGATTCATGAAACAACAACTGATCCCGCACTAAGAATTTGCTGAACTGATCTAGCAGAAAGATGATGAGGGCCAGTTGGATTAGGACAAAGTCCTTATAGATGGGAGTACGGCGGTCGTCCGCGTTCACGTCAAGGTCTCCGGAGCCACTGTGGAATCTGCAAACAGCAGACTTGCCAGCAAACTTGGTGGTCGTATTATTTTAACTTTTCGGCAAAGAACCGGCCGACCTCCGGTACCAAACGGGCTTCCTGCCCGTACCAGAAATGGTCCACGCCGTCGAATAGTTTGAATTCAGGAGCGTTTTGGAAACTGGCCAACTCGGCGTCCAGTTGTTCTGAGTCCACCAGTCGATCGCGGTCTCCGGTGGTAATCAAGACAGGGAGCTGGGATTCCTTTAGAGGGGTGCCTTCAACCGCCCGGAACGGCGGAGACACCAAGGCGATGGCCTTCGCCTCACTGTAAAGCTCACTGTGCCCCAGAATCACCGAGGTGCCAAAGGAATAACCGGCGAGGCCGATGTTTGCATTGGTATCGGGCCAGTCCTTGATCAAAGCCAACGCCGCCAGGATTTCCTCGGACTCGTTTTCTCCCTTCGTATGCTCCCCCTGACTGCTGCCAACGCCACGGAAGTTGAACCGCATGGTAACAAAGCCTTCCTGGGCCAGACCCAATGCCAACGCCAGCACCACGTTGTTGTCCATGTTGCCGCCGTGGAGCGGGTGGGGGTGGCAGATGACCA
>CAYVIG010000041.1:0-9607 GCA_964451445.1 uncultured Dehalococcoidia bacterium
GACGCGGACGTTCTTCTCCAGGATGCGCCACACCGCCTTGTTCAACTCTCCCTTATCGTAGAGTTTGATGGGCGGGATGATCAGCCCCTCCTGGTAAATCTCCGTGTTGTCGCAGGCGTTGCCTCCGGCAACCCGGCCGCCGATGTCTGTTTGGTGGCCGATGCAGCAGCTCCAGCCAATCAATACATCGTTCTTGAAGATGGGTTTGAACAGGAAGATGTCCGGAAGGTGGCTGGCCCCTTCGTAGGGGTCGTTATTGGCGAATATGTCGCCTGGCTGCACGTCCTCACCGAAGGCGTTTATCACGCCTTCCAGGGCCGGAGCCATGGAGCCTAGATGGGGCGGGAGGGTCAGCCCTTGGGCCACCTGCAATCCCTCTGCGTTGAACAAGGAGGTGGAAAAATCCATTCCGTGCTTTATCACCGCCGATCGTGCGGTGCGGACCACTGTGAGCGCCATGGTGTCAGCGGTGCTCATGAGTGCGTTCTTGATGACTTCTCTTGTGACTGGGTCGGTGGTCTGTTGCATCGGAGCTCCTTTTTGTTGCCATTAACCGCATTAAGGGTAGCAGGAAGGGTTGGAAACCCACGCTTACAGGTGTGTCGAATGTTAGTTTGCTTTTTCCAAGATGATGTTGCTCCACTGATCGGCAGTGGCTCTCCAGCATGGCGGGACGACCGTTGTGGAGTCGTATTCCTCCACTATCAACGGCCCTTCTGTGGTCGCACCGGATAGGGCCTGGCGGTTGACGATGGGGACGGTGGCCCAGCCCCGGGTAGTGCCGAAGTACACGTCTCGTTGGGCGTCGCTGGCGTAACTGCTGGACGCACCAGCCAGTTCCAGTTGCGCTGGCATCCGCGGCACTTCAGGGAGGCCTCGAGCAATCACCCTGACATTCACCAATTGGTAGCCGGTGCCCGGGCTGCTGTAGCCAAAGCTCCGTTCGTGCTCTTCGTCAAACGCCGTGATCACCGCGTTGACCGACTGGCGATTGACCTCGCTGGCGGAGAATGGCACGGTCAAATCTGAGACCTGACCCTCATATTTCAGGTCCATCTGGGTGATGATCTCGTGTCGACTGTCATCGAAGCCTTCAGCGCGAAGCTGACTGCGGCCCTGCTTCCAGAGTCCGTTCAGCAATTCGGCCAGGGCTGTGATGTCCAATTGCTCAAAGGTCTTGAAGTAAGTCTGGACGAAATGGTGCTCGACGTCGGCTACCAACAGGCCAAACGAACTGAACACTCCGGGGAACGGAGGGACAACCACTCGAGAGATGTCTAACATCTCTGCCAGGCCCACGGAGTGGACCGGGCCGCTGCCACCAAAGGTCATGAGGTCGAAACGCCTGGGGTCGCGCCCTCTTTCGCTGGACACGGCGCGTAATGCCCGGCCCATATTGGAATTGACCAAGGTGTGGATGCCGTAAGCGGCTTCAACGTCGGTCATATTCAGAGGCGTGGCAACGTTATCGGATATAGCCTTGCGAGCCAATTCAGCGTCAATCTCAAAGGTGCCAGCAAGCAGGTACTTCTGGTTCAAGAACCCCAACAACACGTTGGCGTCGGTGACCGTGGCATCCTGGCCTCCCAGCCGGTAGCAGGCCGGACCGGGGAAAGCGCCGGAACTCTGGGGACCGACTCTCAGGGAACCACTGCGGTCCACTGCCGCGATGCTGCCCCCCCCAGCCCCCACTTCGGCCAGGTCGATGGCCGGCACACGCAGGATGTGGCCAGAGCCGCGCAGTAGCCGGTGTCCCACGCTGATCTCACCGCCCACTTCATACTCGGGGGCCTGCAGCATCTCGCCGTCCTCAATGATCGATGCCTTGGCGGTGGTACCGCCCATATCCAGGGTCATCAGGCTGGGCATGTCCAATCTTTTTCCCAGGTTATAGGCCCCTACCACCCCAGCCGCTGGACCGGACTCGATGCAGTAGACCGGACGCTCCTTGGCGATGTCCGACGTGGCCAGCCCACCGTTGGACTGCATCACGGATAAGGGGACTGAGACTCCCATCTCTGTGAGGCCGTCCGTGAGTCGGGCGAGGTAGCTTTCCACTACTGGGCGCACATAGCAGTTGATCACCGTTGTGCTGGTGCGCTCGTATTCCTTCATCTCAGGAAGTAGTTCCGAAGAGATGGTCAGGTTCACGCCGGGTGCTTTCTCAGCCAGTACTTCTGCTATGTATTGTTCGTGTTCGGGATTGGCGTAGGAATGGAGCAAGCAGACGGCTACAGATTCGACCCTATTGGCCAGGATGTATTCTACGGCCCGGTCGACGTCGTGTTTTTCTAGGGGGCGTAGGACTTCGCCCTGGAAATTCAGCCGCTCGCCGACTTCCAAACGGAACTGCCGTTTGACTAGGGGCGGAGGCTTCTCATAGTTGAGGTCATAGAGGCGGGGGATACGGTTGCGGCGAAACTCCAATACGTCCCGGAAACCCTCGGTGGCGATCAGGGCAGTCTTTGCGCCCTTTTGCTCTATGATGGCATTGGTGGCTACGGTGAACCCGTGGCTCACTTCTGAAACAGAATCAGCGTCTATACCGAGTTCTGCCACGCCGTTCTTGATGCCGTTGAGGACGGCCTCGCTGTAATCGTTGGGGGTGCTGGCAATTTTTCTGGCCAGAACCTGCCCGTTGTCACCCAGGAATACGATGTCGGTAAAAGTGCCGCCGATGTCTACGCCAACGCGGAATTTCTGCACGCGGTTACTCTCAATGGGTTACTTGTTGGGCATGATACTGTAGCCGGAATTTGGTGGCAAGGCTCCATGGGGACAGCCAACTACCAATTGAAACAGAGGGTTGGACTATCTCAGGACTGGGTCTTCGCCTAGACGCCGGGGGAATCTGATGGCCGCTATGACAAATGCACCCAGCAGTAGGAGAGAACCAGCGTAGATGAATGCGGCATCGGTACCTTTCCAGGTGACCAGCACACCGGCGATGATCGGGGAAGGGAGGGTGAAAATGTGACGGAAGACGCTTTGTACGCCCATGGTGCTGCCTTGTATCGCAGACGAAGAAAGGTCCATCACGGCAGCGGTGGCGATGTTGCTGGTGCCATAGAAGAACATGCCCATGGCCCCCACTACCAAACCGAGTTGGTACGCATCGTTGGTGACCGGCACCAAGAAATACAACAAACCCAGAGAGGTGTAGGCAGGGAGTAAAACCAACTTGCGACCGAACCTGTCTGAGACTACGCCCATGATCGGTTGAGAGACCATACCCATGAGGTAGAGTAGCATGAGGTAGAACCCCAGGCCCAGGGTGGAATAATCCAGATCCTCGGCCAGATAGATGGGGAGGAAGGTCAAAATACTGAGTCGGCCCATGCTCATAAAAACGCCGGCGAACATGATCGCCAACACGCTTCGCTGGCTGAGCATGTCCTTGATACCGGCCATGTAGTTTTTAACGGTTGGCTGTGGGCCTTCGTCATTGTAGTGGGGCCTTAGATTGACCCAGAGTATGAACGCCAGGATCAACGCCGGCAGCAGGTGATATTGCATCAACGTCTGCCAGCTGACAACCAACAATAATGCGCCAATCAGCAATGGGGAGACGGCGTCACCGATGCTAGCTCCGACTCCGTGGAGGGCTAGCGCCGTGCCACGGCGGTCTGGGAAACGGGCCGATAGAGAACCAACGGATGCTGGGTGCCAGGCCGCTGACGCAACGCCTATCATGGCGATTCCTGGCAGAATCCAGAAGTAGCTTAAGGCCAATCCCACCATGAAATAGGCCAGACCACCACTGGCCATGGCAAAGGCAAGTAACAGTGGCCGGTACTTGTAGAAGGAATCGGCCAGGAATCCGGAGGGCATGATCAGGAGCCCACTGGCACCCTCTCTGATGGTGGACAAGGTACCCAACTCCACGTCATTCAGATCCAGCGTATCTTTGATTCCCGGAAGGATGACCGGAAAAAGTTGTTGGTACCAATGGATGACGGTATGGCCGAAGATGAGAGAGCCCAGCAGATACTGACGGTTACTATCGCTCTGCGGACCGGTTGATGTTTCGGTTGTTGGAGTGTCGGCCATGTATCAACGGGGCCAACCTCTCGATGACGAGATTGGCTGTACGTATTGTGTGTTGGGCGGCGAGACTCGTTCGTCGTTATTATTGGCTAAGCCGACTGGATGGAGTGTCGCCGCACCTTTAGGAGTTTTGAATATACCTAGGCCTTTCAGACATGAAAGGCCTAGTTTAGGGGAATAATACTTCCGGCGAACACGCCTGGCAAGGGCCGAATGGCCCCCTGGGATTTAGGTTCGGCTCGGGGAGGGCGAACTGCCGTAAGTGGCCTGCTGTAATTGCACGGCAGTATTGATCAGCGCCAGGTGCGAGAACGCTTGAGGAAAATTGCCGAGCATAACGCCGTTGGCGGCATCATATTCCTCACTAAGAAGACCCAGGTCATTGGCGCAGGCTATCACGGAACCCAGCAAGTCTCGCGCTTCGGCAAGTTGTCCAAGGTGTATCAGGTTGTCAGCCAGCCAGAAGGTGCAGATGATGAACGACCCTTCGGAGCCGACAAGCCCGTCGTCGTAGTTGGTGTAGCGATAGACGAACCCTTGCTCGTTGGTCAGTTCTTTCTGGGTCGCCCTGATGGTGGAGCGCATCATAGGGTCGGTGGCCGGGATGAATCCCACCAGAGGGAGCATCAAGTTGGCGGCGTCCAGGATTTCGCTGCCGTAGGACTGGACAAAGGCCCCTCGTTCTTGGGAATAACCCTTGGCCATAATCTCGCTCAAAATTTCGTCTCGGACCTTCCTCCAACATTCAACGTCGCCTGGCAGTCCCAACTCAGTGGCGGCCCTGATAGCCCGGTCCAAGGCTACCCAGCACATCACTTTGGAGAAAACAAAATGCTGCCGCCCGCCGCGGGTTTCCCAGATACCCTCATCTGGCTCTCTCCAGTGGTCCGTGACAAAGTTCACCACCCGCCGCAGGTACTCCCAGTAGTCGGCGTCCATTTCTCCGCCGAACTTTCTGAAGATGTGGGCGGAGTCCATGATCTCGCCGTAGATGTCCAGTTGAAATTGGGAATAGGCCCCGTTGCCGATGCGCACCGGTTGGGAGTTCATGTAGCCTTCCAGTTCTGGAATCGCGGTTTCAGTTAGCCGTCTATCGCCTCCCAGGCCATACATCACCTGCAGGTCTCTTGCCCTGCCTGAGGTGGTCCACTCAAGCCATTCTTTGAAGGCCCGGGCCTCGTCTGTAAAACCAATGATGGATAGGGCGTAGATGGCGAAAGTGGCATCTCTGATCCAGGTATACCGGTAGTCCCAATTTCTTTCGCCGCCGATGACCTCTGGAAGGGACGTTGTGGGTGCCGCTACCAAACCACCGGAAGGGGCGTACGTAAGGGCCTTGAGAGTGAGGGCGCTGCGGACTACCGCTTCCCTATGCTCTCCCTGGAAGGTGCACTGGGCCGACCATTCCTCCCAGAATGAAGTCGTATCAGCGAGTTCCAGTTCCAATTGATCCGGTGTCAGGGGTTCTGTCTGATTGTTGAAGGAGACCTGGTTGGAAACGGTGGAATAGAGCTTTTCGTCTTCAAATATGACTCCACGGGACCGAAACCCGTCGTTTACCACCGTAAGGGGTGAGGAGCAGTAAACCGAGATTGCTTCCGAGCCGCCGTGGGCCATTCCCGCATGGAGGCTGCTCAGTGAAGCGTGCGGGACTATGGTCCCGTAATCAAACTTGGGGTAACAGTCCATCTCAAAATCCAAGCGCCCTTTGGTGCATTGGAGGATGCGAACCACCCGCTGGCTGTCAGTGTCCAACATGGGGGTTCTGGGCATGACAACCTGGCCGTTCACCGGCATGAAGTCGATCAAGATTCCAGAGCCGGTGCTCGTTGTGAAACTGGTTTCCAAGACGTTGGTGTTGGGCAGGTAACGTCGGGAGGTGGAATTTACCCTAGTCGGCGCCAGCTTGTAGAAGCCGCCCTTACTGGAATCCAGTATGCGGCTAAACAGAGCCGGAGAATCGAACCTTGGTATGCAACACCAGTCTATGGAGCCGTCAGAACTGACCAGCGCAGAGCCGTGCATATCGCCAATGAGGCCGTAGTCATCAATCCGTTTATAGGTCAATGCGTTAGTCGTCACCAGATTTGCGGACTGAATGTCCGCCGAATTGGTTCCGCAGGGCAGCCAGGAGGCGGCCACCAAAGGGCTGTTTCTGCCGGGAGCGGAACCTGGCCTGCAACGACAGGGTGATCACCGGTATAGGCACTGCCAGTTCGACGGATTCCTCTACTGTCCACCGGCCTTCCCCAGAGTCGTCCACATAGGAGTCCAGTGACTCCAGTTTGGGGTCTGCCTTCAGGGCATCGGAGGCCAGGTCCAAGAGCCACGAGCGCACGACGCTGCCGTAACGCCAGGTGTCGGCGATGGCCGGTAGGTCCAGGGCGAACTCTTCCTTGGCGGCCAGCATTTCAAACCCCTCGGCGTAGGCCTGCATGAGACCGTATTCCACGCCGTTATGGACCATCTTGGTGAAATGACCGGCGCCGCTGGGGCCAACTCTGCTGTAGCCCTGGTCAGGTGCTGGAGCCAAAGTGTGAAAGATTGGCTCCAGTCGTTTCACTGTAGCTTCATTGCCGCCGACCATCAGCGAGTACCCCTCCGCCAAACCCCAGATACCGCCGCTGGTGCCAACATCGATGAAATCGATCCCCTGAGCGGCCAATTTTTCGCCACGGCGCATGCTGTCTTTGTAGTTGGCGTTGCCGCCGTCCAGGATAGCATCGCCGGGGCTGAGTAGCTTGGCCAACTCGCCCAGTGTGTTCTCGGTCGGTTGCCCTGGAGGAAGCATCATCCAGATGGCTTTGGGGGCTGTCAGTTTTGAGACAACCTCTTCCAGTGAAGACGTGGCCACGGCGCCAAAATCTCTGCTGGCGGTGACGACTGCTGCATTCCGGTCAAAAGTCACCACCCGATGTCCCCCGGCGACCAATCTCTGTGCCATATTTCCGCCCATCCTTCCCAGGCCAATCATTCCCAGTTCCACAGGTTGTACTCCTCACATCGCCGAAAATCACTCGTTAATCAATGATAACGATATCAGAGATGCCGAATACAAGCTTGTCGCCCGAGTTATGGCGTCAACTCAGTGAGACAACATATAGGAATGTAGATATTCTAGGTTGCGAGAGTGTTCACCAAAGGAAATCGGACGCACGTCAAACCCACGCACTAACCGGCTTGAACAAAATCGATCAGACAACCCGTCGGCTAGGCGCCAGTAGACAGACTGGATCGGGAAGATCGGTTACTTGACTAACTTACGCGCTTCGTCGGCTACTTTGTCGGCGGTGATGCCGAATTTCTCGTACAGGACGCCGGCTGGTGCGGAAGCCCCGTAACCACTCATGCCAACGGACGAGCCGTCGAGGCCAACGTACCGTTCCCAGCCCTTTGTGGAGCCCGCTTCGACGGAAACCCTTGCCCTGACCGACGGCGGGAGCACCTGGTCGCGGTACTCCTTGGGCTGCTCATCGAATAACTCACACGACGGCATGGAAACCACCCTGGTCGCGGTGCCCTCTTCCGCCAATTTCTGACCGGCTTCCAAGGCGATGTGCACTTCAGAGCCAGTGGCAATGAGTATCACCTGGGGTGAAGCGCTGCTCTCCCAGAGAGTGTAAGCCCCCTTGAGGACTCCCGATGCGGAGGCAAGTTCGGAACGGTCCAGCACTGGTAGGTTCTGGCGAGTGTAGGCCATCACGGTGGGGCCATTACGGCGCGCAATGGCAGCCCGCCACACTTCGACAGTCTCAGTGGCGTCAGCCGGGCGGCTGACCACCAGTCCGGGTATCTCCCGTAGCGACATCAAGTGTTCGATGGGCTGGTGGGTGGGTCCGTCCTCGCCAACTCCGATGGAGTCGTGGGTGAAGACGTAGATGACCTGCTGGCCCATGAGGGCGCCCAGTCTGATTGACGGCCTCATGTAATCTGAGAAGACCAAAAATGTGGCGGTGTAAGGAATCGCGCCACCATGCAGGGCCATGCCATTGGCCACCGCCCCCATGGCGTGTTCACGGACACCGAAGTGCAGGTTATTACCGGAGAACTCTCCGGGTCCGATTTCACCCCTGTCGTCGAGCGCGGTTCTTGTTGAGGGTGCAAGGTCTGCAGACCCTCCGATCAACCCAGGAAGACCTTTTGAGATAGCATTCATCACCACGCCAGAAGCAGACCGGGTGGCGATGGGATCAGCTGTTTCGAACAGGCCGTTCAGCCCCTCTTCCCAATTGGAAGGTAGGTTCCCTCGAAGCGAATCTTCAAGCTGCTGTGCCTCATCGGGGTAGGCCTTTCGGTATTCGTCAAAGGCCGCGTGCCAAGCGCCCTGGGTCGCCTGCCCCCTTTGTGCAGCCAGTCCAAGATGGTCTCCTGCTTCCTTGGGTACGGTGAATGAATCGGCAGATTCCCAGTTGAGGTTCTCTCGAGTCAGGGCGATCTCGTCATCACCGAGGGGGTCTCCGTGGGCCGATGCCTTGCCAGCCTTGTTGGGGCTGCCGTGGCCGATGACCGTCCGGCAAACGATGATGCTGGGTTTTTTGGTCTCGGCTTTGGCGGCGGTGATGGCAGATGAGATTGCTTCGACGTCTGTTCCGGAAATGGTGCCGATCACGTGCCAACCGTAGGATTCGAACCGCTTGGCAACGTTCTCGCCAAAGGTGATATCGGTGCCACCTTCAATTGAAATGTCGTTGTCATCGTAGAGCATGATGAGCTTGCCAAGGCCTAAGGTACCGGCCATGGATGCTGCTTCCGATGCGATTCCTTCTTGGAGGTCGCCGTCGGAGACTATCGCGTATGTGTAATGGTCGATTATGTCGTGACCAGGTTGGTTGAACCGGCTGGCCAACCAGCGTTCGGTCAAGGCCATCCCTACAGCGTTGCCAAAGCCTTGGCCCAAGGGACCGGTTGTGGCTTCGACGCCAGGAGTAGCGCCGTATTCAGGGTGCCCAGGGGTTTTGCTCTCCCATTGGCGGAATTGCTTGAGTTCGTCCATGGACAGGTCGTATCCGGTCAGGTGGAGCAGGGAATATAGCAATGCCGAGGCGTGGCCAGGCGAGAGGATGAACCGGTCTCGGTTGGGCCAGGTGGGGTCGGCCGGATTGTGCGAAAGGAACCTGTCCCAGAGGGTATAGGCCATGTCGGCTTGCCCCATGGGAGCACCGGGGTGACCTGATTTTGCTTTCTGGACGGTGTCGATGGCCAGAAATCTAATGGTGTTGATACAGAGTTGATCCAAGGACTTTTCGGCCAAGGTGAAACCCCCTAAGGTCTGCAGGACAAGATCGTCGGATTGAGGCCACCGCGGAGCCGGAAGATACGCCGGTATGTGCCGATTGGAAGGGCGGCCAGAATCCCGTGGTTATGTTAGCGAACCGAGAACGTGTTGTCACTAGTGAATCGGAGGTCGCAAATAAGGAATTATCAGCCGATGGTGACTGGTGGTTAAGGCTGGCTAGGCGTGGGGTTTCAGTTCGATGTCGGTGGGTGGCAGCAGAGTCAATGACGAGTACTCTTCGATGTGCTTGCGGAGTAGGACCCTTGCCCGGTGTAACCGGGATTT
>CAYVIG010000041.1:9617-14492 GCA_964451445.1 uncultured Dehalococcoidia bacterium
AAGCGAGGATACGGAAATAAGTGCCTCGGATGTTTCCTTGGTGGAAAGTTCCTGGATGTCCCGCAAGACCATGGCGGTTCTAAGGTCGGAGGAGAGCAGGCCCAACCTGCCTTCCAAGGCGGGCCGGAGTTCGCTGTTGACGGCCTCCTCTTCCGGGTCGGTGTTCCAGCTGCTCCGGGAAAACCGTGCGGTTGCCATAGCCGATTCGTAATCGGGGTTCTGTTAAACGAGTCCAGTTGGATCGACTTCAACGAACTTGCCGCCTACCCCAAATGTGGCTCGAATGGGTGTGCTCCGTGGCGTTGGCGAGGATTCAACTATGGCCCCGGAGATAAACCCGAGAGGGCGGAAATTAGGCATCAAATAAAACGCCGCGGAAAATTTGATGTCCTAACTCCTTATGAGATTCTCTAAGGGTTTTTGGTACACGATGACCCGGCGTCATGGTTGTTTGCGCTGGGTATTGATTCACCGGCACCCCCACAATTCCAGCGAAGGCTGGAATCCAGGAATTGCTATGAGGACCAACCAACCTTATTTGAGAGTTGACTGATGCGGGTCCGTCGACGGGCTCAGGATGAACGGGGCAGCGGCGGGTGGAATTTTTGGATTATGTTATTGCTGCGTGGGACTACCTGCCCAGCGCCGGGAATATCTTGTCCCTGAAGGCCTCGAGTTCCCTGGTTGGGAACTCGTAGGACTGGTCGGTCATCAGGTATAGGTGTTCCATGCCTGCTTTCTCTGCCTGTTTGATTCGTTCGGCGCAGTATCCCGGTGTGCCGATCAGACCCATGGAGTCGCAGAGTTGAGCCAGGGCATCGTCGGGCAAGAAGGCGCACAACTCTTTGGCCTTCTCCCAGTCCTCTGCGTGGGGGACGTCTGGGTAAAGATCCCAGAGACCACGGGGTAGCTCAAACTCGGAGAAATCCATGCCAGCAGCTTTAAGCCAGCGCTTGTAGGTGGGCTGCATCAACCGCGCCACCGCCAGGGGGCGGGCAACCTCCCGAGCCTCTTTCAGGTCGTCGCGGATGATGGTGGTGCAGGTGTAGATGGTCTCGATCTCGTCGGGGTTTCTACCAGCGGCACGAGCACCGTCGAAGATCAACTCCCGGGACTCGGAAACCTGGTCGGGATGGATACCGGTCATCAAGACTGCGCCGTCGGCCACTTCACCGGCCACCCGCATGACTCTTGGCCCGGTGGCGGCTATGTAGACGGGCGTGGTCTCTCCACCGCCGTGTTTCATGCGGCTTGTGATGGAACCGAAATCGATCTCTTCGCCACCCATCAACGACTTCATGGTGACCACGGCATCGCGCATCTGACGCACCGTGGCCGGTGGGATGCCAACCACGTTGGCGGAGCTGTAACCGCGGCCGATCCAAATCTTGGCCCGACCTGGTGCCACTTCCGCCAGTGTCGAGGCCGCAGACGCCAGTACCGATGGGTGCCTGGTCACTGGGTTGGTGACGGCTGAGGCCACATTGATGGACTTGGTGTTCATCAACGCATGGGCCATCGAGACAAACACATCCCGCTCCAACATTTGGGAATCCAGCATCCCTACGCCGTCGAATCCCGCGTCTTCGCATTCTTTGACGAAGTCGGTGATCTCAGGGAGGGGTTTGCACGGGGGCACTCTAAGGTCAATCTTGATGGCCATTAATTTCTCCTAGGGTTTTATGGGAATATTGTTTACTGCTGAGTTAATTCTTTCGTGTCAGTTCTTCAACCAAGCGGCTGATTACAGTGGTGGTCTCTTCTTCAGTCAGGTTCAGAGGGTCAACCGCAATCTCGTCTGGTTGACCCAATTGATGCAGAATTATTTGGGTTTCGCCGGTTTCCAGTGCTCTTACGACTTCGCTTCTGCTGGGTCCCTGCCAATCGGGGCCAAACTTGATCACAGCGTGGGGAATCAGGTAATCAAACTCGTCGTGTTCCAGGGTTATCTTCAGGCCGGGCATCTCGCTTAAGGCATCCACAACCTGTTCGGCCAGAGCCCGATAGGCCCGCATCTCGGCTGCTTCATCCTCGTCCAGGAACATGTTCAGGGCCGTTACCAATCCCAATACCTCTTCTTTGGCCACCTTAAGCGGACGTCCCAGCATCTGGGCTGGGTTTGCGTGGGCCGCCGCAGCCTCGATCAAGTCTGCTCGACCGCAGAGGATACCCGTACCCTGAGGGCCGCGTATCCCCTTGCCACCGCTGAAGGACACCATGTCTGCTCCCTCGGATAGGTATTTCTTGAGGTTGGACCTGGGCGGCAGCATCGATGCAGCGTCGACTATTACTGGAATGCCGCGGGCGTGGGCTATCTCACAGACCTGACCCAGGGGGATGGCCCGTCGGTTGGTCAATGGCGCGCAAAGGAAGGCCACTGCGGCGGTGTTTTCGCCGATGGCTCCTTCTAGTTCCCAGGGGTGGGAATACCTGGAATCGCCGATCTCCACCAATTTGCCGCCGCCGGATCGGAAGGCCTGCTCGTAGGGGAAGCGGTGCATGTTCTGGATGATGATCTCGTCTTTCATACCAGTAGTGTCGGGTAGTTGACGCATCTTTACGGGATCCTTTCCGGCGATGCAGGCTGCCGCTTGCAGGACCAGACCTCCGGCCGCGCCGCTGCAGACAAAACCAGCTTCAGCTCCGGTCAGTCTAGCGATTTCCTCTCCGGCCTTGCGGTTGAGTTCGTCCACGTTGACCATGATTCTGGCGGCCCCGGTCATCAATTCCAGGACCTCCGGTCTGGTCCTGGTGCCACCGAACTTGGTGATAGACCCTGCGGCGTTGATAACGGGTTTTACGCCCAGTCGTTGGTATGCTTGCATCGCGTCCATTTGGGACCTCCTGAGGCTAACCAGCAGTCTGTGGGAAATGTGGGCCACATTATATCAACAATACTTGCTGGAGATCGGTTAGCTATTCTTTGATAGTATTTAGCTGGTTATGTCATGTATGTGGTGTGCTAAAATTGGCAACCGAAACCGGCCCGGTACCCCGGCACCAATCACCCTGACAGCGAGGGCATATGGACCGACTGGATGTTCAGACCAAGATCGGCTTGGTGGTCGTAAGCACATCGTCAGTCTCCGAGTTGAGATACCCAAAAGCGGCTCCTCCTCGAGTTGCTTTCTTGACCAGCCGCATGATGCTGGCTCCTGGTGAGAGCATCGAAGCCTTGATCGAGATGGAGAGTAATGCCTCCAGAGCGGTCGGTGAACTCGCCAGCGCCAAGGTCGACTCCGTGGCCTACTGTTGCACTGTCAGCGGCGCTCTACGGGGTATGGAAGGGGATAGGCAGTTCTGCCAGGAACTGGAAGCAAAGTGGAACACGCCTATCACCTCAACCATGCTGGCGGTAACGGAGGCCTTACAGCATTTGGGACTGAAGAAGATCGTGGTGACAACCCCATATCCGGACAGCCATCACGTGGCCGAACGGGCCTACCTCAAGGAGGCCGGAATCGAGGCGTTGGTCATGCAGGGCATGGGGTTTGAGAACGCAGAGGGGTTTGCTTCGGTTTCACCCCAAGAGATATTCGATTTTGCCATGAACGCCTGGAGGGATCATTCTGATGAGGCTGACGGTCTTTTCATAAGTTGCATGAATCATGACGGTATGGCGGCCGCCCAGGCCCTAGAAGACGAGATTGGCAAACCGGTGGTCACATCCCACACGGCCACCCTCTGGAGCGCCTTAAGTCAGGCCGGAGAAACTGAGCCACTGTTGGGATACGGCCGTTTGCTGGCCGAACCACGGGCCGACCTTCGTAGAAACTCCTTCGGTACTAACTAAGGCTATAAATTCAATTTGGAGAGCAAGAGATGACTACTGCAGACCGATTGACAATGTCCCTTGGCGAGGCGATGTTCACCCAACGCGCCATGCGCCGCCTTAAGCCCGATCCAATCCCTGATGAGATAATCCGAGACATCATGGAATCGGCCATCCGCGCCCCCAACGGCGGCAACACCCAGCAATGGCACTTCATCGTTGTGAAAGACGACGATAAGAGGAAACAGTTGGGCGAGCATTACCATGAGGCCTGGTGGGCCAAGCGCAAGGACCAGGGGATCATGGGACCCGAGGACATTCCTCCCGGCAAGAACTCCCAGAGGTCGGCCATGCGCCTGGCCAATGAGTTCGGCGACGCTCCGGTGATGGTTCTGATCTGTGCTCTGAATAAGGGCGGCGCCAACGGGATAATCCCATCGGCCCAGAACCTGCTGCTGGCCGCACGTGCCCATAATATCGGCGGCACCATCGCCACTCTGCACGCTGTGGTGGAAGACCGAGTGAAGAAGTTGCTCCACATCCCAGACACGGCTGAGATCGTGTATTGCATGCCCCTGGGCTACCCGCGCGGCGAATGGGGTTCGGTCACCCGCAAACCTTTGGAAGAAGTCTGCGGTGTAGACACCTGGGACAACCCCTACAAATAAGCAAAATTGCTCGGTCGGCTAGGAACCGAGACAACACAAACAGCATAACTCAAGACTCTTCCGGCCAGGACAATGCCGGAAGAGTCTTGTTTATTGGAGAATCATATGGCGGTACGCACTGGCGAACAATATCTCAACGGACTGAAAGACGGTCGGGAGATTTGGCTGGAGGGTGAACGGCTCGACGATGTGACCACTCACCCCAAGGCCGCCCGCATGGCCAAGACAGTGGCAGGTGTCTATGACCTCCAACACATTCCTGAAAACCACGAGCGAATGACGTTCAAATCTCCCACCAGTGGGGAGCCGGTTGCGCTGTCTTACTTGGTTCCGGAGACGCAAGAAGACCTGTTGCGGCGCCGTGGGGCGCTGGAGATCGTTGCCCAGTATAGTCACGGCATGTTGGGACGCACACCCGACTACGTGAACATCCAG
>CAYVIG010000042.1:0-14242 GCA_964451445.1 uncultured Dehalococcoidia bacterium
TCGTGGTGACCCGCCTCGGGGTCGAACCGAGAACCTACTGATTAAGAGTCAGTTGCTCTGCCATTGAGCTAGCGGGCCGTTATTGCTCGGGGATGTTGTTCGGTGATTTACCTTGTACAAACTAACAACAACCGTGGGACACTGTCAATTTGCTGAGAGTGTCTATTTCCTATGAAGATAACGCGCCTAGTGACCACCTAACGCACCACTCTGTTGGGGAAATGTTAGCTGGTTAAAGCGCGGCGGGATTCGCCTGAGGGTGACTTAACGCTACAAGCCATGGTCGAGACGATCAATCAGACGAGATGGCAGATCTACGGCACGCATCTTCTTCTGGGTCTTGGCGATGTCGTAAGTCACTCGATGGCGCTTGATATCCCCATTGTCCGAGTCGTAAATGGCGTAACTCGGTCGTGGATCACGGTCCCTTGGCTGTCCGACTCCACCAGGGTTAATGATGGAGCGAGAATCGGTCAGTTCGACGGACTCATCTTCTGGAAATTCGAAGAACTCAGGCTCTCCATCGATCTCAGAGCAGACAAACGGGATGTGCGAGTGGCCTACTAGGCAATACGAGGTTTCCAAGAGAGCCAGCGTCCCAACCGCAGAATCGCGGTCCAATAGATACTCGACAATCGGGTCGCGTAGGCTTCCATGCACCAGGGTGAAGGGTTCTTGGACCGAAACAAAGGGTATCGATAATAAGAAGTCGCGCTGTTCCGAATCCAATTGGGCTGCAGTCCAACCTGCCGCCGCTCGGGCTTCGCCATTGAAGTCTGAAGCATCGATCAGGCCGATAGCTACGTGGTCGTGGTTCCCCGCTACGGCTACCAGGTCAAATTCGCGTATGCGATCGATGCACGCGCCGGGGTCAGGGCCGTAGCCAACTGTATCCCCAAGGCTCCAGATCGAGTCGAATCCGCCACGGATTTGGGCGTCCGCAATGACGGCCTCAAGGGCCTCCAAATTGGCGTGGATGTCGGATAAGATCAACGCCCGCATGATTAACGGAATACCTGAAATATATTCCAGTGGTGCGAAGTCCGGTAAGATATGTCGGCTATTATAACTGCAAAATCAGGGTTGTCGCCTACGCAGTACCGATTGGAATTCTTTTGATTCGTCTTTTTTGGTAGATTAACCCGAATAATCAATAAGTTATCCATATGAAAAGGAACTCTCTACATGCCAAACAATAAACCCGTCGTTCGGATCATCGGCACCGGAGGAAGCATTGCCGGAGTTGGTCCAGACCGCATGGACTTCATCCTCTATCCGGAGATCGGTGACCACATCACCATCCAACAATCCCTGGACCGGGTGCCGGAGATAAAAGACATATCCGAAGTCAAATCTGAGGACTTGGTCAGCGTAGGCAGCACCGCCATCGGAGCGGCAGAATGGCTGGGACTGGCCCGCCGCATCAACTCGATCTTCCGAGAAGAGCCCGAGGTCGCTGGTGTTGCCATCACCCATGGCACCGCAACGCTGGAAGAGACATCATATTTCCTGCACTTGACAGTGAAATCGGAAAAACCCGTGGTGTTAACCGGGGCCATGAGACCACCGACGGCTCTAAGTACCGATGCTGATTTGAATCTACTTGACGCGGTACGCACTGCGGCCAGTCCGAATTCAGCCGGATTGGGTGTCCTGACGGTGCTTAACAACGAGATACAAAGCGGACGGGACGTCACCAAGGCTAGTACCTTCAGAGTCGAGACTTTCAGGCCGAATGAATTGGGCTTCCTTGGTTATGCGGACTCAGATGGCAAGGTAGAATTCTACCGTGCTCCTATCCGCAAGCACACCGTCAACACCCCATTCATGGTTGACGACATGACCGACATGCCCCGAGTGGACATCGTCTACTCCTATGCCGGAGCAGATGGATTGCTGGTGGACGCAGTGCGTCATAATAAGTCCGACGGGCTGATCCTCGCCGGGTTTGGCGGAGGGACGTTCCCACCAGCAGTGATCGATGCCGCACTTAAGCTAGTGGATGACGGTATACCGGTGGTGCTTGCCACCCGATCCACCGCAGGGAGGGTGGTGATTACTCCCAAGAAGCAACAGCAGGGTTTCTTGGTTTCAGACAACTTGATGCCGCCCAAGGCTCGGATTCTTTTGATGCTTGGCCTTACCAAAACAAAAGACCCCAAGGAACTGCAGCAGTTCTTCTACGACTTCTAATCAGGAACAAGAGTCTGGCAATCCTACAGAAATTCGAAATCGGCTCAAAACTTGCCGAAACATAGACGTTGTTACCAGAATGGACCCAGGTGTATACTGCGCACCTCACAATTTGGAATTGTTGCTTTCAAGAAATGATTTGCGACTCTGATCGCATCTCCAGGGAAGTGAGAGACATTGGCTGAAGCTATAGATCCCCAAATAATAGTCGAGCCGGAATACCAACGAACCAAAGACTCGGTGATGGCCACCACGGTGATTGGCGCCCACGCGTTGGAGCACATGTACGGCCGGGCCTTCTTGGTGCTGATTCCCCAGATATACATCTCGCTGGGCTTGGCGCCGATTCAAGCAGGAATGTTGGATGCCGTTCGGCAGCTTTCAGGCGGGGCCACCAGCATGGCCGGCGGGTTCTTCGTCGACATGTTCCAGCACAGAAGAGCCCACATTCTCACCTTCAGCATGGCCCTAATTGCGATTGGCTACTTCCTGGTATCAATCTCTCCCACCTACACTCTGATCCTGGTGTCATTGGCATTGGCGTCAGCGGGGACCGCGCTCTGGCACCCTCCGGCATTAGGGCTGCTCGCCCAGCGGTTCCCAGCCAAAAGAGGCTTGTTCATATCCCTCCACCGGTCCACCGGTAATATCGGCGACTGGCTCGGCCCTTTGATTGTTGGGATTCTCTTGGGTGGAGTCGGCCTGAGTGGCATCGGCCTGGACGATATCGCCTGGGATGGTATCGACTGGCGGTTGATCCTGCGGGGCGGTACTCCGATCCTCCTTTTCTTGACTGTAGTCATCTTCTTCTTACTTAGGAACGTGGGCGGACCTAGGGGCGAAGATGTCGATTACAAAGCCAAATTCAGCACTCAGATGCACGACATGCGGGAGTCATTCCGCGGCACTGGGATGTGGTGGATCTTCACCGTGTCTGCCGTTAGAGGCATGGGCGACAGATCCCTCTTATGGGTGATCCCCCTGTATCTGACAGACCAACTGGAACTGAGCACGTTCTGGGTCGGATTCCACGTTGCGCTATTGGCCGCTCCGGGAATCTTCGCCGGTCCCATGTTTGGCGCTCTTTCCGACCGCATCGGTCGAAAAGCGATCATAATCTTCATAATGGGTTCGGCTGTCATCTTCCCCACCACCATGGTGCTGGGAGGCGCTGGGGTTTGGATGACCTTATCGGTGCTCATGTTTGGAATCTTCCTGTTTTCGGTCAACTCACTTACCCAAGCGGCAGCAGTCGATGTTGCGGCAGGGAAGGGACTGGAAGGGACATTCATTGGCCTGATGTGGGGCAGCAATGCCTTCTTCGGAGCAATGTCCTCTATCATCGCAGGCGCTTTAGTCGATTACGTGAGCTGGGACTCAGCGTTCTACTTCGCCTCTGGCCTATTTTTCCTAGGGTTCCTGTCATCATTGGCACTCCCCAGCGATGCCATGAATCAGGGAGGTAGACCCGCTGTCCACACCCACTAGGGGCTAATCAGCGAACTTAGGTACTCAAAAGAAAAAGGCCCGGTAGATTTGACCGAGCCTTTTTCTTTTGTCAGTACTGAAAGTTTAACTATCGGATTTCAAAGCCTCTTCATATTGTTCGGGGGTGTTCAGATCCCAGAGCACAGACGAATCATCCATCTCAAACCTTTCTGTGGCTTCTGCGTGTCGGCGCACCACCGCTAAAAGCCCTTTAGTCTCTTCTTCTATCGCAGCCATCTCAGGAATCAACTCTGCGGTCAAAAGAATGGGATGCCCGCCCTTACCGCCGTAGGTCGGGATTGTGATGACAGAAGGCGAAGTTCTGTGGCGGGCAATCAGAGTATTTACTATCTCTGACGTGCGTGGTTGGTCGACGTTCAGCAACAACACATCTGTCGCTTGTTGGCTGTCTAACGCGGATACGCCGGTCTTGAGGGAGGTTGTCTTGCCCTGAAAGTAATTCGGGTTGACGGCCCACGATGCGCCCTCCACGGACTCCACAATGGGTTTCAAACGGTCTGCATCATGTCCCAAGACGACGATGACGTGTTCTACACCGCCATCTATCAGAGAATGCAGCTGGGTCTCTATCAGGGTAGAACCCTGCCAAGGAAGCAGGGCTTTGAGCCGGCCCATGCGGCTAGACTCACCGGCGGCGAGTAGGATCGCCCATACTCTGGGCATAAGACCGAGCCTAGACTTCTACCGTGGAGTCTGGAGTGCGTTCAGCTATCTCAGCGGCACGGTCGATGTACCAGTCGCCCATCTGCATCTGGCCACCATCGCCGCCACGCCGGACCATGATGATCTCCGACATGATGCTGACAGCCAGCTCTTCTGGTTCAAGGGCTCCGATGTTGAGTCCGATCGGCGCATAGACCTCTTTGATTCGTTCCAGCGGCACACCCTGTTGGAGCAACCGCCGGAAGATCATGATGGTCTTGCGGCGACTGCCCAGAACTCCAATGTAGCGCGCCCGGGTCTTCAACGCCGACTCAAGCGCCATGTCGTCGTAGCGGTGGCCTCTGGTGGCAACCACAACAAAGGAATTTACATTCAGATCAAGATGGTCGGTCCATTTATCGTAGGTCTCAACCACCCTTTCTTCTGCATAAGGGAACCGCTCTTCATTACAGAACTCGGGCCGATCATCCACCATGTAGACGCGGTATCCCAGGGAATATGCCAGATCAGCCGTGGCCTTACCCACGTGTCCGCCGCCTACCATCACCAAAGTTGGAGGAGTGGTGAACCCTTCGACAAATACCTCTGTACCGTCAGCCAAATCGAACGACTCGCTGGCGCCAACATCAGCTACTTTCTGCGCAATCTCAATAGCCTGAGCGTCTACTCCGGCATTGCCCAATGTGCCCGCAACCGAACCGTCTGACCGCAGCAACAGCTTGGAGCCAAGAGCAAGACCGCCATCTTTGGCGTTGACCACGGTTGCTAGACTGACGGGCTGACCGCCGTCATAGGCTTCCACAATCTCGCTGCCAACGGGCACGAAATCTTCTTGATTCCGGAATGGCTCTAGATAAAAATACATGGTGCCGCCGCAGACCAGACCATCTCTAGCAGCGATGTCTTCGTTCAGATAATAATCTTTGAATTCTGCCCTGCCGTCCAAGCGAAGTATCTCTTTGGCGGCGAACCAGATGTCGCCTTCGACGCAGCCGCCGCCCAAAGTGCCCAACCCGCTGCCATCCTCTCGAACAAGCAGCATTGCGCCAGCCTTCTGTGGGGTGGAACCTTTTGTCCGCACCACAGTAGCTAGAACACAGGGTTGACCCTCTTTCAATTCGTCAATGGCTCCCTGTATCACTTCTCTCATCTAAATCCTCGCGTAAGTTCACATAGCTGGGATTTATCAATTATAAACCGCGCGATATGGATTAGAGTTTGTTTAGAGGTCGATAACACTCGAAACACGCCCGGTTTACTAGTTGAAACTCTGCGTAATAGCTTATCAAAATCGGTAGGTAAGGAGCAAACTACATCAGGCGTTGATACGCACGAAAACTGGTTCAACTCGGGAGTTGCATTGCTGTAACTCCAGGCTCAAATCCGTTACAATGTTATGTCATATGGCAGTTGTAGCTATAACCTCTTCTGGTCTGAAGAACGCACGCCGGTATGTTGAAGTGATGGAGTCCGCAGGGGCGGACGTGCGAGTTCTTATTCCAGATTATTACTCCGAAGCGACCACAGAAGAATTGATGCGCAACGTGGGAGGTCTCCTCATCTGCGGAGGACCTGACGTCGATCCAGCTCTTTATGGTGAAGAACCAGACCCGGACGCTGGATTGGTGCTCAACAAGGCGTTGGATGAGCTGGAACTGCGCATCCTACAATATGCCTTGGACCTGGACATGCCAGTGTTGGCCATCTGCAGGGGCATGCAACTGATGAACGTGGCTTTTGGTGGTAAGTTGATTCAGGACCTGCCAAACCACCGGTCAGAGAAGATCAAAGACGAATGGGTGCCGGCTTCCCACAACATCTATATAGCTCCAGGAGCTAAAACCGCTCCGGTAATCGGTATGGCCGGGTTCTTCAAAGTCAATAGCCTGCATCACCAAGGACTTAAAGAAGCGCAGCGGGCGCCGCGCTTGATGACGACAGCATATGAGGTGGAGGATGGGTTGATAGAGGGGTTGGAAAGCCCGGAACATAGCTGGGTCATTGGATTACAGTGCCACCCGGAGCGACAGGATGAGGTCCCGAAGATGTTTAACAACCTCTTCCTAGGACTACACGAGCGGGCCGAGACATTTATCTCTGAATCCGTAGTCTGAACCGTCTCGATTGATAACTAGTCACACTAACCTCAGAGTCTATCTAATCCTCTACACGCCCAGGAAAATGTGGGGATCGCATCCCGTTGATAATCGTTAATAACCAGGCCGCACCTTTAAGGAGCATTGACTGATGGTAACAACCAGCCCGGAGCAACCAGATTCTAATATCCTTCCGATTCGCATTGAAGATGAGATGCGAACTTCGTACCTGACCTATGCAATGAGCGTGATCGTGGCCAGGGCGTTGCCTGATGTACGAGATGGGTTGAAACCGGTCCATCGCCGTATCCTCTACGCCATGCACGACATGGGAATCAGGCCCGGCGGCGCCTACAGAAAAAGCGCCAGGATTGCCGGTGAAGTGCTCGGTAAGTTCCATCCCCATGGTGAAGGTTCGGTCTACGACGCTCTGGTGCGTCTGGCCCAAGACTTCTCCATGCGGTATCCCTTGATCACCGGTCAGGGTAACTTCGGCAGCATCGACGGCGACCCACCCGCGGCGATGCGGTACACGGAAGCCCGCCTAGCCCCAATAGCTGATGAACTACTGGCAGACATCGACCAGAATACGGTCGATTTTTCTGCCAATTTCGATGATTCACTGGGTGAACCCACTGTCCTACCAGCCCGCTTGCCCAATATGCTGATAAACGGAGCATCGGGCATCGCAGTGGGTATGGCGACCAACATTCCTCCCCATAATCTTGGTGAGGTCTGCGATGCCATTGTCAAACTGATTGACGACCCGAGCGCAACAACTGAACAGTTGATGCGCTCGGTGAAAGGTCCTGACTTCCCCACCGGCGCAAATATCCTGGGCCATCAGGGCATCTATGACACGTATACCACCGGACGCGGCCGCATCATCATGGAAGCGACCACCGCCATTGAAGAGATACCCGGCAGTCGAGACCGGGAACAGGTGGTCATCACCGAGATTCCCTATCAGGTGAATAAGGCCAATCTGGTGGAAAAGATTGCCACCCTCACCCGAGAAAAGAAACTGGAAGGAATCTCGGACATTCGCGACGAATCTGACCGCCACGGGATGCGAATCGTCATTGAGCTGCGACGTGACGCTCAAACCTACGTGGTTTTGAACAACTTGTTCCGACACACCGCGCTCCGTAGCTCCTTCAACACCATTATGTTGGCACTCGTAGATGGCCAACCTCAGATTCTGCCATTAAAGCGCTGCCTGACCCTGTTCATCGAGCACCGTCAGGAAGTTATCCGCCGACGTTCTGAGTTCCAGCTTCAGAAGGCCCGCGACCGCGACCATGTGGTTGAGGGTCTCCTACTCGCTCTGGATCGGATGGACGAGGTAATCGCAATAATCAGGGGTTCGGCCGACGTTGAAGCAGCTCGCGCCAATTTGATGTCGACCTTGGACTTAAGCGAGATCCAAGCCCAGGCAATCTTGGATATGCAGCTCCGCCGCTTGGCTGCCCTGGAACGGGAGCGATTGGAGAAAGAGCATGAAGAGCTTCTGGCCAAGATCGCTGAACTTGAAGCGCTGCTGGCGAGCCCTGAACTCGTCATGGCAGAAATCAAAAACGAGACCAAGGCCCTCAAGAAGTCTTTCAATAACCCGCGGCGGACGGTGATCCACGACGCGGAGTTAGCAGACCAGTCAGACGAGTCATTCATACCCCACGAAGACGCCATCATCACGCTGAGCCAGAAGGGTTACGTGAAACGGGTGCCGTCGGACACTTTCCGCACCCAGCACCGCGGCGGCAAGGGCGTGGTTGGGATGCGCACTAGAGAAGACGATGCGGTGATGGACCTGGTGGTTGTGGACACCCACGACACCTTGTTCTTCTTCACCAACCGCGGTCGGGTATACCCCCTGAAGGCGTACCAGATCCACGGCGATTCCTCACGGACCAGCCGTGGTGTGTTGCTATCGAACCTCTTACCTCTGGACCGAGGTGAGGCCATCCAGGCCATGCTCCTGATCGATAATCCCAGAGACGAATATCCGCTGTTGTTAGCGACCAAGAAGGGTGAGATAAAAGCCCTTAAAACCGGAGAACTCACCCGCATCCGTCCGTCCGGATTGATAGTGTTCGACCTGGAGCAGGGCGATGAGCTAGTGTCCGTTGCCCAGGTCGGTGAAGCCAAACATGTGGTCATGGTGACCGAGCAAGGCCAGGCAATTAAATTTCCGATAACCGGGCTGACTCCACGGTCACGAACCGCTGGCGGCGTTCGGGGTATCCGGTTGTTGAAGAACGATTCGGTTGTTGCCATGAGCACGGTGACACCGAACAGTCATCTCATGATCGTGAGTCAGCGTGGTTACGGCAAGAGCACACCGCTCGCGAGCTATCCAAGCCACTCCAGAGGCGGTCAGGGCGTCCGGACATTCCGGGTCTCCGACAAGGCGGGCAAGGTGGCAGCGGCCAGAGTGGTGTCCGAAGCTCCGGGCCAATTGATCCTCATCATCTCCGCCAAGGCCCAGGTGGTGCGGATTACCTTGGAAGACGTTCGGGTAACCGGACGAAATACACAGGGTGTCATCGTCTGGCGGGACCGTGAAGCGGACGATTATGTCGCTTCAATCGCGGTCTTCCAAGAATCGGACACCGCTTCCGGATCCGCTACGGAGCCAACAGGCAAAGCAGCTTCTAAAGGCAAGGCAAAGACCTCTAACAGCAATGAAGAAGAAGTCGTTGAAGATGGGGTGGAAAGAACTGAGGAAAACGAGGAGAGCGCCGAAGAATAATCAGCCTTTGGGACCTATTAAAAGTGGTTAACTCAAGGAAGGGCACCGTCGAATCTCGGTGCCCTTCCTTTTTGATTCAAAACGACCGACCTTATTCTAAAACTCATGGTTACAACATGGGTTAAAAGCTTGTACATAGGTGTGGAATTATATACACTAAATCAATCAATTGATAATAACGGGGTCATATTATCCTGTTTCATGATGATAAATATCACAATAGCGAGCATCACCGTCAATGAAATTAGTTTTCCTGCATGGGGCCGGGAGTTCCAGCCTCAGCTACTACTACCAACTACGTCATTTCCGCAACTCTAAAGCAATCGACCTTCCAGGTCATTCCACAGGCAAAGCCTGCAACGATATAGAAAGTTATCTCGAATGGGTACGTGGTTTCATCACCGCCCGCAGATACAAAGATGTGGTTCTATGCGGCCATTCGATGGGCGGAGCAATCGCCCTCCTATACGCGATCCGTTATCCAGAAGAACTCAAGGGGTTGATCCTCATGGGTACAGGTGCCCGACTGCGGGTCCATCCAGACCACTTGGAGCGTTGTCGGGAACCTGGTCCAGGCAACTCCGATTGGTTGGCCGGGCATATGAAGAACTACAACCATGTTGCACCCGATATGCAACCAGTTCTTACGCAAAGGGCTGTTGAAGTTGGACCCGAGGTTGAGTTGAACGACCTTCTAGCCTGTGACCGGTTCGACGTGATGGACCAACTTGGCGAGATCCAATTGCCGACCAAGATCCTCTGCGGCAGCGATGACTCGATGACGCCGGTCAAATACGCTGATTATCTGACTAAGCACCTGCCCAATGCCGAGGAAACGGTTATTCCTGGTGGGCATTTCGTCCAGATGGAAGAATACAAAAAGGTCAATGAAGAGATAGAAAACTTCATGGCAAGTTTGAAATCGCAGCCTGAGGCGAAGCTAGGCTAAGAACTACAGAAGTAGGACGGCTTCCCGTGAAGAAACGGGAAGCCGAGGCGGAGAGCCTATTCCCCAGCCGGGTTATACCAACGGCTGTTATAGAACATCAAAGGTGCTCCGGGTTCTTCTCGGCGCATTTCTTTTACCGCACCGATGTAGATGGTGTGGTCTCCATATACGTGGGTCCCTAGAACCTCGCAACCAAAGAACACCATAGACCCTTCCAAAACTGGCACCTTGTCGTTGCCCTCGGAGTATTGGTATTCGACTCCACCATCACGGTCTTCTAGCTTTTTGGCAAAGTAGACACCAAGTTCTTGCTGATCTTGAGTCAGAATGTTCACGCCAAATCGATTGGTCTTCTGCAAGAAACCGTGGGTATGGGTATTGTGGCCGATGCAGACCATGATGGTTGGTGGGTCCAGGCATATCGAGGAAAAGGCGTTGGCAGTCATTGAATGGGGCTGCTCCTCGTCGCCTAGAGTCGTTATGACTGTTACGCCTGTTGCGAACTGAGAAAGGGCGGACCTAAATTCGTTCTGATCTAGCAAGACTATACCTACACAATGGTTGGACCCAGTAGATTTTTCAATATTATATACGCTTGATTATCGAGGTGCCACCAGGTAGCTCGACCATATTCCCACGGGTCAGGGATACGGAATAAAGCAATAGCTCAGCTTACCGTCCGGTTCATCCGCATACCGGGCGCCATCAAGTTTAACCACGGTGCCCTTTGGCACCAAATGACTGAATAACTTTGGGTGGGTCAATCCAGCCAAAATCTCAAGGCCGTCAATGATCCGCGGCCCGGGTCTACTGAAATAAGAATGATCGATAAGATATACCTCTCCGTTCTTCACACAGGTCAGATCTCTCCATCCATCCTGCAATTCCAGCCACGGCGCTTCCCTTAGATTTCTGGCCAGGTCAGATGAACAAAGGTCGACGAACAACTTATCCGGATCGTTTTCTAAAATCACGAGCCAATCCAGTCTGTTGGCAGAGCATCCAGGTTCGAACAGTCCCTGCTGACCGCCGGCAAGATTAAGCATGTCTGGAATCCAATGGCCGCCAACAACCAAAGGATTGATCCCTTCCAGAGAAAGCACTTTCGGTCGTACTTTCATTGCCGGAAGTTTATCTTGGATCGACTGAACACGATCCTGCATGGAAGCAATCTCGTGATTCGCCTGGGCCTCAGCCTCGCAAGCACGTCCCACCTGTAGTATGGATTCCAACACGTCATCAAACGTTCTGGGTTGGAGTACCACAATCTCTGGTTGAATCTCCATACCAGCGACCACTCCGGATACCTGCCCGGCATCAACCTCGCACACGTGGCAGAGGTCCTGAGTCAATACTACGTCGGGTGATTCTCTGATCAGCCACTCTTGGTCCAGGTCATAGGGGTTCTGGCCACTGGTGAGAAGTTTCAGCATCGCAGCTTCCACCTCGTCACTAGACAATACCGATGGATCAACCTTGCTCCGGCTAACGATCGGTTTGGACGCAGCCGCGGCAGGGTAATCGCACAGATCAGAAACTCCGACGACTTGGTCGCCAAGGCCCAATGCAAACAATATCTCAGTGCCGCTGGGAAGCAACGAACAGATTTTCATGCCTTCACGGCCGTCCTTTGATTTTCCATGTAGGCGTACCGGAACCAGGCCGGCATGCTCCGCTGATTGGGGTTTAAAGTACCTACGCTGATGTATTATAGACCTCGGCCAGTCGCTTGGGATGGTCGAGTGAAGTTGGCTAGGCCGATGCTTACATCTTAAACCAGGCGGACGCGATCAATGGCCCAAGGGACATGGGCAGAAAAATGGAGCCAATGGGATCTCCTAAAGCTAAACTCATTTAGCTTTGGGATAACCGGGTTCATCTTGGCGATGGACACGGTAGTTCTGCCTGTGTTCGTACTGACCGTGGCGCCGGACGAGTTCAAGAACACCTATCTTGCAGTTCTGGGCATCAGCGGTCTGGTTATGGCCGCACTGGTACAGCCGACTATAGGACGCATCAGCGACCGCACCCAGTCCCCGCTGGGTCGTCGGGTTCCATTCATCCTCTGGGGTTCTGTTTTCGCAGCATTGAGCTTGATCGGTGTGCGACTGGCGCCCAACTTTGGCGTCCTGTTCGCCGTCTGGATATTCATCCAGGCCAATGTGAATATCGCCTACGGACCTGGTCTGGCGTTGATTCGAGATTGTATCCCGTTGAACCGCATCGGCATGGCATCGTCTGTGAAGATCATGTCCGACGCCGCTGGCGCGGCCGTGATGATAGCCGTGACAGGGGCCCTGATTGGAAAGACCAGCGGTTCTCTGGACTGGCAGTGGATCGCCCTGGGGATACTCGCATTCTTAATGATTATGTCGATCTCGATCACCTCCGTCCAGGTCTCTGTCCGTGAGCTACGCGCTCCTTCCAATTCTCAGCGGATAGATATCGAATCCTCCCTTAGGTCGGTTCTCAACACCCAGCTTGGTCTGTTCTTGATCTCCCGCCTGGTGATGATCACCGCGATTGCATCCTTCCAAACCTATGGCTTATTCTTCCTCAGGGATTCTGTTGGGTTGGATAACCCGGCAGAGGCGTTGGGACGGATGATCTTGGTGATTGCGGGGACGTTGGCAGTGGCTGTGTATGTTTCCGGGAGGGTTTCTGACCGGGTGGGGAGAAAGCCAGTGGTAATGGTAGGGGCCATAGGAGCTGCGGTCAGTTCTCTATGGATGCTGACCGCCAACGATTCAACGGAAGTCTTGCTCATTGCCAGTGTCATTGGCGCGTCGGTGGGTGTTCTTCTCAGCGCCAACTGGGCGTTGGCAAATGAACTAGCCGACAAAAGCCAAGCGGGATTGCACATCGGCATCGTCAATATGGCGACCATCTCAGGCGCGGCCATAGCAAAGCTCCTGGGACCTGGAATCGACGCTTTGAACCAGATACCCGGGAAACCAGACGACTTTGGTTACCACGTCCTGATTGCCGGGTCTGCTGGCTTCTTCATACTAGGAGCGGTGTTATTGATGCCCCTTAAGACCACAGGGCGGGAGTTCTTCTCCAGAAACGAGCCCCGCCCGCCCTCGTCTTAAGCTAAGTTAGCAACCAGAGGTCAACTATTTCTTGGCGCTGCTGGCTTTCTTCACAAAATCGGCAGCACACTGAGCAACCCACGCGTTCCAGGACGTCATCACGAACTGGACTCCCTTCTGTATGTACGCTTCTACATTTCCGTCGTTCACCAGCGTCCCGGCCACTTTCCCTGCACCGGTGATCTTGGCGATGGCATCATCGACTGCTTTTAGGACCTCAGGATGACCGGCATTGCCGATGTGCCCCATAGTCTGGGAGAGGTCAGACGGAGCGACGAAAAAGACGTCGATGTCTGGCACCGTCAGGATCTCATCCAGGTTGGCCAGCGCCTCTATTTCTTCAAGGAGCACAACGACCATTGTCTGGTCATTGGCCTGGTGGAAGTAATCGCCGACCCCAAAGGACTGACGCCCACCAAACATCCCCCGGTATCCCAACGGGGAGTATTTTGTGGATTGGGCAGCCTGTTCAGCAGCCTCTTTGGAATTGACGTGCGGCACAACTATCCCCATGGAGCCACGATCCAATGTACGTGTGATCAGACCTGGGTCGTTGGAGTTCACTCTGGTGATGGATGCCATCTCCCAGAGGTCACAGGCCCTGCTCATATCACCCAGAGCGTCCCAATCCACAGACCCGTGCTCGCATTCGATCCAGGCAGCATCAAATCCGATGGGTCCCAGAAAATCTATGATGTCGCTGCTCTGAAGACCTGAGATTACCGATATAACTTCGCCGTTTTGTAATTTTTGCTTGGCCTTATTAGGTCTGATCGATGCCACTTTGGGCCTCCTGATCTGCGAATTTTATCCGTTAAACGTTGATGTGCTCAGCGGTGAGCTTGGCCATTCTGCCATCAAGCCTAGGTTTTTACAAATCCAGGGCACGACTGGGTTAATGCGCCCAATCTGGACGGAAATCTTCGGGCCCGTTCTTAGTCAAATCAGTCTGGAAAGAACAATGGGAATTCATCCGGAATATATCTTC
>CAYVIG010000043.1:0-14096 GCA_964451445.1 uncultured Dehalococcoidia bacterium
TATGGCAATACAAGATTTCATGAATAGACTATCATATTATGCTCTCATTTCTTCCCCATTACCATTATTTCTTGGTGGAATTTATTGGTTTGGTACTGCGAAGGAATGGGTACCGAAAATCGCCGCTATCCAAATGCTTTTTGTGTGGATACTTTTTCTTTGGTTTTCAGTAATTAAAACACCGTATTGATTTTTATAAAAAGAATATCTCAAAACTGGAAGGGCTGGATCTGGTCAAACGGCTGCTTTCGATATCAGACGTCGTTATAGAGAACTTTGCCGCCGGCGTGATTGAACGACTCGGGTTGGGATATGAGGCCGTCAGCACAGTCAACCCTGACATCATAATGATGGCTTCTTCCGGTACCGGACACTATGGACCTCACACCGATTACGTTGCCTATGGCAGTCTGTTACAACACTACACGGGCTGGAACTCGACTTCGGGCTACCCGGACAGGGAACCGGTCACTGGAGGGTTGTGGGCTGACCCATGGGTGGGCATGGAATTGGCTATGGTAACGGTTGCTTCCCTGAACAATAGGGCTTTGACCGGCCAAGGCCAATACGTGGATTTCTCCATGGCTGAGGCCCTCAGTGCCTGTCTTCCGGAGGCTATCCTGGATTACCAGATGAACGACCGGGTGAAAGAGCCGATTGGAAACCAGGACGACTGGTACGTCCCCCACGGCGTGTTCCACTGCGAAGGACCCGATCGCTGGGTCGCGATAGCTGTGACCAACGACGAGGAATGGAGTAGCCTTTGCAGCGTCATCGAGAGACCGGACTTAGCGTCAGATGTCAGATACGCTGATGCCGAAGGCCGCAGGCAACATAATGACATCCTGGCGGACGCAATCACCGAATGGACTATGCAACGCTCCGACCAGGAGGCCATGGAACTCTTGCAACAGGCGGGAGTTCCGTCAGGGCCGTCCCAGGACATACTGCGGGTGTTTCAAGAGACCCAGTTGAGTGAAACAGGGTATTTTTCCAGAGTGGAAACGAGAGACGGAGAGACCAGAGACCTTCCCGGGCTACCCTGGCGCTTTGAAAGCTACCAAGAACCAATCCTCACGGAAGCTCCGATGTTGGGGCAGCATAATGACTATGTCTACCGGGAATTACTGGGCCTATCTATAAAAGATATAGACCGTTTGGTTTCAGAAGAGATCATATACTGAGAGTTGGTAGAACTTAATTAGGATCGGAGATGCGAAATGGGCGTCCTCTACGAGAAAAAAGGCCATATTGCTTATGTGACCATAGATAACCCCGATAAAGGGAATATCCTGGATCATGACACCTCAGATGAGATCAGCAGGGTGTGGAAAGACATATGGGACGACCGGGATGTCCGAGCCACCATCCTGACCGGTAGTGGTGACCGCCATTTTTGTGCCGGGCACAACCTGGCCCCGCCGCCTGGTGTTTCTGCGGAAGACTTTGACCGGATACGGACGGAGAACATATTTTGGCCGCTGGCAGGGACAGTTAACGGCGCCAAGATCGGCGCGGACGGTAGGCTTGGCGACCATTACCCTCAGATATGGAAGCCGGTCATTGGAGCCATCAACGGCTGGGCTGCCGGAGCAGGGTTCTACATACTCCTGACGACAACCGACATACGGGTGGCCTGCGATGAACATGCAAGGTTTAAGTTCGCGTTGCTGAGCCAAGGTTGGGTCGGAAACGGCCCTGGTGCCAGTTATCTGACCCGCCAGATTTCCCATGCCGACGCCATGCGGATACTGCTGACCGATGAAGCATTCGACGCCAAGGAAGCCCTCAGAATCAACCTAATAAATGAGGTTGTAGCCCATGATCAGTTGATGACCAGGTCAGAGGAAATCGCGGACAGAATCGCAGGAATGCCGCCGGTTGCGGTCCGCATGATGAAGGAATTTGCCATCCGGTTCAGGGACGTTCCGGTGTCCGAAGCATGGCGGGTTCAGACCCTGTTCAACACCCTGTTGACCCAGCTGACGACAGACGGCGATGAGGGCCGGAAAGCCTTCTTAGAAAAGCGTCCTCCAGAGTTCACCGGTGGCATCAGACCCAAGGCCGAAGGGTACCCAGAATTGGACCCTGAAGAACGGGCGCTGCTGGACGAAACCCGCCGGGAGTTATACAGCTAAAATCTGTACTGCTTTACCTTTGTGTGCTTACGTTATGGCAAGTGCACAGTTTTTAACGAAGTTATGTGACATCCAGTCAGTTAGGTTTTCAAGGTCCTTGTGACTGAAATTCGGAAACCCTAAATTTACAATATCATCTCCGACGGTGTCGATGATATTCGTCACCGAATCGTCTATTTTGCGGTCGTCTAAAACCAGGATCTTTGGCGCGGAACTCGTCTTGAATCCTTCCTCGATGACCAGGTCTAACGAGGTGTTTATTAGGCCAACCAAATCCTCGATGGAGCTGTCGTCTTTGACCCTTTTAACCTAAGAACGCCTGTTCGGAGAACTGGCGATGGCTACTACCGCTCCCGCCTCATAGAGCCGGTCACTGCCGCTATTTTTTCGGGCCGGTCCATGGCCGTCATGGTAGTGTTTGATGGCCGCGACTTTGAGACCCTGAGCTGTTAGGGTTTTGACCAATGTGCCGACTACTCTTGTCTCTCCACTGTTGGAAAACCCGATCACAGAATCAACGGGCACCGGACTGTCGGAACCATGGTGATCTTCGGTAATGTTCGGTTTCTTTGTCTTGCTATAGGTCTGATAATAAGTGCCACTGGCGCGGCTCTGGCAGAGAGTTTGACCCGCGACAATCACCTCTCTCTGGTCATTCACACCTTCCCCACATCGTTCACGCATCACCCGACTTAGCGGGTGACCCGGGAGATTCTACATGCGGAGTTGAAGGCGGGCGGGCGTGATCACGAACAAGTCCTCGTTGTCCATCTCCAGCAACGGGGGTATCGGTAAGCAATGAGATTCCTGGAGGACTCCGTATCGTACCGTCAACAATGGACTCATTCACCTACAGCGTCATAGCAGGTGAACTTAATTGCTTGGTCGGGAACATGGCCCGCGGCGAAAGCAGGGTGGTGTCTCTAACGTTTGAGTTGGACCAACTGGCGACTGGTGACCTGGTCAACACCGCTTCGGTTTCTAGAGCGGGAGCCGATCTCTACTTCGATGGAAACTCCGTTTCGACGATCATCTCTGTTACAGAGCGGCCACGGGAGCGGTTGAAATACGAATTGGACGGCACCGAGCCGTGGGAGGCAGCCCCGATTTAGGTAGCTCCGTCTGTTGAACAGGTGTTACCCACCAACCGCAATAGAAACTGATGGATTGCGATAGCTTTTCTGAGCCTGTCGTTTCCTGTGCTGGCCACATATCTGGACCGCAACATCGTATTTAGTGACAAGAACGGTCCAGGCAGGGATTCTGGAGAGCCAATCTAGGGTGCCGTAATCTCTGGTCGGCCCTTCAACTGATGAGAGGCTTCCCCATCAGCTGAAGGTAGAGAGGTTCAGAATCTCGGCGCTCTTACTGTCTGAATCCAGTTCCATGATCGCTACCTGACCAAGTCGTCGTATCTGTTTCGGCAGACTTGGACTCCCCGGGTTCACCATCAATATCTCTTGGAACTCTTCCACCACCGGGTAATGGGTGTGGCCAAATACGACGATGTCCACCGTGGCGTCAAACACGTTCTGAAGGGCGGTGGATAGGCTGGCGTCATGAGGGAAATGTTTGGACAGCGGACTGAACTCCGTTAATTCCTGAGCCATGCCCGGGATGAGCAAGTCGTGGACTATCCCAATGGAGTGACCTTCAAGTTCGATCACCCTGCGCATGTCCACCACACGGTCGTCTTCACTGAAATGTGCACCTGCCCCCAACTCCACGGCATACACCGGAGCGATCTTCTCCAGCCAGTCCAGGCATTCAGGCTGATAGATATCCCCGGCATGGATTATCACATCAACCCCATCAAAGGCTGCTAATATCTCCGGGGGTGGTTCATCGCCAACGCTAGGGTTGTGTGTATCTGAAATCAGGCCGACTCGCATCGTGATATCTCCGTGTCATTTTTTGCGCAACCTCGATATTCTACACGCATGTCGTTTCGGGCACACATTCATCTGTGGCCTGTTGTTACAATTCTCCCTGGAAAACCCGCAGAACTATATCTGAGGAGATCGATTACATGTCAACGCATAACGAACCCACACGGCCGTGCATGGCCATAGCAGAACAACACCTGACCTATGAACAGGTACAGGCGGCCATGGAAGTGATGATGGAAAAAGCCCGAGCCACGTCTGAAACGCCGGTCTGCCTGGCCATAGTGGATTCATCTGGCAACATGGAAGCCTTCGCTAAGATGGACCATGCCCGAGTTTTCACTCGCCGTCATGCCGTGCGAAAAGCTTATTCTGCTGCGATCCTAGGCATCAACAGCGGTGATTGGGGTGCCAACATGAAGAACATAGGTCAGAGTGTCAGCGAGAATGGCGACCCGGCGATCACCTACGAACAGGGCGGCGTGGTCATCATCAAAGACGGGGCGATACTTGGCGGAATCGGAGTTGGCGGCATCCGCGGCCACAATGCTGATGAGGACTTGGCCAAGTTGGGATTGGAGGCGATGGGGCTCTAAGTTCCTCTAAATCCAACCCAGGCCAAGTTAGTGAATCGGACAACCCAATTACTTATGCTCTTGGGTCGGGTATTTCACCGGTGACACGACGTTCAACCAGGGCACCTATCTCGATGGTGGATAATCTCAGCAGGCCGTCCAACACCTGGTAGTTGTATTGACCAAGGCCTGGCGCTGGCGTGGCAGTTAAGCGCGGGCTCTTGGACAGGACCCACGGTGTACTTGTCTGCTAATAGATATCAACTTCTGGGTGATCGACTGTGTCCCAGAACCCACGGGCTGCCTAGTGCGGGTCTTTGATGGTCTCGCTGACATTCAACACCGCCCATGCGGGCACGCCTTGTGCTTGGAGTAGGTGCATGACCTAGTGGTCATCACGCTCCCCGGTACAGGACCTGATTATCTCGTCCAGAGCGTCTTAATTTTCGAGGCGTGTTGATGACCTGTTCTGGTGTGTAATCTTCGTCGGGATATCTCTTCCCTTCATCTAGCCCAGGTCTAAAATCACACCTTTTGATATCAGTGAAGTCCGCAAGCTGATATACAAGATTGACCAACCAACCCCATAGACCCGAAGGCTGACGCCATTCCGGAAACCTAGGAATCTGGAATCAAGCTAGAGCGGGCCACCGTGGAATTCAGGTGATTGCTTCAAGAAGACCTGAACGCGGTGGCGAGGCACTTCCGTCACAAATACGCGGCCTTCATCGTCTACATCCACTGATATGGGCCCTTGGAAGACTTTCTCTCGCTCGTCAAGTCCCTGGGACCTCGCCCTGGCCCTGACAAACGACTGGTCGATTTCCACCCGTTCTTTGCCCCACTTGGACAGCGTCGCTTCGCCAGTCAACTGGGTCACAAACTTGCCTTCCGAGTCAAACACCTGCAATCGGTCATTCTTGTAATCCGCTACATAGATAGCGCCGTCTTTGTCAACAGCTATCCCTGTGGGGCGGTTGAACTCGCCAGGTCCCTTTCCTGAGGAACCGAATCCCATCAAGAATGTGCCATCTGCGGAGAACTTCTGAATCCGGTCGTTTCTCCAGTCGGCCACAAAGACATCGCCGTTCTTGTCGATGTCGATGCCCCAAGGGAAGTTCAATTCACCGTCGCCCGTGCCCTGGGTTCCCCACTTGAATTTGAAATTCCCCTTGGTGTCGAAAACCTGAATGCGGTGGTTGTGGCTGTCGACTATGTACAGGTTGTCTTCAGCATCAAATGCCAGGCCGGAAGGCTTGTTGATCTCGCCGTCGCCATCACCCTGCTCGCCCCATTTTCCGATCCAGTCTCCGTCCTTGGTGAACACGGATATCCGGTCCAGCCACTCATCGGCAACATAGGCGTTTCCCTGGGAATCCAGCGCCACAGATGTTGGCCAGAACAATGCACCATCAGGTGCCGACCTGACGGCATCTTCTGGGTGGACTTTGAAACCAAATTGCCCGATGTACTCTTCATCCACGCTGCAGATGGTGACCCGCTTGCAGGGGTAAAACACCGGTGTTTCTGTGCCGCGGTTCACCACGTACATGCGGTCGCCTTCGCCCCGGGCAATAGCAACAGGGTTGAAGAAACCGTCACCGCCTCGGGTTTCCTGGCGGCCTATGGTGTGACTATATCGAAAGTTTAAAGGCGCTACTTGAGCTACCATTATTTCCTCACAAACATGTTGGACACCCAGCGATCCGGGTGCCAGCAAGGCCTGATTAAACGGCGAAGTAGTGTTTTACTTGATGAAATCGAGCTGCTCGAAGGAGTCTCTAAGAATGGGTTTCGAGTCGAGACCCATCCATTTCTCAAGCAGGGTGGCGTAGGTCCCGCGGAAGTCATTATTCCAGCGGAGGTCGCCCTGGTCCAGCTTGTCTGGCTCCAGCGACGGGTATTCCCCGTACAAGCCGCCTTCAACTTGATCTCCGATCACAAATGCCACGCTGCCGGAGCCGTGGTCGGTTCCTGAGCCGTTCTCCAGCACCCGCCGGCCAAACTCGGTGAAGGCTAAGATAACCACTTCCTGGCTGGCGTCGTGTTCTTTCAAATCCTGGTAGAAGTCTTCTATGGCAGTGGTAACCTGCCCCCACAACTGCGGGAAAGCTGTCGTCTGGTTGGCGTGGGTGTCGAAGGCTCCTGGGTTTAGTCCGGTATAGAGGACGCGGGAGCCGAGACCGGCCAGGTGAACCTGGGCCACGTTCTTCAGCCACTGGGAGAATTGGTCACCGCCGTACTCCACGTTTGATGTGTAAGACTCAGGTGCGGTTGCCAAGATGTCGGCGCCTTTCAGAGCGTCCAAACCGGTCTGAGACAGGTAATCGTTAGTCGGGCCGGAACCGATCATGGGAGAGTACATCCGAGCAAAGATGTCCAGTGCCTCGGTCCTCTGGTTCTGGTCATTGATTCCGGTGAGTACGCCGAGTTGATCCAGGCCGCCCACAGATGCAACCGACACGCCTGAGGTGGCCAACGCCCTGGGGAGGCCGCGGCCAAAGTTCACGCCCGTCAGTACGTTTTCTTTGTTAGGGTCCATGTCGCCGATGGCCCGACCCAGCCATCCATCCATACCCATCTTCTCGGGCGCGGCGGTGTGCCAGATGTCCATAGACCGGAAATGGGAACGAATCGGGTTCGGGTAACCGATACCCTGGATCACAGCCACTTTACCCTGGTCATATAGCCCCTTTAACGGTGCCATCGATGGGTGAAACCCGACGTTGTTATCGATGGCCAGAACTTCTTCCGGATCTACCTTTAGCACCGTGCGGTAGTCCTTATAGTGGGGGTCGCTATACGGAACAATGGTATTCAACGCATCATATGCGCCTGAAAGTTGAAGCACCACCAATACTGGGTCTTTCTTACTGGAGGTCATTACCTACTCCTACTTAAAAGGGGACTAAATATTTTGTTCTTAAACTGGTAACAATAAAACGCTAATGCACTGATTCAGCGACTATGCGTAGAGATATTCCTTGGTTGCAACGATCATCCGCAGGGTCTCGGCGACCCTCGTTTCAAACTCATCTGAGTCGGTATGTACTTCGCCGCCCTTGCTGTTTTGATCCACCAGCATGCGGCGTGTCTCGTCGGATATCTCGTATTCGCCCAACAGGCGGAGGCATCCGTCGACCAGGCCTTCAGGTGAGAGGCTGGGGCCTGTGGCGGCCAGCCTCTCGATGATTGATTTTACCCCTGGGAACTCTGTATTTGATACCGAGTCGGCGGCAAAGTTGATGCGGTGCACCAGAGTGCCACCGTCGATCCATTCCTTGCCTGTGTGCCAGCCCTCTACTGAAGGCGGGTTGAGTATCTCCTGGCCCATGTACTTCATCTCGTCAAAGATGAACTCCATGCCAGGTTTGGGGGTGGCCCAATCTCCGACCAGACGTAACGTGCCAATGATGGTCTCGATCGGGCTCTTTACTTTTGCGAAGCGTGCATTTTTGAATGCGTCCGAATTAAACAGCAACCGCAGCATGCTTTTGATATTGTAATTAGACCGGAAATACTCTTCCTCGAGCATCTTGATGGTTTCCATGTCTACCGGGGGAGTGTCCATCCAGGACGGTACTTCAACGTCGTCAGCCACAAAGAAGTTATATAGGTGGCGTGAGATGAACCGGGCGGTGGCTGGCTGCTTCACAATGATATCGATGATATCTTCGCCGTTGAAGTTGCCGGTCTCGCCCAGGAAGGTCTTCTCATCTTCGTCATGGTCGGCGGGGTTATACAGGAATTGAGCTGAATAACGGCCGTAGGGTTGCTGTGGAATGGAGTTGGCGATCGTCCAACCGGTGAACGCCCTGGCGCATTCTTTGACGTCATCCTCGGTGTAGTTGAACTCGCCGTCCATGCCCACACCCAGGGAAAATAGCTCCAGGAGTTCTCGGCCATAGTTCTCGTTGATGGCGCCTTTGTGGCTCAGGCAGTTGTCCAGGTAATAGACCATAGCGGGGTCTTTGGATATACCCAGCAAAAGGTTTTTAAAGCTGCCGAGGCCATCCCTGCGGAACAATTCCAGTTCCTCATACTCGGTGGGGTAGCTCTGTAGTTTGCTATCGGATATGCACAGGATACCGTGCCAGAAGAGCACGATCTTCTCTTCCAGTTGGCGGTCTGAATTTATCATTCGCCAGGTGATGTACTCGGGAACGCCCCTAACGAAATGGTTCCATTCAATGAAATATCTCTCAGCCAAGTCCAAGTCCATTCCGTCTGGGTGGTCTTGGGGGTTCAGCAATTCCTCGACGGTCTCTTCGTATCCCTTAGCTGCACGGGTCTCAAGCTCCTCGTACTGAGCGCCGAAACCGGCGCGCCGCATCAAATGACCCATCAAAGCGATGTCGTTTTCTGCCATCCGTCTATCTCCGCGCGCGCTGCGCACCAATAATTAGTGCCTATAGTAGCATTTTGAAAATTACTGATTCAAGCAATCATGATTGATTCTAATTTAATAGGGAGTCAATTGCCAGACAAATTAGCGGAAACGCACTCCATTTACCATTCAAGCTATTAGAGCCATATGGCAGGTTGGGATGAGAGCCAGTCTTGGCTATAATAGGCCAGCCAGGCGTAGGTCGCTCCCACTTTGGCGGGGCTAACCGCCTCCTTCGTATCCACTGTCTAAGATTCAAAGGATTTGATAATGCCGGAAACCATGCTCGAAGCTGCAAAATCAGTCGTGCCTATGATTAGAGCAAATCTTCGTCAAATAGATTCAGAATGCCAATTGCCCGCCGATCTGGCCGAGGTCATGGCTGCAAAAGGCCTATTTGGGCTCTACGTTCCCAAAGTCCTGGGCGGACCCGAACTTGACCCGATCACCGCATTCCCAGTGGTGGAGACCATTTCCCAGGTAGATGGCTCTGCAGGTTGGTGCTGTTTCAACGGCACAGCACTTACATCAGCTGTCTCTCGAATAACCGTTGAAGCAGCCAAGGAATTGTTCGGAGACCCGCCCGTGGTCAGGGCTTCAGGTTCTGCGCGCTCAGGCGGGACGGCTGCCGTGACCGAGGGCGGATATATCGTTTCCGGACGTTGGAACTACCTGAGCGGGGTCGACCACGCCAAATGTCTGGTCTTGAACTGCGACCTGGTCGACGAAAAAGGGCCGCTCCTGGAAGAGGACGGCACCCCGGTGAGTCTCGTGGCATTCGTTCCTCTGGAGGCCGGTACGGTACACCTGGTTTGGAACACCATGGGTATGCGGGGAACCGCGAGCAACGACGCATCATATTCCGACCTATTCGTCCCAACGAGCCATACCTACAACCGAATGGCACCAGGCGTACACGACAGCCCTTTGTACAACCCGCAAACGGCGTTGTTGCTGAGTTGGACACTGGCCGCTGCCAATGCTTTGGGCATCGCCCGGGGTGCTATGAACTCGTTCATGGAATTGGCCGGGGCAGGGACTACCCAATCGGCAAGATCGTTGCGCGAGAGGTCGGAGGTTCAAACGACGTTCGGCGAGTGCGAGGCGATTATTGGTGCTGGTCGGAGTTACGTGCTCAGTGCTGTGGGTTCCATGTGGGAATCCCAAGTTGCAAAGAGTTCAGACCTGATGGACAAAGCTGTCCACGGCAGGCTGGCCATCGCTCATGCCATCCGTCGTTCGGTCGATGTGGTGAACAAGCTGTTTTACATGGCAGGTACCGGTGCCATTCACGAGTCCAACGAACTGGAGAGGTTCTTCAGAGACATGCATGTGAGCGGTCAGCATATTTCAGGTCTGCATTCGAACTATCAGTTGGCCGGACAGGAACTCCTGGGAGCGCCAACGGATGCCCCCAGCCTTTCGTAAGCGGTCAAGCCTGAGAGGCTCGCCATTAACTAAGGAATTTCAAGATTAAGGAAAGAACATGCTGTTCCTTGTTATAAGTAACCCTGCACCCACTCGACCCTCAGAGGTCCGCGAGGCTAGAAAGAGTTTTTGGCCGTGGGTGGAAGATAAGATGGCACGGGGAATCGCCAGGTCGTTCTACCCCAGAACCGGCCGAGGAGCGGTGGCGGTGTTTGATGTTGAGTCCCATGAGATGCTGCACGGTCTGCTTAACGAGTGGGCGGACGCCGTTCCAGCGGAATTCACTCTTTACCCCCTGATGGAGCCAGAATCCATAGTAGCGTTCTTGAGCGAAGAACCTGTTACCTGATCCAACGCGATTGACCATGGCAGGCGCGTGTGCTGTAATTCCACCAGTCCTGCTCTTGCATGATTTTCTGGTTACAAATAAGATATTCGGCTGAATACGGGAGACCAAAATGCGTTTACTTAGTTATGACACCGGCAATGGCCCTCGCTGTGGAGTCATTCAAGGCGATGAGATTGTCGATGTAAGTGCCCTGGTAGGCACCAGCGGCCACACACTCCGCGATGTCCGTGCATTGCTGGAGCAAGGCAACAACCCCATAGACCGGGTTAGTGAAGCCCTGGCCAAGGATACCTCGGCCCCGCGGGTTCTGTTGGCAGGCACCCAACTCCGATCTCCTGTGATCCAGCCCCCCACCGTGCGCGACTTCATAGTCTATGAGGAGCACGCTAGCAACCAGGGCACGCGCGAGCCCAACGAGGCTTGGTACCGGATGCCGGTCTTCTATTTCTCCAACCCGCTCTGCGTCTACGGGCCGGATGCTACCGTCCCACATCCTTCGGCATCATCGCAGTTCGACTATGAGTTGGAGATTGGGATCGTGATTGGCAAAGAAGGGTCGGATATCGCCGCCGCCGACGCCATGGACTACATCGCAGGATTTACCTTGTTCAATGACTGGAGCGCCCGTGATCTACAGGTCGATGAGATGGCCTTCGGTCTTGGTCCGGCAAAGGGCAAAGACACGGCGTCGTCCATCGGCCCCTGGCTGGTGACCAAAGATGAGATGTCTCCCTATCTGAAGGATGGTCACCTGCACCTCAAGTGTGAAGTCAAGGTCAACGGTGACCTCTGGATGAAAGACGGCGAGGCCCAGAACGGCTACTTCACCTTTGCAGATATGGTGGAGCGGGCCTCCAAGGACAGCCTTATAGTCCCTGGCGACGTCATCGGCAGCGGCACAGTTGGCGGCGGATCCATACGCGAGTCCATCCGCAAAGGCTTTGAGAAGGCCCGCTTCCTACAGCCCGGAGACGTGGTGGAACATGAGGTTGAGGGCATCGGTGTCCTGCGCGGTACCATCGGCCCCAAACCCGTTCCAGACCCGAACTACAGGTACCAGGTCAAGAACCCGTCTCCGGTGCCCGAGTTTGGTATCTCCAAAGACTACAAATACGTGCGTAAGTCCTCTTAATAGAACCAGACCAATGAAAAGGGTCCGATAACAGACACCGGAGGACTATATGGCTAGCAACCCCACAGTGGTTTATAACCCCGAGCAGAGATATCAGATAATCGTTCGTGACATGGAATATCAGGATGGATTGGCCGTTCGGGTCTATATCCCTGAGGGAATAGGACCCTTTCCGGCATTGGTGGATGTCCATGGTGGCGTCTGGTCTTTGAATGATTACACGGCCAACGAGACGATGAACCGGGGTTTGGCGGGCAGTGGCATCGTCGTCGCAGCCGTGAATTTCCGCCAGCCGCCGGAATATCCCTACCCCGCTCAGGTAGCCGACGTTAACTTCGCCATTCGCTGGCTGAAGTCCAAGGCGTCGGAGTTCAATACAGACCCGGAGACGGTGGGGGGTATGGGCGGTTCCAGCGGTGGGCACTCCATCATCCTAAGTTCCATGATGCCCAGCCACCCCGCTTACAACACCATAGACCTGCCTGGGTCGGACGCCGACGCCGAGCTGAAGTACGTGATCGTCGGTTGGCCCATCGTAGCGCCTCACGAGCGCTACATATACGCCCAAGAAACAGGGAATGACCGTTTGGTGGAACTGACTGAAGCGTATTTCTCGTCGGTAGAAGCAATGAATGAAGGTTCGCCCTACCAGATATTGAAGCGCGGAGAAGCTGAGGCATTGCCTCCGTTGTTCATCGCCCAGGGAACGGCCGATACGAATCTGCCGGTTCCTGTGACCGAGCAATTTGTCAAGGACTATCGTGCGGCAGGTGGTGATGTGGTGCTGGAGCTATTCCCCGATATGCCCCATAACTTTGCCAACGTGCCCGGCCCCGAGTCAGATCGTGCGGTCTACCTCATGAGGAAGTTTGTAGCGCGGGTTTTGGCCTAGTCCTTTAGGCATCTAAACAACCACTAAAGACCTCGGCAAGCTTGCCGAGGTCTTTTTACTATCAGAGGAATCGTAATTGTCGTGCCAATGAGCTTGGGCGGTTATATCCTGTGTGGGGTTTCCTCGACCGGGGCGGCCAGGCGGTTAGACGCCAACCAGGTGTCCTCCAATTCCGGCGGTAACCCTTCTTCACCGTTCTCCAAGGCTTCGTCCCGAATTATCTCAAGGAAGCCAATGGCCGTGTCGAGGTAGGTGCGCACCTCATGTACGAGGTCTTTCTTCGGCGGAACACTACCGACCACTTTTGTTAAATCGTGTTCCCTCATGCGACTGTCTTTCTCAGCAGGTTCTCGATCTTTGTGATCAGGCGGTAGAAGTCAATGGGCTTTGCGTCACATTCATCGCAGCCGACTTCCAGGAACGTTTCCCTGTCCCCAGCCATAGCGTGAGAGTCAAGATCGATCACCGGAGCCTAAAAACATCAGACAACCCGCATCCAGTTGAACTGCTAATTGACCACGCTATATATCTAAAAAGTTAATATCAACCCTGAGTAATGGATAGGTTTTGGTGGGGAATCGGGGTAGTCGTTTTCGGGAAAGAGGGGATAGACTCGCTTATTCCAATCGACGTATCTTAGGCAGCTTCACCGCCGCGGTGATGCTTATCGCCGCAAGCACGGAGCCGTTGAGCAGCAGGGCGCCGGGCGCACCGAGGGTCGCGGCAAGCGCTCCCACACCAACATGGCCGACTGGGGCGATGCCAATACTCAAGACCCACGATCCCATTGCCCGACCCCGCTGCTCGTCTGGCACGTTGGATTGCATCAAAGCCTTGTAAAGGGTATCAACCGACATGGCACAGGCGTTGACCGCCGCCAGGATCACGATGAAGAAGACCATGGCCGAAGAAAAGGAAAACGCCATCAGACCAATACCGAACCCAGCGGCGATGACAAACATCAGAAGACCCTTGCGACGGAAGTCCTGCAGGTTGGCCAATAAAGCCAGACCCAACAGGCCTCCGGCCTGACGTACTGCAGTCAAGTAACCCAACCCCACCGGCCCCACATTCAGAACTTCTTTGGCGAACACTGGTAACAGAGTCATGTGGGTGAATCCCAGTACCTCTGTGATGGATGCCAGACCCATGAGCACCATGATCACCCGGTTCTCTTTTAGGAACCGGATGTATCCGGTCAGGTTCTGCAAGACCGGCTCTCTCTGAGGCTGAACTGTGATGGCAGAACGCCCAATGACCAGTAGAACCAACGCAGATCCCAAGTAACTGGCTCCGACGGCAAAGTACT